>JBGSST010000471.1:0-30390 GCA_041736915.1 Bdellovibrionota bacterium
GGGCGAGCCGAGGTAGTTTTTCGGTTCTAAAAGTAAGCACCACTTTTGTGGAGCTGTCTTAGAAGCCCGGAATCTATGTCCGGACCCATGTACGGATGGGAACCTATCGTTGGTACACGCGCAGCGTACCGGTGAAATAAGGGTTCCCTCTGTACGTGGTTTTTTTTTGGTCACACCCGTGCGGTCAACTGCGAGAGCTTCTCCAGAAATGTGCGGTATTGATATGGCTTGCTGATGTAGTCATCGCAGCCGGCCGCGAGGCACTTCTCTTTTTCGTCTTCCATGGCGTGGGCGGTTACCGCCACGATGGGTGCGGAGAACCCTAAATTGCGGAGTTCTCTCGCCGCGCCGTATCCGTCCATTCCGGGCAGCTGAATGTCCATCAACACGATGTCGAATTTTTGTTCCTGAACCGCCGTGATTCCTTCGTGCGCCGTACCAGCCATGTCGACGGTGGCACCGGCCCCCTCCAGAAAGAAGCGGGCGATCCGCTGATTGTCTTCACAGTCTTCGACGACGAGTACCCGAACGCCTTCGAGCACCCGCGGCACTTTGGTACCGCCGCCAGCCGCCTGGGGAACCTCTACCTCCGCGACGGTCCGCAAGGACGCCACCACGGCCTGCTGGTTATTCAGCACGGTAATCTCGAATGTGGAGCCTTTGCCGGGGATGCTGTCCACGAGCCGCACGTCGCCGCCCAGTGCCTTCGCCACGCGTTTGGTAAGCGCGAGCCCCAGCCCCGCCCCGCCGTAACGGCGAGCCGGCGAGGTGTCGCCCTGAAAGAACGGCTTGAAAAGGTGCGGCCGATGTTCGGGAAGAATCCCCTGTCCCGTATCGGTCACCAGCGCTCGCATCGTGCAGGGCTCTTCATCCAGCATTTGGATGTCGACGGAAACCTTGCCGCGATCGGTAAACTTGATCGCGTTGCCAACGACGTTGTACAAAATCTGAGCAAGTCGCACGTGGTCGGTGGCAATCTCTTCACGCTTTACGTTGGTCGAAGTGACTTCGAACTCAATGCCTTTTTTGTGCGCCACCAGCTCGAGCGATTGCAGCGTGGGGCTGATCTCCTGCATCAGATGAAAGCGATGCACGTTGGTGGGAAGCACTCCCAGCTCTAGACGAGAAATATCCAACAAACCATCGACCAGCGACAACAGATGCTGGCTGTTGCGGCGGATCATCTCCAGCGGTGACTCGGGTCCGACGTCGAACTTGCCGTCGCCGCAATGAACGAGGTCCACGCTAGCCAAAATTACGCCGAGCGGAGTGCGCATTTCGTGGCTCATGTTGGCCAGAAATTCGGTCTTTGCCCGATCGGCCGCCTCCACCTGTTCTTTTGCTCGCTCGAGCTTTTCAATCACCTTGTGACGTTCGATGGCGTACCAGATCGAACGGGACAGGATGTCCGAATTCAAATTGTCTTTAGTGAGGTAGTCCTGCGCACCATGCCGCATGGACGAGGTCGCAATCTCCAGCTGGTCGAATCCCGTGAGAATAATGGCCGGCAGCAACGGGAAGTCGCGCCCCATCTTTTCGAGAACCTCACTGCCCTCGCCATCGCGCAGGCGCAGGTCGAGCAGAAGAAAATCGAAACGGGAATCGGTAAGCTGTTTGATGGTCTCGGCGACGGTATCGACCTCGACCACTTCGAAGTCGAAGTTCATGCAATCGCGCAGGTATTTGCGCACGAGGTACCGATCCGAGGGCGTATCTTCGGCCAAAAGGCCGCGTAAGGTCAGCCGTTCTCCCGAGCGAAAAGGAAAACCTTCCGACCCGGATTTTTCATGATTCGGGAATGCGCCAAAGGAATTCAAAACCGTCTCCTACCCTCGGATGTAGCAGATCGGCCCGCGCCTGGCGACCTTTGGTGCGTAAGGAGCGCCGCTGCCAGAAGTACTTTTTCGAATGCCTTTTTAAGGTCTGGTGCGCGCGGTCAAAAACCAGCCGAATCGACTCGTAAAGATCATTCGCCTGCCCCTGCACTACGCAGAGCTCCTCCTGAAGGAGGGACACACCGAGCCTCACCGTATAAATACGGTCGTGGTGACTGTCGTTTTGGGGGCAATCAATCGTGACTCGACAGTTCACGAGGCTCGGGTGCATGGCATGAAGGAGTTGGGAATGGTGATTCAGATGCTCTTTAATCGCGTCCGTTAGCACGAGCCGACGGACGCTAATTTGCGTAAAACTCATTCGTTAGCTCGCTTGAGGGTACGGCGATTCAGTCGGCCGCCATACCTGGCGCGCCGGCGTACCCATCAAGCCATCCCCCTCGGTTTCCAGGGCGCGGGGCACTCGCACTTTGAGCACCCCATCCTGAAAGTCGATTTTGATATCGGCCATGGACAGGTCTTTGGGGAAATCACAGTCGTAAGACGTTAAATTCTGGAGATGGATCCGGAACACGTATTCGCGATCGAGTGGCACGCAGGTCACTCCCCGGCCGGTTACATTTACCTGTGGATTCTGTTGTTCGTTCATAAGTCACCTTTTCTGGAGGGTGGACCGTCGCGGGGAGAAGCCTGAAACCACCAACTTCTCCCCACCGACGACTCAACAACCCGCGCGACCAAACACGGGCTGCTTCTCGAAAGTCAGTTCATCGCATAAGTGCGAATGCTGGCTTCTTCCGAGTTGGACGAAAAGAGGCGAGGCGCTACCGACTTGCTCGCCGCTTTCGCTTTCACGACTGATTTAAACTTAGGCGCACCCGTCCGCTTCGCACTCACTACCACCGTCTGAGGTTGGGGCACCGAATAAGCCTGGTAACTTGCCGCCGTCGAATTCGCGCTCGGCAGCATGGAACTCATGCCGCTAAGGCCTCCGCCGATCGTGATTACGAGAGCCGCAAAAATTACCTGTCGTGACCAGTTATCCATATTCATCTCTTTTCGGATTCGATCAAACTCTACTGCATCCGGCATGCCAGTGACGCAGAGGGTGTTTTTTCGAGTTTCCAGGCAGACGAATGCTAGGTGGTCCCGTTTTGGCGATTTTCGTGTTCGTAATTGTTACGGGGCGTGTGAATCTGTTCCCATTCGCGACACGTGATGGGCATCACTCCCCCCGTGTCCTTTGAATTCGTCGGGGTTCATGCCCAAACGATTCAGGATCCGGTAGAGCTGCGGACGACATTGGCCCGAGATGCGCGCGGCTTCCGACACATTACCATTGGAGTAGCGAAGCAGCTGAGTCACGTACTGGCGTTCGAACCCTTCCTTAGCGCCGTGGTACGACATCGGCGTGGCGTTCGCGTCGGGAACCTGTTCGTTGCGAACCGGCATTGTCTTGCCATGTCCCACGAAGAGATCCTCGATGCTGAGCTCGCCGTCTTTCGAGAGAACCACGCCGCGCTCGAGCGTGTTCTGCAGCTCGCGCACGTTGCCCGGCCAGTGGTACGCCTGAAGGCGGGCCATGATCTCCGGACGCGGGAACTGCACTTTGCGATCGAAGCGCTCGTTGAAAGTTTTCAGAAAGTGCTCCACCAGAACGGGAATATCGTCCCGGCGCCCGCGCAGGGGCGGAATATCCACATGGAGTACCGACAAGCGGTAGTAAAGATCCCAGCGGAATCGGCCGGCTCGCGCTTCCTCTTCCAGGTTACGGTGGGTCGCCGCAATGACTCGCGTGGCCACCTTGATCGCCTCGTTGCCGCCTACGGGACGGATCTCGCGATCCTGCAAAACGCGCAACAGCTTCACTTGCAACGGCAACGGCATGTCACCTATTTCGTCTAACAGAAGCGTGCCATCGGCACACATCTCAAAAATACCTTTGCGATCGAACTTGGCATCCGTGAACGAACCACGGCGATGACCAAACAACTCCGACTCGAGCAAGTTTTCGGGGATCGCTCCGCAGTTCACCGCCGCAAAGGGTTGCTCTTTCCGCCCCGAACCAGAGTGGAGACCACGCGCCACCAACTCTTTGCCGGTTCCCGACTCACCCGTGATGAGCACGGTAGAGTCCACCGCCGCCATGCGATCGATACTGCTGATCACCTGACGGATTGCGGGACTCACTCCCAGCATGCCGTGGTTGCCCAGGCTGGAAGCGCTCAGCGCCTTGTCCGAAACCGTGGTTAGGTTGAGCAACTGCATCAGCTCGTCGACGATCTTGTCGCAGCCTTTGTCTTTAGTGAAAAATCCGGTGGCACCCCGGCGCATCGCCTCCACCGCCGTGGCGACGGAGCTATGGGCGGTCAGTACCATGATCTTGCATTGGGGCTGCTCCGCGATCAGGAACTCCATCGCATTGAGCCCGTTGTCGTCGCCAAGGGAGACGTCGAGCAACACGCCGTCGAACGGCTCGCGCGATATCCATTCGCAAGCCGACTTCGCGGTGTGGGCGGCCCGGGCTTCGATTCCCCGGCTCTCCATCACGCGTACGAATAGGGCGCTCAAGTCTTCATCGTCATCCACGATAAGAACGCGAGCCGCCGTTAAGCCCGTCATGGGGCCGAACATTTTTATTGGACGTGCCATTTACCCAACCTCATTCAAATCCCACAAACCAAAATCTTTAGGCGTCAATCGCGGGGTCTAGCCCCAGCTGCGCCCTACGGACCAATTCGTCCAGTGTGGACAGACCATCGTGCAAATCAATTGCCGACTTACCGTCCTTCACCCCTTTTTCGAGCTCACCTACTACGTGAGAAATCGTGGGATACCCATACCCCCCAGCCGAACCTTGCAACTTGTGCAGTAACGAAGCAGCCACTTCCGGACTTGAACTCATCGCATCGCGAATCGCCGCGACTTTTAATGGTAAAGAAGTAACGAAAGACCGAAGCAAAGAATCAAAATCTTGAACGGATCTCAGTTCCGACAGCAACGGGATAAGCTCAGCCACTAAATTCGCCCTACCGTTAATGGTTAGCCCGAGCAATCACGCCTTCTTTCTCCACGAAGGCGTAAAGCAGACCAACACGTTTCCACTCTCGATCGTCGAACAATACCCGGGCCCGGCGAAGAACCACCCGCTCTTCCCAATCGAAATGCGAGATCAATAGCTCGCGCATCTCTCCCAGATAACTTTCCCAGCTCGAGTCCCGCCACTCTCCTACGGATACCGGCCTCAACCACTTCTCGAGCTCACGTTCCTCACTCTCGGCTTCCGCCGCGATGTGGTACCCCTCCGCCGAGCCCAAGAGGGCATCGAACAGCAGGGCACTTTCCATCTCCCCATGGCGGCACAACGCTTTAAGAAACCGACGCAGCGCAAGCTCGCGAGCGTGTTTGGGGGTGCGTAAGCAGACGTTCAGCTGCAGCAACAACTCTTCGTGTTCCGATCCGATTAAGCTCTCCATGAATGAGTCTTCTACCTGTACAAACGAATCCAACGCTTTTCCCCCGAAGCCTCACGAAGCTGCAATGCCAATGCCATGCATACATCGCGTTAAAGTCAATGCCAGTAAGGCGCTTGGGGCCAATCAAACGACAATGACTCTTTCTGATTCAGAATATGAATCATTTTGATGCAATGTCAGCCTCAAAGTGTCTCCTTGTAACACCGCCTCAATCTCTTCGCGGGTACAGTCTTGGGGCAGGGTCATGGCCGCATAGAAATGCCCCTCTTCGGAAACTTCAGCCGAAATGAACACCTGCCGGTCACGGTAATGGATGTCGATGTCGTCGGGATCAACCCCCGGTAGCTGGAGGTCAACGGAGCAGGTTTCGCCCTCGCGGGTAAAAAAGGGGGACAGCTCGACGGGGTGTCCGACGTGATAGGGAACGAAGTAGAAAAAGACCATCATGACCTCATCGGGGTCGCTGAAGGCCGAATCGAGTCTCGGTACGGTGGCGATCATGGGTGCCTCCGCCCCCACGAACTGCAAGTTGAAGACCAGACGGGACTAGTGAGAGTGGATCTGCACGTTGTCGGCCTTCTGCCCGTAGCGACGAAGAAACGGGATCAACGTGTCGTGGAGATCCTCTTTACTGAGGTAGTCGGTAAACCCGCTGCCGATAAACCGCTGATCGTTTGCCATCGAGGTGAACGCGATGATCGGCGAAGTGATACCCGCCTTGCGTAGGGAGGCCGCGGCCTCGAGTCCATTGAGCTTGGGCATCATCACGTCCATGAGCACCACGTCGTATAAGCCGTAGCGTGCTTTCTCCACCCCTTCGCGCCCATCCTCCGCGAAGTCGGAAGTAACGCCGGCGCCGCGCAAGATGCTGGAGGCTAGGGCCCGCACCTCGGCCGCATCGTCCACGATGAGCACGCGCAAGCCATCGAGGGCGCGACTGCTGATGCTGTTGTCGGGCAGGGAGAAGGAAAATGTCGTGCCTTCTCCGGGAACCGACTGCACCCAAATTTTACCGCCGTGGGACTCGACGATTTTCTTACAGATGGCGAGGCCAATGCCCGTGCCCTTACCCTTCGAGTTCATGGTTTTGAACATTTTGAAGATCTCGTTCGAGTGCCTCATGTCGAAACCAACACCGTTGTCGCGAATCGAAAATGTCCAGCCTTTGAACTTTTGCACTTCCGCCGAAATCTGGATCCGCGGCGGTTTATCCCCGCGGTAAGCGATCGCATTCCCGATGAGATTCTGAAAAAGCTGCATGAGGTGATTGCGGTCGCCACTCACGGAGGGGAGATTGTCGACTACGATCTCCGCCCCACTCTCTTCCACCTGAGCCTTCAGATTATCGACGACCTCTTTCACGATTTCGGTCACCTTCAGCCCATCGGCCTTCTTAACCGTCGAGCCCGCTTTGGTGTATTCGAGCAAATCGTCGACTAAGCGGGTGAGTCGCTGGGCCCCTTCTACGGCGAAATGGATATACTCGTCGGCCTCCTGGTCCAATTTTCCTTGGTAACGCGACGATAGCAGCTGCAAAAAATTAGAAATGGTGCGCAGGGGCGCTTTCAGATCGTGCGACGCCACGTAAGCAAACTGCTCCAGTTCGATCGCCCGCTGGGTCATCAGATCGTTGGTCCGCTCTTCGAACTCTTTCTGCCGCTTCAACAGCTCGGCCCGCTGGCGGGCGGCGGACAAGCGAGTTTCGTTTTCCTTACGCTCTTTCTCCAGCAACAGTTCTCTTTGTAAAAGCAGCTCACGCGCTTTGTTGTAGTTGTAGAGATTGATGAACGCAGACACCTTGGCCTTCAGAACCTCGGGGTTGATAGGAGTGGACATGAAATCCACGGCGCCACTCGAGTAACCTTGGCTCGTCTGAATCTCGTCGTTGGGAAACGCGCTGATGAAAATAATGGGCACCGCACTGCTTTTCTTACGGGCGCGGATGAGGCTGGCCGTCTGAAAGCCGTTCAGATCGGGCATCACCACGTCGAGCAATATGAGCGCGAACTCTTCGTCCTTTAGCAAGCAGCGAAGCGCTTCATTTCCGGAATTGACCACCACGACCTCGTAGTTTCCGGACAAAGTCGTTTTATACGCGAACAAGTTCTCGGGGGAGTCATCCACCACCAAGATACGCGGCTGCGCGAGCAATTCGGCTGAATCCTTTTTAGTGGTATTCATCACGCTCTCAACTTTCATCAACTGACTTTTTGGTAGAAACTTTCGCCTTTTTTTATCTGGCGATAGTGCGAAGCCCGCACCCCAAACATCGGCGACTCTTTATCCCCAACGGCCAGCACCCCCAGCAAACAGAGACTATCGTGAAACAGCTGGCAAAGCCGACCGCGTAAGGGTTCCTCCGTGTTGGCGAGGGTGCCCCGGCATACGATGACGTTGAACTCGTTGAACGAGCTGTCCGTAGCTGGATTCAAAGGAAAGAAGACCATGTTCCTTCGCAACGATGCCCGAAACTTCAAGCCCGCCTTTCCCTTTACCAGGTACTTGCCTAGCTCGAATCGCCCACCCGCCTCTCGATACGCCCGGCCCGCCTCGAGTAACATGTTCTCCGGAACTTTTCCGTCACGTGCGGCCTCCAGAGTTTTCTCGCTCAAATCCGTGAAATAGATCTGCGTTCTCTTCGCCAGCCCCGCCTCTTCAAGCAGAATCGCCAGCGAGTACAGACCGCAAACGTCTCCTCCCGTGTACCAGACCCGCACTGAAGGATAAGTGCCCAACAGCGGAAAGATCTGTTCGCGCAGCACTCGGAAAAACCGTGCAGGTTCGAACGGAAAAGCTTTTGACTCGGCCATTCCCTTCAGGAACTGCTCGAATAGCTCGTGGCTGCGAAGCAACTTCTCCTGCAGGCGGGAGATGGTTTCGAGCTTGAGAGCCTTCGCCTCACGGCGAACCTGTTTGCGAATGTAAGCTGGCCGGTACTCACGGAAGTCATAACCGTACCGTTCCTCGATGCCATCGAGTAGCAACCGGATCTCCAGCTCCTCCAATGTGTCAGACTGAAGGTTGGACATCTTTCTCTACACCTTCGCTTGAGGGAACCGAATGATAGTCCTTCCGCTGATCCCCGAGGTAAACCCGAAGTAGCGAAAACAGCAGGGCCGAATCTACCGGTTTGGCGATGTAGTCGGTGGCCCCCGCGTCGATGCACTTGTCGCGATCTCCCTTCATGGCTTTCGCGGTGACGGCAATGATCGGCACAGACTTAAAGTTAGGTATCCGACGAATGGCCTCGATCGTTTGGTACCCATCCATCTCGGGCATCATGATGTCCATGAGAATGATGTCGACGCGCGGGTGAGTCTTCACGAACTGGATCGCGTCTCTTCCGCTCTCGGCGTAGCCCACCTTCATGTGCTGCGACTCCAGAATACTCATCAGCGCGAAAATGTTTCGGACGTCGTCGTCCACCACTAGCACTTCTTTCTCGGCGAGCATCGGATCAAAATGCGATGCATCCCGCAGGGCTTCCTTCTGGCGCTCGGTAATGCTGGCCTGGGGGCGGTGCAAGATCATCGACGTCTCCGCCAATAGCCTTTCCGGCGAGTTGGCATCCTTCACGATGATAGTTTGGGTAGACTTCTTCAGCCGTGACTGCTGCTCGTGGCTGAGATCCGTTCCCGTGTACACGATGACCGGCGGCGTGAGGCGGTTCTGTTCCATGCTCCTCAATAAGTCGAAGCCGTTCATGTCCGGGAGCGACAGGTCTAGGATCACGCAATCGTAATGATTGCCCTTCATCAGCTCGAAGGCTTCTTGGCCCTGCGATGCCGTCGACAATTTGACGTCGTCACCCTGCCCTATCAGCTCGAGGATGCTGTTTCGTTGAACCTCGTTGTCTTCTACTACTAGAATCTGCTTCGTCTTCTTGTTGGCGTAATCTTTGAGCCCCGTCAGCACCGTCGTGAGCTGGTCCTTCGTGACCGGCTTCTCGAGGTAATCGAAGGCTCCGAGCTTCTGGGCCTTCTTTTTCTTTCCGACCCGGCCCGACAGAACGTAAACCGGAATGTGGCTGGTCTCATCGTCGTGCTTCAAACGGTCGAGGACTACCCAGCCCTCGATGTCGGGCAGCTTTACGTCGAGCAAGATAGCCGAGGGGCGGTAACGCTTGGCCAGCGTGATCGTGGGCTCTCCCGACAAGGACACGATGCCTTTGAAGCCTGTCTCGCGGGCGATATCCAACACGATCTGCGCGAAGTTCGGGTCGTCATCGATGATCAGCACTGAGTTATCATTCTGCGCGATCCGGTTCCGATCGTCCTCGATGCTTGGGGCATCGAGAACAATCGGTAGCTCCGGAGTGTTCGCGGCATCAAGGGCTTCCTTGAAGCTATCCGCCGCCTCTTCCAGAACCTCTTTCACCTGCCGAACCGTGCGCTTGGGTTCCGCCTTGGCCGAGCCGGTGTAGTTATCCGGAATGTAGAAGGTAAACGTGCTGCCAATCCCAACTTGGCTGGATACGCGAATCTCTCCGCCCAACAGCAGCGCAATCTCGCGGCTGATGGAAAGGCCAAGCCCCGTGCCACCGTACTTGCGGCTGGTGGTACCGTCGGCCTGCTGAAACGCCTCGAAGATGAGGTGCTGCTTCTCGTTGGGGATGCCGATACCGGTATCGTAAACCGAGAACGCCACCACGCGGTCCGCCTTGCTGAGCACCCGGTGATCGAAGCTCCAGCCGGACTTCACCGTGGAGATGACGAGTGACACCTCGCCTCTCTCGGTGAACTTGAAGGCATTCGACAGCAGATTCTTGATGACCTGCTGCAAACGCTTCGCATCGCTGGATACGATCTCCGGCACCGCCGGATCGACGTCGATCTTGAAACCGAGCCGCTTGGTATGGGCGAGATGGGCAAAGTTGCGCTCCACCTCGTCCTTGATGTACGAAACGTGGATCTTGGTAATATCCACCGCCATCTTGCCGGCCTCGATCTTCGATAGGTCGAGAATTTCGCTGATCAGGGCCAGTAGATCCGTTCCCGCGCCGTGAATCGTGCGAGCGAACTCCACCTGCTTCGGCGAGAGGTTCTTTTCCGGGTTGTCGCTCAGCATCTTGGCGAGGATGAGCAGACTGTTCAGGGGCGTGCGCAGCTCGTGCGACATGTTCGCCAGGAACTCTGACTTGTACTTCGAAGTAAGGGCCAGCTGTTCGGCTTTCTCTTCGAGAGCCTTCTTCGTTTGCTCCACTTCGATATTCTTCTTTTCGACCTCGGCTTTCTGCTCCGCGAGCAGCTTCGCCTTGTCGCCCAGCTCTTCGTTGGTCTTTTGCAGCTTGTCCTGCTGGCTCTGCAAATCTTGAGTGAGGGACTGGGATTTCTTCAGCAAATCTTCGGTACGCATCGACGCGGCAATCGTGTTCAGCACGATACCGATCGACTCCGTCAGCTGATCGAGGAAAGCGATATGGATCTCGTTGAACTTTTGGAACGAGGCCAGCTCGATCACCGCACGCACCTCGCCCTCGAACAGCACGGGCAACACGACGATGTTGAGCGGAGGAGCCTCGCCGAGGCCCGAGTTAATGCGAATATAGTTGTTGGGTACGTCCGTCAGCAGAATGCGCTCTTTTTCCAGCGCGCACTGGCCCACCAGCCCCTCGCCAATGCGGAACTTGTTCGAAAGGTTGACGCGCTCGCGGTAGGCGAAACTTCCGAGCAGCTTGAGCACTTTCGACTCTTGGGTCTCGTGATTATCTCCCTCGAGCAAGACGTCGTCTTCCACGAGGTAGAACACACCGTGTTGGGCGTTAACGAGCGGGGCCAGCTCGGACAGGATCAGCTTCGCCACAGTCAACATGTCACGCTGTCCCTGTAGCATCTGCGTGAACTTCGCCAGGTTGGTTTTCAGCCAATCCTGCTCTTGATTCTTTTGCGTCGTTTCCTTCAGGTTACGGATCATCTCGTTGATGTTGTCCTTGAGGACTTCGACTTCACCCTTGGCTTCGACGGCGATGGACCGGGTGAGGTCACCCTTCGTAACCGCGGTCGCCACGTCGGCGATGCTGCGCACCTGGTTCGTCAGATTGGCGGCGAGCTGGTTCACGTTATCCGTGAGGTCACGCCACAGTCCGGCGGCGCCGGGCACCTTGGCCTGTCCGCCCAGTCGGCCTTCCACGCCCACTTCGCGAGCTACCGACGTTACCTGGTCGCCGAACGTTCCCAACGTGTCGATCATCTCGTTGATCGTATCCGCCAGCGCGGCAATCTCGCCCTTCGCTTCGAAAGCCAGCTTCTGTTTCAGGTCACAGGTCGCCACGGCGGTAACGACCTTCGCGATACCGCGCACCTGGTTGGTCAGGTTCGAGGCCATGAAGTTCACGTTGTCGGTCAAATCTTTCCACGTGCCCGACACGCCCTTCACGACGGCCTGTCCGCCCAGCTTACCGTCGGTGCCCACTTCGCGGGCCACGCGCGTCACTTCTGAGGCGAACGCATTCAGCTGATCCACCATGGTGTTGATGGTGTTCTTCAGCTCGAGAATTTCGCCTTTCACGTCGACGGTAATTTTTTTCGAGAGATCGCCTAGCGCGACGGCGGTCGTCACCTCCGCGATGTTACGCACCTGGGCCGTCAGGTTCGACGCCATCAAGTTCACGTTGTCGGTCAAGTCTTTCCACGTACCGGCCACGCCTTCCACGCGGGCCTGGCCGCCGAGTTTCCCCTCAGTTCCGACCTCACGGGCCACGCGGGTTACTTCCGACGCGAACGACCGGAGCTGATCGACCATCGTGTTGATCGTCTCTTTCAGCCGCAAGATCTCGCCGCGCACGTCCACGGTGATCTTTTTCGACAAGTCTCCCGTGGCCACCGCCGTGGTCACCTCCGCAATGTTACGCACCTGCGCAGTAAGGTTACTGCCCATGATGTTCACATTGTCGGTAAGGTCCTTCCACGCGCCCGCCACGCCCTTTACGGTGGCTTGCCCGCCCAGTTTTCCTTCCGTGCCCACTTCGCGCGCCACCCGAATCACTTCCGAGGCGAAAGCGCTGAGCTGGTCCACCATCGTGTTGATGGTGTTCTTCAGCTCCAAAATCTCGCCCTTCACATTCACGGTGATCTTCTTGGAGAGGTCACCTTGGGCGACCGCGGTGGTCACCTCGGCGATGTTACGTACCTGCGCCGTAAGGTTGTTCGCCATCAGGTTCACCGAATCGGTGAGATCCTTCCACGTTCCGGCCACGCCGCCTACCGTGGCCTGTCCGCCAAGTTTCCCTTCGGTTCCTACCTCACGGGCTACGCGGGTCACTTCCGACGCGAAGGCGTTCAGCTGATCCACCATCGTATTGATAGTGTTCTTGAGCTCCAAAATCTCGCCGCGTACGTCGACGGTGATCTTCTTGGACAGGTCACCCGTGGCAACCGCGGTGGTCACCTCCGCGATGTTGCGTACCTGGCCGGTCAAGTTATTGGCCATCAAGTTCACGTTGTCGGTGAGATCTTTCCACGCGCCGGCGACGCCCTTTACGGTCGCCTGCCCGCCCAAGCGGCCTTCGGTTCCCACTTCACGGGCCACGCGAATTACTTTCGAGGCGAAGGCGTTCAGCTGATCGACCATGGTGTTGATGGTGTTCTTCAGCTCGAGAATTTCTCCCTTAACGTCTACGGTGATCTTTTTCGACAAATCGCCTTTGGCCACGGCGGTCGTCACTTCGGCAATGTTACGTACCTGCGCGGTCAAGTTGGAGGCCATGAGGTTCACCGAGTCGGTGAGATCCTTCCACGTGCCCGATACGCCTTCTACCTTCGCCTGACCGCCAAGTTTACCTTCGGTACCCACTTCACGCGCTACGCGGGTTACTTCCGAGGCGAACGCTCCGAGGCGGTTCACCATCGTGTTCACGACCTTCGATAGCCGCAGGAACTCGCCCTTGATCGGCTCACCCTCGATTTCGGTGTCCATCGTCTGCGACAAGTCGCCTTTGAGAACGGCGCCGATCACGCGCGCCACCTCGTTGGTCGGCTGCACTAAGTCGGTTATCAACGCATTGACCGAACCGATGCTTTCCGCCCAGGCGCCTTCGAGTCCCGCAACCTCCGCGCGGTGCGCGATCTTTCCTTCTTTACCCACCAGCTGGCTAATACGGCGAAACTCGGAGGCGAGCTTCTGATTCAGCTCGATCACGTCATTGAAAGCTTCCACTACGTCGAGGGGCACGCCTTCGGAGCGATCCATGTTCAAGCGAACGCGAAAATCGCCCTTCTTCACCTTCTTCAGCGCCACGAACAGTTTTTGAAACGCTTTAGTGTCGCCCGAAATGTGGCCCATCATTCCATGAAAAGCGCCGTCGAAATCACTCGCGCGGTACGCTGGAGCCTTGGCGGCCGCTTTCTTTTTCTTACCTTTGGCTAACGGCGCCCGTTTGGGACCGGAGGAATAGGTTTGCGCTTTCAAGCGTGCTCCTTGTGACGTCTAAGGAAAAACTTCTTGGGCATGAACCAACGATTCTTTTGGGCAATGGCGTAAAGGATCAGCGAGAAGCCAACGAGACGAAGCAGGTGAACGATACTCTTGGACTCGTCTTCCATCTGAATCAGTAAGAGGGGCAGCCTCTCTAGCGCCATGAGGAGGAAGGCCCAGGCAAAAGCGGCGAATAAGCGATCACGCGTCTTGTGCCACGACTTCCAGAAGAAAAGGCTGCAGATGAACAGCCCCATCATGAACGCTCCGGAGAGGAAAATCCCGAGTTTTCCCTCGGGCGGAAGGATCATGTGTTCCATCACGCTACCTCCGAAACCAGTCCCCACACCATCAGCGTCGTCGCCAGCACTCCGAAAAAATTCCGGTACGGTGACAGGTCGATGTTGAGAATGACGAAGAAATCCAAGAACAGGATGAGATTGTTCATGGCGAGTCCCAAGAAACACATAGCGCACCAGAGGAGCAACTTAGAACCACCATTCCGAAAGCTATGGTAGAGCATGCCCGCGCAGCCCAAACTGGTGATCAAACACAAGACGTAAACTAACTTAGCCATTCAAATCCCCATCCTGGTTCTTCACCAGACAAAAGGCCTCCGCGAAGTCTTTCAGCGCGTCGTCGCGACGCGAGAAAATGATGTCGATCACCCTCAAACGATGGCTGCGGTACACGGTTGCCAGCTCCGTGGCCATCTTCGAAAGTGGATCATTCTCAAACTTGAAATGGTATTGAACCTCGGGACCCGAAACGTTGCGCACGAGCTTACGCGCCGCGAGAGTCTTCAACGTGCCTTCGGTCCAGCGGTCGTCCATCCGCAAGGCGATGGCGGAACTCTTGGCGGTCCAGAGCTTTTCGGGCGAGGCCACGAGCAGTAAAAAAACTTCGAGCTGATTCACGGACGTGAAGCACGACAGAATAAATCGCTTCAGCGCTGGTGAAATTGGCTCGTTATTCATTCCTGCCCAAGAGTCAGAAAAAAAGCAGCCGTGAGGGGGCGTGCTTTTTTTAGCTTGGTCTGGCAATGAGCAAGGAACATGCCGGGCGAAGACGGGCATAGCAGCGTGTTAACGCGCGGCGCTTGTATTTATTTGATTCAGCCGGCGTTACGAAAAGTTACACAACGCAACGCCTAAATAATTCCGCCGGCGTAATCTATCGCGTACGTAAGCAAGCGCCGTGCCTACGCTACGCCGCAATTTTCGCTATCGTCCGGAAACTGACTGTAGTACCTGGTGAACTTATGCAAAATCCCTTGGAGTCTCTTTCGGTTTTCGGACAGGCCGCGGTGAAATTGGATGCGGAGTTGCAGACGTACGATCGATTAGCGAACGAGCTCGAGCGGCTCGATGTCACGTCGGATAAAGGACTCACCCGCGGACAAACCTTGCTTACGGAAGTAGACGAGGCGCGCACTCGGCTCGGCGCTGAGATGCAACAGTTCGCTCAGCATTTGCAGGCCTCGCGCGAACGTTGCGACAAGGTCGAAGAGATCATCGCCGCGCGGACCAATGCCGTAAATGAGCGGCTGCAGCTGGCGGATAGCCTGTTGAAACGGTTTCAGATTCTTGGCGACATGGTTCACGCCATTACGCAGTCACTGTCCGCGCTGAAAAAATCGGGAGACGAGGAAGAGCTCAGCCCCGAAGAGAAGAAAGAGATGGCGAGCCGCCTCCCGGAGTTCAACGAAAAGATTGCCATCCTTATCACCGAAGCCAAGAAGCTGGTGGACGAGGCGAAAGACAATAACTTGAAGTCGCTGGAGCAAAATGCAGATTCCATGCGCCAAACGCTGCAGTCCGCGCAGAACAAATTCAATTTCTACATCGAGAAGCAGACGGGTTCCGTCTCCGTTCACTAAATTTTTTTCGTGCGGTCCAATTTGATTCAGCTGTAACAACTATTGGCCCGCCCCTGCCCTCAAATGCCTTCACAAAAAATTTAATCGCGAATCGGGCTGGGCGTCGGGCCGAGAAATCCCCATTGGCTTTCCTCTTGCAACCTCGCTTCTGCACACAACCCAGGCACCGCGAGGTCGCCGACCTATTACTTTTAAGGAGTAACGGACCATGAAACAGCAGAAGCCGAACGAAGAGAAAAATTTCAATCAGAAAAACACCGAGAACAAGCAGCAGGACCAGGACCAAAACAAGTCCAAAGCCAGCATGCAGGGCGCGCAAGGATCTCAGGGACGTCAAGCCACTGAAGGTGCGGAAGGCGCCAACGAAGCCAAGGATTCCGAGACTGGCGAAAAAGGCCAAACCTGGAAATCGCAGCAGGGTCAGACGGACAACGTCCGTTCGCTGGACAGCGCCGGCAAGGGCGCGAGCTTTCAGGAGCCCGAAGCGGCCGTGTCGGACGATGATTCGGATGAAGAGTCGGACGACAAAGGCATGGAGGCTGGTCAGGGCCAGCACGCGGGCGCCGGCAAACAGCACGGCGAATCGCGCATTGCTAAAAACTCTTAGTCCGTTCTGATAAGAATTGGCGCACCTCCTTTAACCATTGCGCCCACCAACACGCTAATGAGGAGGTGCGCCGATCTTTTCTCCTTTTATGGTAGGGTAGCGCCGTGATGCGTTACTCACCCACCCGCCACGTCTGTTTCCTGTTTTATTTCAGCGCTTTAGCTCTATTGTCGAGCTGTTCGAAACCGCCCGCGGCTCCTGAACTTTCGCGCCGGGACGCTCATCCGGTGGAAAAGGTGCTTTTCCCTCAGGGCGTTGGCCCGCAAGAGATTCGGCGTTTGTTCGGGGCCCTGAACCGCGATGGCCGTTTGGACCGCCTGAAACCCTTCTTTTTCGACCCTTCCGACGCCACCCTTTCGCGGGTGGGGCGGGTAGTAACCCGCTTTTTGTACGATCGCGCGTTGGAAACCGAAGGGTTTCCCGCCGTACTCGACCGCCATATCGGCGCCAAAAACTTTTCGGAGTTGGCCGAATGGTCACAGGGCACTGGCGCATTTTTGTTGCCGGTGTTGAACCTTGGTCTGACCGACCGGCGCCTGCGCGATCTGGTGGTGCAGGACTACGGGTTTATCTCGCCCAAGTGGACGGCCTTGTTGCCCTCTTCGGAAGCGCGACCGGTCCTGACGGATGACGAGGCAAAGTCGTGGGCCCAGGACGCAAAGACGTTCTTCGCCGATGCCCCGCTAAAGGCTTCGTCGCGTGCGGCGTTCATGGCGTTCTATCCGGAAACCGGCGGCCCCACGTTGGCGAGCCAACTGTTGTCATTCATGGCCACGCTGACGGCCAAACAGAAAACGGACCTTTCCCAGTCCGTGGCCCGGCTCTCGGGTAATGCGAATCGCCCCCTATCGGGAATTGCGCCGCTTTTCGAAAGCCTGCGACAGCACCCCAGTGGAATTCTGCCGTTCGCCATCCAAAAGCTCGAGCAGGAAGCCGACCTGCGCAGCGAGTTTGCGGCGTTACTCTTCAACCACGTATACGACTCGATTGGCTCCACCCTCTTTCGTAATTTGAAATCGACCGAGCTCAACTCCAGAGAGAGTCGGTTCATCGTTGTCCGGAGAAGCATTGAAGAAATCGTGGGCCGTTCGAAACCGGCCGATGCGCCGGACTACCTGCTGGCGAATCTGCCGATCTATTTGCCGACGATCGTCACTTCGCTGTGGCTAGAGAAGCTGGCCGACTCGCCGGAGAATAAAACGATTCTCGATCGGTTGAAGGCCGCCAAAACCGGTGCGGACGTCGACCTCGACATTCCCATCGTCGCGCCGGCGATTAGCCTGCCCATTTTTACGAAGAAGCCGAATGAGGCCACCAACGAGGTAAATCCCGTTTTCGTGAAAGAGCTGGAAGCTCTGCAGCTGACCGAGTTTCACGAGGCCCTGAAACCCCTCGCCAATACGCCGGGGCTGGGTAACTTCCACTACGACATCGCGTTCCCCGAGCCGCGCCTTTCATTTCCCGAAGCACTGAATCAGCTGCTGCGGCAATGCGAGCAGGTTCGCTCATTCGGCGATCCCGCCCTTCTCGCGCGCGTTTTCTTGCACAAGCTGACCGGGTCTCCCGAGTATCGCAAAAAGTTCGTGGAGCTCGATAAGAACGATTGGTTAGCGTGGCTGCACACGCGGGTGATCGATCACGAGCTGTGGCCGGTGGTAAAGGATCTGCTCTTTTCCGAACAAGGAATTCTGTCGGAAAACGGAGACACGAAGCGGCTGCTGCTGTCGTTGTTCGAAGAGAAGCCCGAATACCACGCTTATTTGGAAAAGCTATTTGGTCAGCTGAAGTCCCTCGAGGTGCTCGACTCCGCGCCGGCGAAGCAGGGATCGTTTCTTTCGTTTTATATCGCCCTCAACGAAACGCTTTCCCAGGCCGACAAACGGGGGCTCGTTACCCTCGCCGAGTCTTTGTCGCGGCTAATCGAGCAAAGTCACGGCAAGCTGCAGGGGCCGTTGAAAGAACTCACGTTCCTCGCGAAGAATCCGCAGCGGCTGAATGATGCGCTGACGTGGATCGGGGAAACGGCCCGCGCCAACCGCACCGAGCTGCTCCGGCCCTTTGCCCCCTGGCAAGCCAACCCGGCCCACACCTTCGACACGCACTGGGATCTCACCGCCGCGATCGTTGCCGGCACCGAAGCCCTTCCGCTGGCGCGCTCTATTCAGGCGGGTCTCACGTTGGTGCCCAACCGCGCCGCAATCACCCCGGCCGAGTACGCTTGGCTGAGCCGGTTCGTGGCCGATGGCGGGTGGGAACAGCTCTTCGACTTTCTCTATGAAACCACCACCCGTGCCTCGTGGATCGAGTTCCTGGACACGGTTCAGGAGCTGGAACGATCGGGGTACCTGGCCGAGGTTTTGGAACTACTCCAACGGCTAAAGGACGAGCGGGCCCGCACCCTCGCCGCATCGCTACAAAGCTTACAAAAAACAGGGGAACTTGGGCAGGCATTACGCTTCCTTCAAGCCCTTGTAAAATAAGGGGAAATCCTATATTCCGCGCCCCCCTTGAAAACGGCGGTACTTCCCACTATCTTGGCGGCTTCTTTCAACACTCTCTCGGAGGAATTTTGGTGAGTACGAGTCGACGGCTCGCAGCCCTTAAGGTGCGCAGCGCGGTTGCGGTCTTTTTCTTTTCGACCGCCGTTGGCTTGGCCGATGAGCGCCCCGTTCTCCCCAAGCCCGGCCCCGACCTCACGCTCACCGGCGGAAAATCTCCGGCGGAGTTTTTTGGCGCGCGTTTGGCCAATGCGGCCTGCGCCGACCGCCTCAAGAAGGCGCGCGAGGCTTGGGTGGCGAAAGCCGACAGCGCTTCGGTGCGCGAAGCTTACCTGGATACCCTCGAAGCCTGTGGCCCCTGCGCGACGCGCGAGATCGAAAGCCGCAAGATTATCTCCGTCACCAAGACCGAAGTTTGGAATATCTCGGACGGCAGCTGTTACCTGGATCCTAAAAAGTACGGCAAGCCGGCCTTCGATCGGATGGTGAAGTTTCTCTCGCACACCGACAACTACCCGGCTTACAAAGCGGGCGGTCTGCGCAACATCCTGGAGTTCGTGCCGTTGGACCCGCAAACCGGTGCGCTGAAGCCCGAATGGCTGACCTTCGATAAACCGTTCTACGTTTTCATCTCGGTGCTGGGCCCCACTATTTTCGGCGAGACGATGAGCCCGCAGTACGTGATTCTGAATGAGTTGAAAGAGGCCGAAGGCAAATGGTCCCTGAGTTTCACGGGGGTCACCGCTCCGAAAGGGTTCAGGCCTCCGGACGTTTACCTACAAGCTCCTTCGGGCAAGAAATCACTGGTGCGGCCACTACGGTTGCCGTCGGTGCTCGGTCAGTGGCACCTCGATGCCGAGGGCAATTTACGTTACTACACCGCCGCGGACTTTGGGTCGCTCGGCTTCGTGTCGGGCTTCACCTCGAAGCTGGCGCGACACATAATTCTAGAGACCCTCGCCCATCTTTATGAGGCGGGGGCGGGAGAAAAACCGTGATTGAACGCTACAGCCGACCAAAGATGACGAATCTGTGGTCGCTGGAAGCGCAGTTTCGCACCTGGATGGATATCGAGGTGCTCGCGTGTGAAGGCTGGGCCAAACTCGGCAAAATTCCCAAGGCGGATATCGAGAACATCCGCACCAAGGCCAATTTCAATACCGAAGAGGTATTGGCGCTCGAGAGAGAGACTCGCCACGACATGGCGGCCTTCGTCTCCAACATGCAAAAGTACGTCGGCGAGTCGGGTCGCTTCATCCACCTCGGGATGACTTCCAGCGACGTCGTGGACACCGCCTTCGCGTACCGGCTCACCAAATCGGCGGACGTGTTGCTCGAAGAGCTAGAGCCGCTGCTGAAGCTGACCAAAGAAAAGGCGCAGGAGCACAAAAATGTGCCGATGATGGGCCGGACGCACGGCATTCACGCCGAGCCGGTTACGTTCGGCATGAAGTGGCTCTACTGGCACGACATGCTGAAGCGGTCGAAGGCCCGCTTGCAAGCTGCGCGGGAAGAGGTTGCCGTGGGCAAAATCTCCGGCGCCGTCGGTCATTACGCTCATTTACCGCCGCAGATTGAAGCTCACGTGTGCGAGAAGCTGGGTTTGAAGCCCGATACTTTTTCCACCCAAGTGATTTCCCGCGATCGTTTCGCCACTTATTTTTGTGCGCTCGGTATGCTCGGCTCGGTGGTGGAAAACATCGCAGTAGAGCTTCGCCACCTGCAACGCACGGAAGTTGGCGAGGTTCGTGAAGGTTTTAAAAAGGGGCAAAAGGGTTCTTCCGCGATGCCCCACAAACGGAACCCCATCACGGCCGAAAACCTCACCGGTCTGGGCCGGCTGCTACGCGGCTACGTCGTACCGGCGCTGGAGAACGTAGCGCTGTGGCACGAGCGCGACATCAGCCACTCGTCGGTCGAACGGGTGATTGCCCCCGACGCGAACATCTTGGCCGACTACATGCTTGGCCGCCTCTACGAGTTGCTGTCGGGGCTGGAAGCGTATCCTGAGCGGATGAAAGAGAATTTAGAGTCCCTGCACGGCGTGGTCTTCTCGCAGCAACTGCTCCTGAAGCTGATCGAAAAAGGCATGAGCCGCGATGACGCGTACCAAATCGTACAGCGCACGGCATTACAGGCACTCGATCAAAAACAGCCGCTTTTGAGTCTGCTCAAGAACGAGAAGAAGGTCGGCGAGCTTCTCAAGCCGCAGGAGATCGAAGCGATCTTTGACCCTAAGAGTTTTTACACGCATCTTGAATACCTATACGAGAAGGTACTGACACCATGAAGGTCGAAAAGACAAAAGCAATCCGCGAAGGCAAAGCCAAAATCCTCTACGAAACGACGCAGCCGCACGATTTCTTGATTCAATATTTCAAGGATGACGCCACCGCGTTCAATGCCCAGAAAAAGGGGCAGATCAAAGACAAGGGGATCATCAACAACCAGATCTCCACCTGGCTGTTCCAGTACCTGGGACGTCAGGGCGTGCCGACGCATTTCGCGGACAAGCTCTCCGATCGCGAGATGCTGGTGCGGAAAGCGGAGATCGTTCCGGTCGAGATCGTCGTCCGCAACAAAGCGGCGGGCAGCATCGTTAAGCGCCTGGGTCTAGAAAAAGGAACGCACTTTCATCCACCGCTGGTGGAGTACTTTTTGAAATCTGATCCGCTGGGCGATCCGCTCATCGGTGAAGGGCACATCTTCTACTTCAAGTGGGCGACCGAGAGCGAGCTCAAGACCATGCAGCGGCTGGCCCTCGAAGTGAATCAGTTCCTATTCCGTATCTTCTCGGAGGTTGGCCTAGAGCTAATCGACTTCAAGCTGGAGTTCGGCCGCGACGTTCGTCACGGCAACATCATCTTGGCCGACGAGATTACGCCGGATGGCTCGCGTTTGTGGGACACCAAAACGGGACAGCCGATGGACAAAGATCGTTTCCGCCAAGACTTAGGCGGCGTCGACGAGGCTTATCTCGAAGTCTACAAGCGGCTCGAAAAATACTTTCAGGAGCACAAGTGAAAGCACGCGTAACGATTTTCTACAAAGAAGGCGTATTCGATCCTCAGGGAAATACCGTGGCGGAAAGCCTGCGGCGCCTGGGGTTCAAAACGGTGCAGAGCGCTCGCGTGGGTAAAGTGGTGGATATCGAGCTCGACTCCCAGCACGAAAAAGACACTAAGGCCGCGGTCGATAAGATGTGCGAGAAGCTGCTCGCCAATCCGGTGATTGAGTCGTTCAAGACGGAAATCATTGGGGGGGCCTGAGCGTGAAGGCAGCGGTCATCACCTTTCCTGGCTCCAACTGTGACGACGATGTCGTCTACACACTTCGCGAGTTCGCTAAATTCGACGTGACCACCCTCTGGCATCAGGAACGGCCCGCGTTGGGCGAATTCCAGCTCGTAGTGGTTCCCGGCGGTTTTTCCTACGGCGACTACCTGCGCTCCGGCGCGGTGGCGGCGCTTTCTCCCGTCATGGAGAAGGTGAAAGAGTACGCCGGTAACGGCGGCCTCGTGCTCGGCATCTGCAACGGCTTTCAGATCCTCTGCGAAGCCCGGCTTTTGCCCGGTGCGCTGGCGAAGAACGAAAGCAGCAAATTTCAGTGCAAGGACGTCTACCTGAAAGTGGAAGACACGAACACCCCTTGGACCAATCAAATGAAGCCCGGCGAAGTGGTGCAGTATCCCATCGCCCACGGCGATGGCCGCTACGTTTGTGAAATCGATTCCAAGTCGCTCGCCGACGTCGACGGCGTGTTGCTGACTTACTGCGATGCCAAAGGGAAGAACCTCCCGGAAGCCAATCCGAACGGAAGCCAGCTCGCCATTGCGGGGATTTCGAACAAAGCGCGGAACGTTTTCGGGCTGATGCCCCATCCGGAACGGGCCACCGACTTGCGAAGCCAGCACGGCAAAAAACTTTGGAACTCTTTGCTTTCGCACCTGAACGCCAAGGGAGGAAACGCCTAATGCGCATTCCCGATAGCCAACCCTCTACTCCCGATATGGCCAAGTCTCTCGGGGTCACCCCCGATGAGTACCATCACGTTTGCAAGAAGCTGGAGCGGCCGCCCACCTTCGCGGAGCTTGGAATTTTTTCGGCGATGTTCTCCGAACATTGCAGCTACAAGTCGTCAAAGCCGCTGCTCCGCCGTTTTCCCACCACGGGCAAACGGGTTCTGCAGGGCCCCGGTGAAAATGCCGGCGTGCTCGATATCGGTAACGGCTGGGCCGTCGCTTTCAAGATGGAAAGCCACAACCACCCGTCGTACATCGAGCCGTTTCAGGGCGCGGCCACCGGCGTGGGCGGCATCATGCGCGACGTCTTCACGATGGGCGCGCGGCCCATCGCCAACATGAACTCGCTTTGTTTCGGTTCCACCGATTTGGAGAAGACCCGCTCGGTGGTCAAGGGCGTGGTGAAAGGTATCGGCGATTACGGCAACTGCGTGGGCGTACCCACCGTAGCCGGCCAAACGCTATTTCACCCCTGCTACAACCGTAACCCGCTGGTGAATGCGTTCACCCTGGGCCTTTTGAAGTCCGACGAGATCTTCCGCGGCTTTGCTTCGGGTGTGGGCAACCTAGTCGTTTACGTCGGCTCCAAAACCGGACGCGATGGCGTGCACGGCGCCTCGATGGCGTCGAAAGAGTTTTCCACCGAAGCCGAGCCGGATCGGCCGACCGTTCAGGTGGGTGACCCCTTTACCGAAAAGCTTCTACTCGAAGCTACCCTCGAAGCCATGAAGGCCGGCCTCATCATCGGCATTCAGGACATGGGTGCGGCCGGGTTGACCTCGTCATCGTTCGAGATGGCCGAGCGCGCGGAGTCGGGCTTGGAGATCAATCTCGATAACGTGCCGATGCGCGAAACGGGGATGAGTGCGTTCGAGCTCATGCTGTCGGAATCGCAAGAGCGCATGCTGCTCGTGTGCGAGCCCGACAAGCTGGAAGGGCTCACCAAGATTTTCGAGAAGTGGGAGCTACACTCCAACGTTATCGGCAAAGTGGTCGAAGGCCACCGCGTGAAGATCGAGAAGAATGGCGAGGTCGTAGTCGATCTCCCCGTGGAACTCGTTACGGTGCCGCCCATGGCGAGCCGTCCTAAGGTGGTTCCGTCGGATCTGAAGCAGCGCTGGTTCCTGGATCGCAACCGACTGTTCACGTCGAGTATCGAAGCCAAGCTCGACCTGGTATTCACCGACATCAATTTTGCGAGCGCCCAACCCATCGTGCACCAGTACGATTCGATGGTCGGTAACCGCACGGAAGGTGGCACGTTCGACGACGCCGCCCTGCTACGCCTGCGCGACATTCCCGGCTCCAAGAGCAAGCTCGCTTTGACGGTGGACTGCAATCCGCGCATTACCTGGCTGGCGCCCCGCGAAGGCGGACGCCGCAGTGTCGCCGAGGCCGCGGTCAATATCGCGATCATGGGCGGCGACCCCATCGGTATCACCGATTGCCTCAACTTTGGCAGCCCCGAGAACCCCGAAGTGATGTGGCAGTTCGAAGAGGCCATTGAAGGTATTTCGGAAGCCTGTGAAGCGTTGAAGATTCCGGTCATCTCCGGAAACGTCAGCTTCTACAACGAGACCGATGGCGTGCCCATCTACCCCACGCCGATGATCGGTATGGCCGGGCTAGTCACCGACACGCAGCGCGTACCCAAGACCAGCTTTGCCAGCTCGGAGCAAGATATCTTGCTCATCGGTCCGGCCGAAGGCGGACTAGGGGGCTCGGTGATGACCAGCCTGTTCTTCAAGCGTGAGTGTGGTCAGCCGGAAGACACCGATTTGAATTTACTCAACCGCATGCTGAAGTTCTGCGAGCGGCTGCGTAAAACTAAATTTTCCTATTCGATCCACGACGTGTCCGACGGCGGGCTGGCGACGGCAATGTTAGAGATGGCATTGCATTCGGCGGTTCCGGGAATTGGCTTTACCGCCAAGATTCCGCAAGGTGCCGATCCGGACCGTTTCCTGTTCGGTGAGACCATTCCGCGCGTCTTGGTCGCTATCGACCCTGGGCACCGGACGGAGATTGAGACTTTGGCCAGCCAGGCCGGAGTCGGTTTCACCCTGATCGGTGAGACCAACGAGAGTGGCGAAATGAAGGTTTTGCAGGGTGGTCTCGAAGTGGCGAAACGGCCGGTGGCGGCGATTCGCACCGGTTGGGAAAACCGCTGGAAGCCCTGCTTCGAGTAAACATATTATGTGTGCAATCTTTGGAATCATCGGAACGCCCGAGGCGTCTCATTTTACTTACTTGGGATTGCACGCGCTTCAGCACCGCGGACAAGAAGGCTCGGGCATCGTTGCTACCGACGGCGTCACCCCAAAAGTGCACAAGCAGATGGGGCTCGTCAGCGATAACTTCAACAGCGATGTGCTGGCCAAGCTATCCGGCTTCGCGGCCATCGGCCACAATCGCTACTCCACCGCGGGCGGCAGCTTCGTCGAGAATCTGCAGCCGATTCAGCTGAAGTGCGCGCTGGGCTGGGTGTCGATTGCTCACAACGGTAACTTGGTGAATGCGGCCACGATGGCCAAGGCGCTGGAAAAAGAAGGCGCGATCTTTCAGGCGACGAGCGACACCGAAGTTATTTTGCACCTGATGGCCCGTTCGCAGAAGCCTCGCCTCGAAGACGCCTTGGTTACCGCGCTCAAGCAGGTGGAAGGCGCTTACTCGTTGCTTTTGATGAACAACGAAAAGATGGTCGCCATCCGGGATCCCTTCGGCTTTCGTCCGATGGTGATGGGCGAGCTAAATGGCGCCACGGTGTTTGCCAGCGAGACCACGGCCTTCGATCTCATCGGCGCCAAGTACCTTCGCGAAGTGGCCCCGGGCGAGATGATCGTCATCGATTTGAAGAACATCGGCGAGCGGCGCTCGTCGTTCCCGCTGCAACGAGAGCCGCACCCGCGCCGCTGCGTTTTCGAGATGATTTACTTTGCCCGTCCCGATAGCCAGGTTTTCGGGGCCTCCGTGCATTACACGCGCAAGGCGCTGGGCCGTCAGCTGGCCATTGAGCAGCCCGTAGTGGCCGACGTGGTGATTCCGGTTCCCGATTCCGGCGTACCGGCCGCCATTGGCTTTGCCGAAGAGAGCAAGATTCCGTTCGATATGGGGATCATCCGCAGCCATTACATTGGCCGCACCTTCATCGAGCCCAAGCAGTCGATTCGTAACTTCGGCGTGAAGCTGAAGCTCAATCCCGTGGCCCAGTGCGTAGGTGGCAAGCGCGTCGTTATCGTGGATGACAGTCTGGTGCGCGGCACGACCTCCAAGAAGCTGATTACGCACCTTCGCGCGGCCGGGGCCAAGGAAGTTCACGTGCGGATCTCCGCGCCGCCGACGACCCACTCCTGCTTTTACGGTATCGACACGCCGACGCGTAAAGAGCTGCTTGCGTCGCATCAGACGATTGAAGACATTCGCAAGTTCATTGGCGCCGACACGCTGGGCTACTTGAGCCTTCCCGGCCTCATGCGGGTCGCCAAGTCGCAAGAAGGCGATGACGGCTTCTGCCACGCCTGTTTTTCCGGCGAGTACCCGACGGCTATCGTCTGACCTGAGCTATAATTTCCGGAGACCCCGTCTAAGGAGCTCTTCGCGATGTTCAGGTATCTTCTGCCGGCAATCCTATGGGTCGCCCCGGCAATGGCCACGGAACCCAATTGTTTTTTCGGGTTTGGCGGACTTTCCGACGATCCGGTGGAACGTGAGCGGGCCATCGGAAAAACCTACCGTGAGCTATTAGAAACGCTAGGGGCGGATCGCCTTAGCCGGGCCACTTTGGAGAGCATGCTGGCGGAATCCCCCTTACGCGTGCCCGAAAGTGAAACGGAAACCATCGCTTTGCGCCGGCGCTTGCAAGAGTTCGAAGAGATGCTGGCCAAAAAGGGCTGGAACAATCCGGAGACGATTGAAAAGCTAAAGGGGGAGCTGGCGGTCTATCGGCAAGCCATTGGCCAGCAGAAGGTTCGGCTTCGCCGCGCCCTTAGCGCCGAAATGAAGGATTTCGACATTAAATTTCCCGTTAATATTTCACCGCCGGAGCTTTTGCCCGGTGGCCGCTGGGCCTATGCCCTGAGCGATGAGCCCGTCCCCGGACGACCGCAAGAGTCGAGCTACGTGGTCTACGACATCGAAAAAAATCTGGTTCACCACCTGCCTCGTCCTAAGAACTTCAAGCGGCAGATCTTCGTTTCGCCGCACGGACCAAGCGTCTTCTTCGAGGGAACGGATTCCTTCCATCTGCGCGAGGTTCCTTTCTCCGATGGCCAGCTGCAATGGTCGAAGGCGAGTGAAGTTCTCATCGGCCGCGACAACGTCGACTTCAAGAAGATGAAAGCCACCGATGTGCCGGGTGAGTATTTGGCCGACTTGGCCGCCCCCCGAATCGGTTTTCTCACCATGGCCAGCGATCGGGGTGGATACCACTCCACGATCATCCCCAACACCACTGAACAAGGTCCGGTCACCGGTTATGGGTGGGTTCCGGGGAAACCCCAATTTTACTACACGCTCACCAGCCCCCAGGGCCATTTCCTCCAACTCGTAGATCGAAACTCCATTCACGACATGAAGATGGCCGAATCACCGCGTCCGCTACCGCAGCAGAGCAGCACGATAGGCTGGTCCTTCGATGGTAGCCGCATCATCGCCACCGAAGGTAAATCAAACCGGATGATGACGATCTACGTTGCCCCGTCTTCTCCCGGCGGCGCGTTTGAAGCGATCAAGAGTTTTGGCGGCGACGAATTTTTTCCCGGAGCCATCGTTAAGGTGCTTCCGTACCCCGACCGAAACGCCGCCGTCGCCATCCTTCGCATGGCCGATGGAAAGTACATGGCCGAGTATATTGACCTAGAGCAAAAGATCTCCCTGAAGCGAATCGGGCTTCCGGCGGGTTTTAGTCCATCGGCCGTAGTAACCGCGGATGCCGCGGCCCTGTTGTACCAATCCACTTCGGGAAATTTACGCACGCTTAACCTGGATCGGGAGTTTCCTTTCTGAACCGGCGGGCAAGCATTGGCGCGTGGCTCGGCATCGCCGTGTCCACCGTTGCCCTGTTGGGCGCTCAGCTGGCTCCCGGTTTTCCCACCGTGGACGCTGATCTCCCCGGATACATTCGCTTTGCCCATACCCTCGATCACGCGCGGCTTCCGCGCGCGGGCTGGTATGGCTTTACGTTAGTGCCGGCGTTGTATGGCCAATCACTGTGGTGGACGGCCGTGGCCCAGGCGCTGGCTACCGCATTTCTACTGTTCCGGGTCGCCCGGCTTTTCCGCTGGCGAAATCCGTTGGCCGTCACGCTGGCGATCGCCCTCGCCTGCATTTACTCGAGTCTCGGCATTCACGCCGCCCAGCTAAACCCCGACATCGCTACCCCCCTTCTCTTTTTGGCGATTCCGCTGATGGTAATGTCGCGGAAAAAAGTGGATCAAGCCGTGGCGGCCATCACCATACTGCTCGCGCTCTTCTTTCATCTCTCTAACGTCCTTATCGCCGTACCGTTCACGGCATTTCTATTCTTCTGGTCAACTTACAAGAGATGGAGTTCGCAACCACGTTTCCGGCGCCTATTTCTCTACTGCCTAAGCTGCACGATCCTCTTATGGTCGCTGAATCGGCTTACCGGCGTACAAAATGGATTGAGCAACTCGTGGGGAGCCTTCATGGCCGAGCGCGGTTATTCCGGCGGGCTGGTGCGCCGCTACGTCGATGAAAACTGCGTCGCGGAAGACGAAGCCATCTGCCAGGTGGCCCCCAACGTGCGCGCCCGCCAGCGTTTCCTGTGGGGGGCTCCCGTCAAAAAACTCGGCGGGGTGGTCGACAATCCGTACCTCGAGAAGTTCTCCCTGGACCTGATCCGGCGTTATCCCGGCGCTTATTCGCTGGCTATGCTGAGCTCCGCCGTACGGCAGCTCTTCCAATTTCGCGTGTGGCGCGACGGCGTGCTCTTGCCCCAACATGGACTGAACGGTCTGAAGCGCTGGCTGAGTGCGGAAGATCGAAGCCGGCTCACGGATTCCATGCGGCGGCTGGCGGGACAAAAGCGACGAGCTCTGGTGATGTTGAGCTGGGAAGCACAGTGGTACGCGGGCATCGCCGCTTACATTAGCTTGCTGGGTTTTGCCTGGCGCGGGGGCCGAAATCGATTCATGGCGCGGATACTTCTCACTCTTGTCCTGATGAATGGACTAATTACCGGGGCGCTATCGGGACCGATGGGACGCTACCAAGCGCGGGTGATCTGGCTGGGCTTTTGGATTCTTTGCGTTGCCGCCTTGAATTGGGCGGTGGAAACCATCGTTAGTAGAAGAAAAGGCCGCGGCCTGGCTATCGGCCGGCCGCGGCCCAAAATGATTACTGCTTACCGAACACTTCGTACTGCTCGACGTGGAACTTAGTATCCGGACGGATACTGATGCTCTTCTGGAATCGCTCTTCCATCATGTCGACGTGCGAACGTTCTTCCTTCATCATGCGCGTTGCCACTTCCGGATTGGCGAACACCACGATATTCGGGTTGGGTTCCATCGACTCTTTTTCGATCTCGCGGAAGATCTCGAAGCAGACGGTGCGCTTGCTCTTGTGGTAGCCACGTCCTTCGCAGTAGCCGCAGCTTTCCGTGAGGTAACGAACGAGATCTTCGTGAGTACGCTTACGCGTCATCTCGACGAGACCGAGGTCGGAGATCTTGAGGATGTTGGTCTTGGCCTTGTCCTCACCCAGCGCATCTTGCAACGCCCGGTAGACCTTCTCGCGGTTTTCCATCGACTCCATGTCGATCAAGTCGATGATGATGATACCGCCCACGTTACGGATGCGTAGCTGGTAGGCTACTTCCTTTACCGCTTCGAGGTTGGTACGCAGAATCGTCTCTTCCAGCGACTTGCTGCCGACGTAGCGGCCGGTGTTCACGTCGATGGCCGTTAAGGCCTCCGACTGATCCACCAACAGATAACCGCCCGACTTCAGCCACACCTTCTTGCCCAGCGCGCGCGAGATTTCGGCTTCGATGCCGTAATGCTCGAACAGCTGCGACGGACCTTTGAACAGCTTCACTCTGGATTTCAGACGAGGCATGAACTGGTCGATGAACGCGATTACGTTCTCGTACTCTTCTTCGTTGTCGATGAGGAACGAGTCGATATCGTCGGTGAAGTAGTCGCGTACCGTGCGCATCGCGAGGCTTAAGTCCTCGTGAATGAGTGCCGGCGCGCGCTTCTTACCCTGCTCGCGCTTGATCTTGGACCACATGCTCAACAGGTAGTCGGCGTCGGCCGAGAGCTCTTTCATGCTCTTGCCTTCGGCTACCGTGCGGATGATGAACCCCACTTCCTTGCTGCGGATACGCTTCATGAAAATGTCGCGCAACCGGCGCCGCTCGCGATCGCTACCGATGCGACGAGAGATGCCCAAATGTTTCGTGGTCGGCATCAGCACCAGGTTGCGGCCGGGAAGGCTGATGTGCGTGGTTAAACGCGCGCCTTTGGTTCCGATCGGCGCTTTCGCGACCTGCACCAGAATTTCCTGACCTTCCTTGATTAGGTCCTGAATGTTCGCGCTGCCCCGCGGACGGCGATTGCGGAAATTGCGTCCCTTTTGCGGCCGACGGCCGCCACGGGCTCCGCTGCGTCCACCACTACTGCTGCGGCTGCTGCTGCT
>JBGSST010000378.1:0-13945 GCA_041736915.1 Bdellovibrionota bacterium
CCGACTCACCCGTTTCGGCCATTACTTTCGCGATATGTTCCGGCGAGATGAGCTCTTCGGCCAGCTCGGCCAGCACCCTTTCGGCTTGGGGCTTGCCCGCCCCCTGAATTCGCTTCAACGCTTCGATCGCGTACCAGGTCAGGTTCGGGTCGAACTTGCGCTTGCTCGTGCCGTGGAAATAGTCCGACAGCGCGAACATGCCCGTGCTGTACAAGCCTTCCTCGCTGCGCAGATCTTCCATGGCGCGAACGGCCGCGTAATACTCTCCGGCGCGCAGCATCTGCAGAGCCAGCTCCATGCCGCGAGGCAAGTTGTTCGTCTCGCGCGCAAGCCCGAAAATCATGTGCATATTCATGGCGTAAAATCGCTCGGAAGTCGTTTCGGCGTCGACGCGGCCCAGGCGCTCGCGCCAGGCTCGGTAGTAACCTAGCTGATTTCTTTCCGCGAATGTTTTGCCCGGTTGCGGTCCACCGAGGGCCGGGGTTTTGGGCGGAGGCACGGGGTCCGACATTCCCCGCTCGCGACCCTTATCGAGGTAGTTGTCGATCACGGCATCCACGCGCGCGCGAATCTCCGCCTCGGGCAGGTTGGCCGCGCGGTAGAGGTGAACGCCTTTTTCAGACCAGTTTTCCCCCATCAGCAAAAGGGCATCGGCGGCGTTGATGATTTTCTGCCGCAGGTCCTGCGGCATGTTGGCCAACGCCGAATCCGTGGGTATCTCGGGATATCGGGCGGCCAGTCCCGAAGGCTGCGCGTCGGGGGAGAGCTTGCTGAACCCGCAGACGTCCCTCGGCCCAGCGGCCCAAGCCGAACCGGATAAGAGTAAAACTATCGCCAAGAGCGAATGCGCAGTCGTCATGGAAAACCCCCTGATTAGGTTACCGGCGACCAAAAGTCTTACGCAACGGCCGACCGGGGGAATACGGGTTAAATCGGATAGAAGGGGCCGGGCACCACTAGAATACGCCATTCGTCTTCCCCGCCGAGACGCAGTAAACTTACCCCGTGCTCTTAGACGTCAAAGATCTGTCCGTCGATTTCCAGACCGCCGAAGGCGTGCTGTCCGCCGTCAAATCCGTGTCGTTTCACATCGACCGTGGAGAGACGTTGGCGGTGGTGGGGGAGTCGGGCTGCGGAAAGAGCGTGCTGGCGCTTAGCCTTTGCCGCTTGCACAACGAGCCGCCCGCCCGCGTGCACGGTGAAGCCGTGCTGATCGATGGCGAAAATGTTTTGACCGCCGGCCCGGACCGCTTGCGCGACATCCGCGGCAAGCGTGTGGCGTACATTTTTCAGGACCCCCAGGTTTCGCTCAACCCCGTGATGCGCGTGGGGGATCAAATCGCCGAAGCGTTGCTCGTGCACAACCCCGCGCTGACCCGCGAGGCGGCTTTGCAGAAGGCGATCGAAGGTTTGCGTCAGGTTAAGATCGCCGAGCCCGAAAAGCGGGTGACGGAGTACCCGCACCAGCTTTCCGGCGGCATGCGCCAGCGCGTGATGATCGCCATGGCGATGGTGCTGCAGCCGGCGTTGCTCGTGGCCGATGAGCCCACCACCGCGCTCGACGTTTCCGTGCAGCGGCAGATTTTGGATCTCATCGACGAGAAGAAACGCGAGCACTCGCTCGCCGTGCTGTTCATCACTCATGACTTGAGCCTCGTCTACGAACGGGCCGATCGCCTGATGGTGATGTATCTCGGCCGCGTGGTGGAGGCCGGTGACACCGCGACGGTGATGAAGCAGCCGCACCATCCGTATACCAAAGCCTTGCTGCAATCGATCCCGTCGCTCACCGCGGAGCCGGGAAAAGCCTTTTATTCTTTGGCCGGCGAGGTGCCCAATCCAATGGCCCGCCCTAAGGGCTGTGCCTTTCAGAACCGCTGTGCTTACGCCGTGGACCACTGCCGGGAAAAAGAACCACCGCTCGAACCTTTCCCAGACGGAAGGCTCGTGGCCTGCTTCGAGGTGAAACGTGTGGTTGCAAGTTGAGGGGTTGAAAAAAGATTTTCCGGTGGGGGCGGGGCTCTTCCAAAAGCCCGGCTTCGTGCACGCCCTGCGGGGCGTCTCGTTCGGTTTAGAAAAGGGCGAAACGCTGGCCGTGGTGGGCGAGTCCGGCTGCGGCAAGAGCACGCTGGCCCGCTGCCTAGTGGGGCTAATGCCCGTTACCGCGGGCCGCGCGCAGCTCGGTGAGGAAGAGCTTTTCGGCAAGACCTCCGACCAATGGCTTCCGCTGAGGCGGAAGATTCAGATGGTGTTTCAGGATCCTTTCTCGTCGCTCAATCCGCGGCTTACCATCGCCGAGGTGCTGGAAGAGCCCATGCTGCTTCTGAACAGCCACCCCGATGCGGTGATTCGCGCGGGGAAAATCCGTGAGCTGCTGGAAAAGGTAGGCTTGCCGCAAACCGTGGGGCCGCGTTTTCCGCATGAGCTTTCTGGTGGGCAACGTCAGCGCGTGGGCATTGCGCGCGCCTTGGCGGTGGGGCCCGAGCTGCTCATCTGCGACGAACCGGTAAGTGCGCTCGACGTTTCCATTCAGGCGCAGATCCTAAACTTGTTTTTGAAGCTGCAGAAAGATCTAGGGCTGGCGCTCATCTTCATTACTCACGATCTGCGCGTGGCGGGGCTGGTTAGCCACCGCGTGGCGGTCTTTTACCTCGGCGAGATTGTGGAAGAGGGAAGAACGGCGGAGGTGTTTACCAATCCGCGCCATCCATACACTAAGAGCCTACTGTCTTCGATTCCGCGCGGGCTGCATTCGCCGGATTTGCCGGTGATCAAGCCGCTCGAAGGCGAGCCACCCAGTCCGGTTAACCTTCCGCCCGGCTGCGCGTTTTATTCCCGCTGCCCGCAGCGCGAAGACCGATGCCGCGAGAACAACCCGCAGCTCAAACCGACTAGCCCTACCCACCGCATCGCCTGCTGGCCAGAAACCGATTAAATTCGGCGGGCGTTTAGGCGGAACGCGATGTTGAGGCGCTCCCGCAAGTCTTCGCGGGTGACCGGCGAGGTCAGGGTATCGAACAACCCCACCTGAAAGGCCCGTTTCAAGAGCTTGGTGGTTTTCCCTTTTTCCGGGGATTTTTCTTCCGGGCGGTACACCATGAGGGCGGTGCAGCCCGTCTTGGAAACGAAGCGCTCCACCAACTCCACGGGATCGGCCCACGACAAAAAGGATTCTACGAGGATCAACGCCGGACGTTTTTCCAGCAAAGCCAGCTCGAGTTTCTCGGGGCAGTTGACCGAAGTGACGTCGAGTAGGGGGAAGGAGCGAATTGCGGTCTCGGAAGAACCCCCTTCGTGGAGGTAAAATACGGGAATGAGTTCGGGGGCCGTGGTCGCCCGGAGCCTCTTCCGAAAAGCGGTCATGTCGACCACATTTGTCGCCGAGAAATTTTGGCCCGTAAGCGGCCGGCGTATCATTCCCATGTTTCCCCTCAACCCGTTTTCATTCTAGCCAAGGGGCTTGAAGTTGCAGCAGTTTTTTTGGGTCTTTTTTGCGACGCGTTGCGCCCTGTTCGGGATCAGAATCATGTGAATTGGGCCTTAAAGTCCCGGCCAAAAACGACCGAAATGTTAAAGGGCGAACGATTTGTTTCCAAATTTTAAATAGGGCTAGGTTCTATGAGCGAAAAGATACTCGTTATCGAAGATAGCAAAGACTATCAGTTCCTCATCCAATCAGCGCTTGGCCATGACTACAAAGTCATGTGTGCCGACACCGGGAAGCAGGGTGTGGAGATGGCTCGGGATAACAAACCCGACCTGATCCTGCTCGATATCTCGCTGGGCGAAGTGGATGGTTTCGAAGTTTGTCACTTGTTGCGCGGACAAAAGGAGACGGCCGGTATTCCGATTATCTTCCTTTCCTCGCGTAACGATGCTCACAGCAAAGTGATGGGCTTCGATCTCGGAGCGGATGATTATCTAGAGAAACCGTTTGAGCCGGAAGAGCTCAAAGCGCGTATCCGCGTGCGCATCAAGCAGCACAATCTGCGTAAAGAAAACCTCTCGGTTTACGAAAATCAGGGGCTGCGGATCGACTTCCTGGGCCACCGCGTTTACATCGACGAAAAAGAGATTCCGTTTTCCGCGCTGGAGTTCAAACTTCTCTCTTACTTCGTGCGTAACCCGGACCGCGTGCTGAGCCGTGAGCGCATCTTGAACAACGTGTGGGGCGTCGATACGTTCGTCACTGACCGCGTGGTCGACTCGCACATCCGCAGCATTCGCAAGAAGCTCGGTACGTTCAAAGACCATATCGAATCGATTTACGGAGAGGGGTATCGGTTCAACCCGAGCCCCTCGGCTTCTTCCGCCGAAGATAAAGACAAAGACAAAGCGGCCTAAGATACAATAAGGGGCATGAAGAAACGCCCCTTACTTCTCTTCTTTTGCGCGCTGCTCTTCGCTTTTTTCCCCGTCGAGACCGCTTGGTTCGCCTATCAGGGACATGACGTTCCCGCGATGGAGCTGATCCTTTCCGGCATTCTCCCCATCATTCTCATCGTCGGCCTCATCAGCGTTAGCAGCGCTGGCTGGTACACGCTGGTGTCGTTCGTGGCCCTTTGGGGCGTACGCGACCTCTACGACTATTACGCGTCTTCGGATACCGCGGTTTCGTCGCTGCTCATCCATCTGCTGATTTACGCCGCGTCGTTGGGCTACTTCATCAACCCGCGCATTCGGCATCTGTACTTCGACCCGAAGCTGCGTTGGTGGCGCACGAAGAAGCGTTTTGAAACCCACTCGCCGATGATCTACATGCACGCCGACAAGTGGCACTATCCGCTGCTGCGTAATATTTCCGACGGCGGCTGTTTCATCGAGACGCCTACGCCGCTCGCGGTGGGGGAAACGATTACGGTTTCGATTCCGCTGCCCGAGCCGTTGAACGTGCCGGTAATCAAATCACGTGGTCAGGTGCGATGGATTACGGATAATCCGTTGCGGTCGGGCATGGGCGTGCAGTTTACTGACGCTACGCCGCGAGTGAAACGCGCTATTCGGGAGTATGTACGTCGCGAATGGTAGGTGGGCTCGCGGGCCGGCCCGCCTCTTGGGCGAGAATGAAATCGCCCTGTAGCCTGCCTAGGTAGCGACCACGCCATTCCGAGTTGATGAGCTCCGCTCCGTAGAGCTCTTTCAGCATGTAGTACACGTCGGCTTCGCGCATCTCGCTCCCGATGATGAAGCTCATGAGTTCTTCGGCCTGTATGGGGAACTGCCGGAAAAACTTCACGGCGTCGCGGCCGGCCGACTTCAAAATCGTACGGCCCTCGGTGGTGCGAATTTCGCCCGAGCTGACCATGTCTCGCACCATCTGCACGCTGACGGGTAAGGCGGCAATGACGGCGCGGTCCGCCGCGGAAACCTCCGGCGAGCCTTCGGGATACTTTTCTTTGAAGTCGTTGATCGCTTTGTCGAAGGTTCTAACCGTCGACATGCGCATCAGCCAGCGCACCAGATAATCCGGGTTCTCCAGGAGTGAGTACCGTAGCCCCTTATCCAGCTTGTTCACGAAGTCGGAATCGGCCATCCTGGGGGATACGAACGGTTTACTTCCTTCCGCACCCGCCAGCGCCTGCAGATGATGACCGATCTCTTCGCTTAGAATCAGCGCCCGTTCCTGCAGCAGTGGCGCCATCTCACGAGCGTAAGTAAGCACCAGCCCGGATTTGGGGTCGATCATCTGAAGCCCCACGCCCTGAACGCGGCAGCATTCTGTCTCTTCCACCCACTGGCCCATCGAGCCGACCCGGTCTCTCCAGCTCTTGAGCTTCGCCGGATCGGCAAACTCCGCGACCTGGGCGGGGCTGAGCGTGATCACCTCCCCCTCGGGTTCGTAGTGGGTAACTCCGGTACCGTCCATGAACTTTGGATTGTCGAAGTTGCGGTTGATTACGCTCCACTTTCCTTCGCGGGCTAAGCGCGCGGCCTCGGACAGCTTGGCGATGATGGACTGGATGGCCTGGTAGCGGTCGGCTTTCGTCATGCGGCGAAAGTGCGGGTTTTGGGAATCCTTAGACCCGGCGTAGACCAGAATGGGGCCGAAGGGGTTATGGAGATTGGCAAACTGCGCCCGGCACCGAAGGGGCTCGGCGGCATGGGCGGCTAGCCCGAGCGCCATCGTCAGCAATAGGAACCATTTTCCTAGCCCGAAATTCATTCTCCCCATTATCCCATAGTGACGCTCACGACGGGACGTATTCCCATTGTGCTCGGCCGGGGTGCGGCGCCTCGCCGCTTGAAAAGCCGCATTTTCCCCAGCACAATGCCCCGCAATGTCATACGCATCGACCCTGCCGCTTTCGGCTAAGAAAATAGCCCGTTGTCGTTCTATCGCCCGGTCGATCGGCGACGTGGTGGCCGACCTCATCCACGCCAACAGCACGTTCGGAACCGAACGCGCCGTGCTGCGTCTACTGGGCTTCAACGGGGCCCTTCAAAAGGATAACCTGCTCTTCCCGGTGAGCAATTTCATGGTGGGGCAGCTTTCCGAAACGGGACGGCTCGAAGATGGTGCGTTGTACTGGGTGGCCAATGCGCTCATGACGGAAAAATGCGATGTGCCCGCGCTCGAGCAAAAGATTTTACGCGGGCAGCTCGATTTGGGGAGCCTTCCGGAGCTACCGAGCAAACAGGTAGACAAGTTCGCCGCCAAGCTCGCCAAAGACTCTTTCGATCGCCTGATTCGCTACCGCAAACAGCGCGACAAGATCCGCCAGCGTCAGGGCGATCCGCTTAAGAAGGGGCGGCCGCTCAAGTACGTCATCGTCGCCACCGGAAATATTTTTGAGGACGTCATTCAAGCCAAGAGCGCAGCGCTCGACGGGGCCGACATCATCGCGGTGATCCGCAGCACTGCCCAGTCGTTACTGGACTACGTGCCGCAGGGAACCACCACCGAAGGGTTTGGCGGCACCTACGCCACCCAAGCCAACTTTGCCCTGATGCGCCAAGCACTCGACGAGCTCGGGGAAAAAGAAGGGCGTTACATCCGCCTCACCAACTACTGCTCCGGCCTGTGCATGTCGGAAATTGCCGTGCTGGCCGCCATCGAAGGTTTGGACTGTCTGCTGAACGACGCGATGTACGGCATCTTGTTCCGCGACATCAATCCGCGCCGGACCTTGATCGATCAGCACTTTTCGCGGCTCATCTGTTCGGTCAGCGGCATCTGGATCATGACGGGCGAAGACAATTACATGAAGACCACCGACGCGGTGGAAAGCGGCGACCAGGTGCTGGCCTCGCAGTTCATCAATGAGGCGTACGCGCTCAACGCCGGCATGAAGAAAAGCCAGATGTCGATCGGCCACGCCATGGAAATGGACCCTTTCTACGAGAAGGTGATCCTCATGGAAACGGCGCGCGCGCAGATGACCCGCCAGATCTTTCCCGAAGCGCCGCTCAAGTACATGTGCAACACCAAGTACAAGACGGGCGATATCTTCTTCAGCCACGCGGTCGATACGATCTTCAACCTCATTGGGTCGCTCACCAACCAGGGCACGATTTTGCTCGGCATGCCCACGGAAGCCATTCATACGCCGTGGCTACAGGACCGCACCATCAGCATTCGCGGTGCCAATTACATCCTGAACGGCAGCCTGGGGCTCTCGCACGAGCTGGGCTACCGCAGCGACGGCTTCATGGCAAAGTTCGCGGCCAAAGTTTTGGACGAGTGCGTGGAGCTGCTCGAGAAGATCGAGAAGATTGGCCTGCTCAAGGCCATCGAGAAACGCTACTTCGCCGGAGTGAGCCGCACGGTGGAAGGTGGCAAGGGGGCCACGGGCGTGTTTCCCGTCGATCGCAACCACTACATCAATCCGTTCTTCGAGCTGATGGGGAGCAAGATCTAACATGCCGAAACCCGTCGCCCAGCCCGACTTAAAAAACCTTCGCCCGTACGGCGACACCACCAACGATGGCGCCGTTCAATTCAGCTTTACCTTGCCCGTGGAGCCGGGCCCCAAGGCCCGCGAGGCGGCGACGCAGCTCGTGCGCAAATGGGGCTTTTTCGACGTTAAGATCGCCCACATGTCGTCGGCCGGCGTGGGGTACTCCTTCATCGTATGCTTCGGCCGCACCGAGCTGGGGGTGGACTTCACGCAGATCGTGGTGCCGGAGCTTTCCAACGAGAAGCGCACCTATAAAGAGATCGACTCTTTAATCGCCAAAGAGATTAAGCGGCCGGTAAAGGTGGTGGGTGCCTGCACCGGGTACGACGCGCACACCGTGGGGTTAGACGCGATCTTGAATATGAAGGGGTTCGACGGCGACATCGGCCTGGAACGCTATAAGAATTTCCGCTGCGTGAACATGGGCAGCCAGGTTCCTACCGACGAGCTGATCGATCGCGCCGTGAAGGAAAAGGCCGACGCCATTCTGCTCTCGAAGATCGTAACGCAGAAAGACATTCACATCACCGACATGCAGGAGCTCATCGGCAAACTGAAGGCTCGCGGCCTCTCCGATCGCTTCATCCTCGTGGCGGGCGGCCCGCGCATCACCCACGCGATGGCGTTAGAGCTGGGGTTCGACGCGGGCTTTACTATCGGCACCCGCCCCAGCGACGTGGCGAACTTTATCTACGAAACGCTGCGTGATCGCGCAAAGAAGAAAAAGGGCTAGCTCCAGCACTCCGTGAATACACCGCCCGGTTCGACAGGCGACCCATAGCTGTCCGGTGCGCCAGAGGTTTTCGGGTGTAAGTACCCAAAATCGGGCTGATTTCGTGGTTCGCCCCTTGCAGTGAAAAGGGCCGGGGGATGGACGGAATGCGCGGTGGCTCACTCATTTTTGTGTTTTTTCTCTGGGGCCTTACCTTAGGGGTAACGACCACGGCCTTGGCCGAGCCCAAGCGCGACTATTACGAAGTGTTGGGAGTTAATAGATCCGCAACCGCCGACGAAATTTCGAAGGCTCATCGCAAGCTGGCGCGCCAGTATCATCCCGACCTCAATAAAGCTAAAGGGGCTACGACACTATTCAAGGAGGCCCAGGATGCCTTCGAAGTTTTAAACGATAGGGAGAAACGTGCCCGTTACGACAGGTATGGGCACGAAGGCGCCAACCAGCCCGCCGATAGCGGTGAGCCGCACGGAGGATTCGGCGGCGGAGCGGGACCCACGGCGGAGGAGATTAAGGCCGCAAAGCTGGCTCGCGCCTACCGGATGGCCGACGCCGCGGGGGCCCAATACGAAAACGCCTGGCTTCGCTACGACCGAAGTAAGCATGCGTTTTTCGACTCTCGCGTCAACCTGTGGTCCGTCTTCAACCCCGAAGAAAACCAGCTGAATTTTGTGACGGTTGAGGGTTACGAGTTCAACCCCCGGGGCGGTAGCTATTCCGACGCGATGAGCGGTGCGTTTCTCGAGCCGAGCCGATCGCCGGAGTGGATTCGTCCAATTCCTGGGGAGAACAGTTTCGACATTATCGACATTCGCACGGGCTACTCCAAGCGATTCCGATACGATCCGCGCACGACGAGCGATCGATCAGCCCTGTTTGATGAATTTCTTCGTCCACGTAAGGTTCACGAACGCGAAAGCGTCGAAGCAAAGATGGCGGCGTTGACTTGGACGCCGGCACGTCGACGCGATTTTCTGGCGCGCGCCAAAGAAACTTTGCGCAGCACGGAATTCAACTTTGGCCATCCAACCCAGAACTCGGTAACGCTTGCGGCGGTTTTCGATTCTCCGGTGGCGCAAAAGTTTCCCGAACTCATGGATCATTTCGCGACCGCTCATCGGGCACTCATCCCGCAGTTCAACTATTACTACCTCCCGAAGTACAACTGGTTGCAGCAGCCCGGGGCCACGGAATGGGCGAAAATGTTATTCGCCGAATCAGGTGGCCGCACCTACTACATGGACGGTTTGCTTCAACTCAACCGTGACTATTCCATAGGAACCTCCGGCGAGTTTCCCACTGAGAACTTTCTGCTCGGTGCGCAGCATCTCTTTCCGCGATTGGCCAAGGCGGATATCGATCACCTGATGGTAACGTTGAGCCAGGTGCCCGAAGCTCAGTTGGACCGCATGCGCTACGTGATGGATGCTTTACTGAGAAGCGTCGACTTCATGCAGGCGATCGCCAATTGCGAGCCTCATGATGGCAGTTACCGCGAGATCATGACGTGGTACGCGAAGTACGAGCCTGAGGTAGCGAAACTCTATGCGGACGTTCTCAACGCCAGGACCGTTATGCCGAGTCCATTCAATCAGCGTGACTACGACAATCGGCGAGCGAAAGCCGCTACCCTTAGAGAGTCCTATATCTTGGAGAAAATCGTTCCGATTCTCCGTCGTAAGGGCACCAAAATCTGTCCCTTGTCTAAGCTTGCCCGTTAGGGAAGACTTGTTCACTCAGTGAGCAAAAGAAACAAAACTAAAAAGCCGGTTTCTAAAGCGCCAGTAAAGGCTAAGGCTCCCGCGCCGTCCAAGCACGTCGTGGGCCGCGAGCAGGAGCTGGGGCTGATGCAGCACACGCTGCGTTTGAAGCGCAATCTGCTCATCGAAGGGCCCGTCGGCGTCGGAAAGACCTTTCTGGTGCTGGAAGTCTTGAAAGAGCTTGGGCTAGAGCACGAGCGCGTCGATGGCGACACTCGTTATACCGAGCAGAAGCTCACCGGCTGGTTCGATCCGCCGATGGTGCTGGAGAAGGGCTATACGGAAGAGACCTTCGTGGCCGGGCCGCTGATCGAGGCGATGCGTAAAGGTTCCGTGCTGTTCATCAACGAGCTGAATCGTTTGCCCGAAGCCGTGCAGAATATTCTGTTGCCCGCGATGGACGAGCGGCAGGTGGTCGTCCCCAAGATGGGCACGGTAAAGGCCGAGCCGGGGTTTCTCGTCATCGCCACGCAGAATCCGCGGGAGTTCACCGCGACCCATGCGTTGTCGGAAGCGCTCTTGGATCGTTTCGAGATGCTGTGGCTCGAGTACCAGGGCTACCCCGAAGAGCTCGAGATTTTAAGTAGCGCCCATCCCAAATGGAGCGCCAAGGTTACGTTGGAACGTATCTTGGAAGTGGTTCGCTCCACGCGCCACCACCAGGCGATTAAACGCGGCGCCAGCATTCGGGCGGGGCTAGCGCTCGCCGAGCTGGTGGGGGCCGGCATGAGCTTCAAAGATGCCGCGTACCTCGCGCTGCCGAGCCGTATCGAGCTGTTGTCGTCGGAAGACGATCCGCGCGACATCATCTCCGAGCTGCTCGACGCCGACGTGCTTCCGCAGATCGACGAAAAAAAAAAGACACCGCTCCGCCGGTAGAGCCGAAACAGCCTAAGTATTCGGACGTTTTCTTTCCTCCCGAGCTCGCCTCGCAGATGGAGCTCGAGCAGATTGCGAGCGACAAAGGGGGCGGCAGCAGCACGCAAACGCTACGCGATCTCTATTTTCAGCGTCTGCACCAGCCCGAACGGGATCCCGAGTTCGATCGCCGGCTCGTGGCCTCGGTCCTCGAACAGGCCCGCCGCGTGATTGCGCATCCGTCGCGTCCGCAGCGCCACCATTTTTTGCCGTTCACCAAGATGCCGTTTGCGGATCTGGCCATCGAAGAGTCGCTCGAAGACTCATTCGATCTGTGCGACGTGGAAAGCCTGCTCGTGGAAACGCAGGAGACCAAGCCCTTCTCGGTGGTCGCGATGCTCGATACCAGCTCATCGATGTCGGGGGAGAAGCATCTGCTCGCCAGTATCGCGGTGGCCGTGATGCTGCTGCGAATTCCGTCGCGCGATATCGGCGTGGTGACGTTTGCATCGGAAGCCAAGTCGGTGAAGAAGCTTTTGACCAACGAGAACCCCGCCAGCGTGGTGCTGCGATTTTTGCAGGCCATGCCCAAGGGGTTTACGAACATCCATATCGGTCTCGATGAGGCGTTGAAGCAGTACCAGTGGCGCGGCACCCAGCGACGGCGGCTGGGCATCATCGCCACCGACGGGCGGAGTACCGAGGGAAGGGACCCGGTGGCCCTCGCCCGGCAGTTCGACTTTCTCGCGGTCATTCACCTACAGGGGCCGGGTAGCCACCGTGACTCATCGATTGCCATGGCCCAGGCCGGGAAGGGCGTTTTTCTCGAGGTCGAGAGCTTCGACGAGCTACCGGGCCGGATCTACGACGCACTGAAGTTGGTCAGCCGGTATTAAGGACGGCCGACTAAAGTCGCAATTCGGTCCAGAGTTCGATAGCATTCCGACCATCGTGGGCTTTGGCTTCAACATCGTAGGACGGATCCGGACTGCATACGAAACGGCACATCAACTTACCCGGGGTGTTGAAATCGAGCGCGGGGGTTGTACGTACTGCAACCGCAAAACCGTCTTCGTCCACGGCTCCCCGTTTCCCCGGGAGTCACCCTACTGTTTGCGTTGCCGCAGCGTCCCTCGTTCACGCGCGCTTTTCGCCGTTCTAGAAATTCAGTTTCCTGCGTGGCGTAATCTGCGGATCCACGAGTCGTCGCCGAGCCAATCTGCTCTCCGTAAATTCTCCGCCGAAGCTCCTGGGTACGTTCCTACATTTTTTGTTTCCGGAATCCCGGCCGGTGGTCGTCTTGCCCAAGGCACGTGTGAAAACCTGGAGCAACAGTCATTCGCCGACGAATCTTTCGATATTGTGATTACTCAGGATGTTTTCGAACACATCCTGCGGCCAGAAAAAGCGTTCGCAGAAGTGGCCCGTACGCTGAAGGTCGGAGGCGCCCATATTTTCACCGTTCCCCGGACGGCGGGCGCATTGCTTCGTAAGAGGGCAATTCCAAACCCCGACGGTTCGGTACGCCATCTGCTTCCGCCGGAGTTTCACGGTGATCCCGCGGATCCTGCCAGCCCGCTGGTCGTAACCGAATGGGGAGATGACCTTCTGGACACGTGCTCTTTTTCCGGCGGCACCAGCACCGAAGTAGTTCGTCTTTGCGACCCATCCCTTCCCGGGAGCGAAGAAGCGCTCGAGATCTTCATTAGTCGAAAGGGATAGCCAACCAACAACTTGGTAAGTTGTTTTTGGCGCACATAGGCTATAAGGGGCCTGCCGTGAAACTGAAGCCCTTCGCCAAAGTGAACATCGAGATCAGCAATATCTGCAACTTACAGTGCAGCTTTTGCCCCGAGGTGGTGCGCACGAAGAAGCTGATGGACGTGGATTTATTCCGTGGGGTCATCGGCGAGGTGGCCCAGGTCGCCAATCTCGTTACGTTTCACCTGATGGGCGATCCGCTCGTTCACCCCCGGCTTGCGGAGCTGGTGGAGCTGACCCACGAGCAGGGGCTGCAGATTTACTTCGTCACCAATGGCGTGTTGCTCGGCGAAAAAGAGAAAGAGCTGCTGCTTCATCCGGCGTTTAGGCAGGTGAGCTTTTCGCTCCACGCGTTCGCCGACAACTTTCCGGGTAAGCCCATGGGGCCATACCTGGACAAAATTTTCGACTTCACTGAGCGGGCACTAGAAAAACGGCCCGACCTCTACGTGAACTTCCGTTTGTGGAATCTGACTTCGCCGCGGGGACTTGAGACCGACAACTTGGAAGTGCTGGAGCACATCGAACGGCGCTTCGGCGTGACGTTGCCGCGCACGTGGTCGCGCCAGGCTAACGGCAAAGCGCAGAAAAGTTATCTCGTAAAGCAGCGGCTTTATTTGCACTTCGACACCGAGTTCGTGTGGCCGGGAATCGACCTGCCGGAGATTGGCGCGGAAGGCACTTGTCAGGCGCTATCGAATCACATCGGCATTCTCGCCGATGGCACGGTGGTGCCGTGCTGCCTGGACAAAGAGGCGGCGATTCCTCTCGGAAATCTGAAAACGCAGGGGCTAAAAGAGATCCTCGCCAGCGATCGTGCCAACGCGATTTACGCCGGCTTCCGCCAAGGCAAACTAGTGGAAGACCTCTGCCGCCGCTGCCAATACATCGAACGCTTCCAGCCGCAATTGGAATAGGGTGCGGCCTCACATTTT
>JBGSST010000418.1:0-13983 GCA_041736915.1 Bdellovibrionota bacterium
GAAATGGTGATGCCGGGTGACAACGTTTCCGTGGAAGTGGAGCTCATCACTCCTGTCGCCATGGAAAAGGAAGTCCGTTTCGCTATCCGCGAGGGTGGTCGTACGGTCGGCGCCGGCGTCGTTACGGAAATCATCGCTTAAGAAGTACAGGGCCAATTAGCCTGGCCCTTTGGAGTTATCGGTGCAGAGTCAGAAAATTCGAATCAGGTTAAAAGCCTTCGACTACAAGCTCCTTGACCAATCGGTCTCGGAAATTGTGGACACGGCTAAGCGCACGGGCGCAAAGGTTGCGGGTCCTATCCCGTTGCCCACGAAGATCAACCGCTATACGGTGCTTCGTTCTCCTCACGTCGACAAAAAATCGCGTGAGCAGTTCGAGATTCGCACGCACAAGCGGCTGATTGATATTTTGGAGCCGACCCAGCACACCATCGACTCCCTCATGAAGCTCGACCTGTCTGCAGGTATCGACGTGAGTATTACGCTGTAGAGGAAGTATGCCGTCGTTACCGCTTTATGATATTTCGAAAAAGAAGGTTGGCCAAATCGAGCTGAGCGATACCGTATTCGCTGGCGAGGTTAAGCCTCATCTCATTAACGATGCCGTTCGTGCCCAGATTGCTTGGCGCTACGAATTCCGCACTGCCAACTCTTTGACCCGCTCGGAAGTCTCCGGATCGCGCAAAAAGATGTTCAAGCAGAAGGGAACCGGTCAGGCCCGTCACGGTATCATTACCGCTCCGATTTTTGTCGGTGGTGGTAAGGCCCACGGTCCAAAACCGCGTCGCGTGATCCACAAGATCAACAAAAAGGTGATGAAAGCGGCTCTTTGCAGCACGCTGACCCTCAACCAAAAAGAGGATCGCCTTTTCGTAATCGATACGTTGGGTCTGGAAAAGATGAGCTCCAAAGCCGCCGCTCAGTTCATGAAGAACTTGGGCCTCGACAAAGCTTTGGTGGTCAACGGCAACGATACCGACGCCGAGAAGACCTTCAACCGCTCTTTGAGCAACGTTAAGTCCGTGAAATTGATTCGGCCCGAAGGCGTGAATGTCTTCGACCTTCTCAAGTTCAAAAACCTGGTCATCAGCCAGGCCGCGGTCAAAAAGCTTTCCGAGAGACTGACCAATGTTTGATGTAATTAAGCGACCTCTGGTCACTGAAAAGAATACTCAGCACGCGGCGACTTTGAACGAGTATGCGTTCGAAGTCTCCATTGAAGCCAACCGCACCGAGATCAAGCAAGCGATCGAGAAGTTGTTCGGCGTGAAGGTTCTCCGGGTTAACACCCAGATCAACCGTCGCGAAGCTCGCCGTCTAGGCCGTATGCCTGCTGCGCGTAAGTTGTGGAAAAAGGCCATCGTGAAATTGCGGGAGGGCGACAAGTTTGACTTCGTCGCTAGCTAATAATGCCTATTAAGTTATTCAATCCTACGACCCCGTCTCGTCGATTTGTTACTCAGCTCGACTTCACGGAACTTTCAAAAAAGCGTCCGGAGCGCAGCCTAGTTGAAGGTAAGCACTCTTCCGGCGGCCGTAACAACAACGGTCGTATCACCTCGCGTTTTCGTGGGGGCGGACACAAGCGTAAGTACCGTTTCGTTGATTTCAACCGCGATAAGCGTGAAATCCCGGGTAAGGTGGCGGCTCTCGAGTACGATCCTAACCGTTCGGCTCGTCTTGCTCTCATTAACTACAAAGACGGCGAAAAGCGCTACATGCTGGCCTGCAACGGCATGAAGGTCGGTGACTCGGTCATCGCTTCGGAGACCGCTGATATTCAGGTTGGTAATGCCCTTCCGCTCCGTAAGATTCCCGCCGGTTCGACGATCCACAACGTGGAAATTCGCCCGAATGACGGTGGACGTCTGGTTCGTAGCGCTGGCGCGATGGCCCAGTTGGTTGGTTTCGAAGGCAGCTACGCTCAGCTGCGTATGCCCTCGGGCGAGCTCCGCATCGTGAATAGCGATTGCTGGGCAACCCTTGGTCAGGTCGGTAACCTCGAGCACGAGAATGTCGTGATCGGTAAGGCCGGTCGTACGCGGTGGCTCGGCTTCCGTCCCCATAACCGTGGTGTTTCCATGAACCCCGTCGATCATCCGCTCGGTGGTGGTGAAGGTAAGTCGTCCGGTGGTCGTCACCCGGTGACGCCGTGGGGTAAGAAAACCAAGGGTATGAAGACCCGTAATTCGAAGCGGACGAACCGCTTCATTATCAAGCGGCGAAAATAATTTTTTGAGTAGGTCGGTATAAATGGCTCGTTCAATCAAAAAAGGTCCTTTCGTAGACGCCCATCTGGTGAAGAAGGCGGAAAAAGCGACAGCTAATAATGACAAAAAAGTCATTAAAACCTGGTCGCGACGTTCCACCATCGTTCCCGAGATGCTGGGGCTGACTCTCGCTGTCCATAACGGACGCAAGTTCATCCCGGTCTACATTTCTGAAAACATGGTCGGTCACAAACTCGGTGAGTTTGCGCATACCCGCACCTTCGTTGCTCATTCGGGCGACAAGAAGACGAAAGTGGATGAGGCGTAATCATGGACGTGCAAGCTAAACTCCGCTACGCGCGCATCACTCCTCGTAAGATGAGACTGGTCGCGAATTTGGCCAAAGGCCTTCCGGTAGAAAAAGCTCATTTTCAGCTGAAGTTCAGCCAGAAAAAGGGCGGCAAACTTCTTTCCAAGCTTTTGGATTCCGCCATCGCTAACGCCAAGGAAAAGGGCGGCATTGATGTGGATAACCTGTTTGTGAAGAACGTCACGGTCGACGACGGACCAGTCATGAAGCGGTTCATGCCGCGCGCGATGGGCCGGGCGTACAAGATTCTGAAAAAAATGAGTCATGTGACCATTGTTTTGGGTGAGGCACGATAAGTGGGTCAGAAAACACATCCGATTGGATTCCGTTTAGGTGTGAACAAGACGTGGTCGTCGCGTTGGTTCAGCGTTCGTGAGTACGCTACCTTCTTGCACGAAGACCTCAAAGTTCGCGAATTCCTGAAGAAAAAGCTTCGCCACGCGGGCGTCTCGAAAATTGATATCGAGCGCGTTGCCGGCAAAGTGAAGATCAATATCCACACCGCACGTCCCGGTATCGTCATCGGGAAAAAGGGTTCGGGCATCGATCAGCTCCGCGCGGAAGCGCAGAAGCTGTCGAAGTCGGAAATCTTCGTGAACGTACTCGAAGTGCGCAAGGCAGAAGCCGATGCGCAGCTGATCTCGGAAAACATTGCCGATCAGCTCGAGAAACGCGTCGCTTTCCGTCGCGCTATGAAGAAGGCGATGAGCCAGGCCTTCAAGTTCGGCGTTAGCGGCATCAAGATTCAGTGTTCGGGTCGTCTCGGTGGAGCGGAAATCGCTCGCGTTGAACGCTACGCGGAAGGCTCCGTGCCTCTGCATACACTTCGCGCCGACATCGATTACGGCACTGCGGAAGCGCTGACGACCTACGGCCTCATTGGAATCAAAGTGTGGGTCTATAAGGGTGAAGTTATCGGAAAACAACTGCGCGGCGAGTTTGGCGATGCCGCTTCGGTTCCCGTAAATCCTGAGAAGGCTGAAGGTAAGTAGGAATTATGCTTAGTCCAAAGCGCGTTAAATACCGCAGGGTTCAAAAAGGCCGCATGACCGGTAAAGCTTACCGGGGTTCGGACCTGAACTTTGGTGATTTTGGTTTGCAGACACTGGAATGCGGTCGTATTACCGCTCGCCAGATTGAAGCGAGCCGTGTGGCGATTGCTCGTCACGCGAAAAAGGTCGGCAAGATGTTCATTCGCATCTTCCCGGACAAGCCGGTTTCCCGGAAACCTGCCGAAACCCGCATGGGTGGTGGTAAAGGATCTCCGGAATATTGGGTAGCCGTGGTAAAGCCAGGCCGTATTCTTTTTGAGATGGAAGGCGTGACCCGTGACGTCGCTGAAGCGGCGTTGACGTTGGCGGCTCACAAGCTGCCGTTGCGCACCCGTATCATTGAACGAGGTCAGACACTCTAATGGAAGCGCAGGAATTACGTCAGCTGAAGAAGGAAGAGCTCGAAACGAAGATTCGCACGTGGCGTGAAGAACTGTTTCGTAGCCGGTTCAAGTCGCAGACCAGCGAAGCCAAGGACACTAGCGTGTTCCAGAAGCTCCGCCGGGATATCGCTCGCGGATTGACCATTCTGCAGGAAACGAACTTAGGAATTGTACGGGCCGCGAAGACCGCGGAAGTGTCGGATAAGCCGGCGCCCAAGAAGAAAACCGCGAAGACGACCTCTAAGCAGGCGTCCTCGAAGGCCCAGTAGGAGATAGGTGATGGAGGCAACAGAACAAAAACGGTACCACCAGACGATTACTGGTGTTGTCGTTAGCGACAAAATGGATAAGACCCGCGTGATCGAGACGAAGCGCTCTCAGCCGCACCGTCTGTATCGCAAAGGCGTCATCCGTAGCGCGCGCATTTTCGTCCATGACGAAAAAAACGAGAGCAAGATTGGTGACTTGGTCACTGTCGTGTCGACTCGCCGCCTATCGGCCAAGAAAAACTTTAAACTCGTGAAAATCGAGAAACGGGCAATGACATGATTCAGAACTATACCCGTCTGACGGTCGCCGATAATTCCGGCGCCAAAGAAGTAATGTGTTTCAAGGTGCTCGGTGGCAGCCGCCGCCGTTACGCCAGTATCGGCGACGTCATCGTCGTAGCGATCAAAGAAGCGCTTCCGACCTCTAAAGTGAAAAAAGGTACGGTCGCGAAGGCCGTTGTCGTTCGCACCCGGAAAGAGATCCGTCGCACTGATGGCTCCTCTATCCGTTTCGACGATAACGCCGCTGTAATTTTGAATAATAACCTTGAGCCGCTCGGAACCCGTATTTTCGGACCCGTGGCTCGTGAGCTGCGAGTGCCGTCGAAAGATGGCTACATGAAAATCATCTCGCTGGCCCCTGAAGTTCTGTAGGACGGTTGTCGTGAGTGAGAAGCAAGCCCCGAATAAGCCCCGGCTCCAGGAACACTTCAATAAGAGTGTCGTCCCGGATCTGATGAAGCAGTATCAGTACAAGAACCCGATGCAGGTTCCGCGGCTGAAAAAGATTGTCATCAACATGTGCATGAAGGAGGCCACCTCCGACATGAAGGTCATGGATAAGGCCTTCGAAGACCTTTCCGCCATCAGCGGCCAAAAGCCGAAGCTGACGCGCGCTAAGAAGTCTATCGCGGCGTTCAAGCTCCGCGAGGGCATGCCCCTTGGTGCGGTGACGACTCTACGCGGACCCCGCATGTATGAGTTCATGGATCGTTTCTGCAACATCGCTCTTCCGCGTGTTCGCGACTTCCGCGGTCTAGGCGAAAAGGGTTTCGACGGAAACGGAAATTACACGACCGGTCTGAAAGAGCAGATCATCTTCCCGGAAATCAAGCACGATAAGCTCGATAAGCCGCGTGGTATGAACATCACTTTCGTAACGTCGGCTTTGAATGACAAAGAGAGCTATACGCTCTTGGAAAAAATGGGGATTCCGTTCCGTAAAAAGGAAACGAACTAAAAGAGGATTTGAGAGATGGCTAAGACTTCAATGATGGTGAAAGCGGCCCGGACGCCCAAGTTTAAAGTTCGGAAGAAGAATCGGTGCCCGCGTTGCGGTCGCCCCCGGGCTTTCTTGAGAAAGTTTCAACTTTGCCGTCTTTGTTTCCGTAAATTGGCGCTGTCGGGTTTGATTCCGGGCGTACTTAAAGCGAGCTGGTGATTTAATTATGATGACCGATCCGATTGCAGATCTGTTGACCCAAGTACGAAACGCTTCTCGCGCTCGTCTGCCGAAAGTGGACTTGCCGTCGAGCAACCTCAAGGTCTCGATTGTAGACCTGTGGAAGTCGACCGGGTTTATCCGCAACTACGCCCTGTTCAAGCAGAACGAGGCCCCCGTATTGCGCGTTTATTTGAAATATGTCGGTAAGAACAAGCCGGTGATTCAGGGCATTCGTCGTATCAGCAAGCCCAGCCGTCGCGTTTATGCCGCTTACAACAAGCTGCCGAAGGTGCTCGACGGTCTTGGAGTCGCTATCGTCTCCACGTCTAAGGGCATGGTGACGGACAGCGTCGCCCGCGAACAAAAAGTTGGCGGCGAAGTTATTTGCACGATTTGGTGATTTAAAAGGAACTGCGATGTCACGAGTTGGAAAAAAACCAGTGAAGATTCCCGCGGGAGTGAAGATCAACTTCAAAGCCCCGGTCGTCGAAATTTCGGGAAAGAACGGCCAGCTGCAACGCACCCTGCCCTCTGCCATTTCGGTTGAGGTAAAGGGTGACGAAGTGATGGTTGTGAATAGCTCCACCACTCCGCAAGCACGTGCGCTGCACGGCCTTTCGCGTACGCTCATCTCCAATATGGTGGATGGCGTAACGACGGGCTATCAGAAAGAGCTCGAGCTTCAAGGCGTCGGTTATCGCGCGCAGGTTCAGGGAAGCAAGCTTACGATGAGCTTGGGTTTCTCTCACCCGGTGGAGTTCACCCTTCCTAAAGGCATCACGGCTAAAGTGGATGCCAATACTAAAATTGTTTTGAATGGCGCGGATAAAGAGCTGCTGGGGCTCATTGCCGCGAACCTTCGTAAAATTAAGCCACCCGAGCCTTACAAAGGTAAAGGCATCCGTTATCAGGGCGAAAAGATCACTCTGAAGCAGGGTAAGACCGCGGGCGGTTCTGGAGGCGCGAAGTAGTTATGGCGCGTGTTATTCGTAGTAATACCAATCCTAGGCAGTCTATCCGTCTTCGCAAGAAGACTCGGATTCGCAAAAAGATCGTGTTGCACATGGGTGAGATCGCCCGTTTGGTGGTCTACCGCAGCAACAAGTTCCTCTATGCTCAGGTAATCGATGATTTGAAGGGTCACACGTTGGCTCAGGCGAACACCCGTGAAAAGGCGTTCACCGCGAAGTCCACGAAGAATGTCGAAGCGGCGAAAGCCCTCGGCAAGCTCATCGGCGAACGGGCGAAGGCCCAAAAAGTCGAGCGCGTTCTCTTCGACCGGAACGGTTACGACTACCATGGAAAAATTAAGGCCGTGGCCGATGGCGCACGTGAAGCGGGGTTAAACTTCTAATGGCTAATCCGAATCAGGGAAAACCCAACATCAGCGAGCTCGAACTGAACGAGCGTATCGTTTACATCAACCGCGTGGCCAAAGTGGTCAAGGGCGGACGGCGCTTTAGCTTTAGCGTTATTGTCGTAGTCGGCGATGGCCAAGGCCATGTCGGCGTAGGTTTGGGCAAAGCCCGCGAAGTGCCCGAAGCCATCCGCAAGGCTGGCGAATCGGCCCGCAAGAATATGTTCACGGTTCCCGTGTTCAATGGAACGTTCCCGCACGAGTCGATTGGTAAGTTCGGCGCGGCGAAGGTTCTCTTGAAGCCCGCCTCTGACGGTACGGGCATCATTGCCGGCGGCGCAACCCGCTCGGTACTCGAACTGGCCGGCGTACGTAACGCTTTGACCAAGAGCTTTGGAACGACCAATCCGCACAACATGGTGCGCGCGACCCTCAACGGTCTGCGCTTCATGCGTACTGCGGAAGAGGTCATGAAGAACCGCGAGACCGACGAGCGCGCGGCTCTCTAAGACTTTTAGGATTGGATTTATGTCGAAGAAAATCAGCATTCAGTTGACGAAAAGCGTAATCGGTTGCCCCCGTTGGATGCGGACCATTGCGCGCACCCTGGGCTTGAAGAAGACTCAGGACAAAGTTGTCGTAGTCGACAATGGAGCGATCCGCGGAATGATCGCTCGCATCCCGCACCTGCTGACCGTTCGTGGAATCGAGGAGTAAGTCATGGCAAGCATTACCTTGGCCAATTTGGAGGCCGCTGAAGGCTCCCGCAAAAATCGTTTTCGTAAAGGCCGTGGTTTAGGTTCCGGTAACGGAAAGACTGCTGGTCGTGGTGGCAAAGGCCAGACCGCTCGTGCCGGTAAAGGCCGCCCAAAGGGTTTCGAGGGTGGTCAAACCCCCTTGCAGCGTCGTCTTCCGAAGTGGGGTTTTAATAACCCGTTCAAAAAGTACTTCGACGTGGTTAATATTGCCTCTTTGGAAGCTGCTTTCTCTGCTGGCGATACCGTAGATGCGGCTAAGCTGGTGGAAAAAGGATTGATCAAGAACGCCGACGTCCTGCTTAAAGTGCTGGGCGATGGTGCTTTGACCAAGAACCTTCAAGTGAAGGCCCATAAGTTTTCCAAGACCGCTATTCAGAAAATCAATCAAGCTGGTGGCCGTACTGAGGAATTGAAGATCCCGGGCGCCACTGAAGAAGCTCCTGAAGGGAAATAACCTGTGGCTGTTGAAGGCCTGACGAAGATCCCAGAGTTACGGCGTCGTATATTATTCACCATCGGGATGCTGGCCATCTACCGCGTTGGTTGTCATATTCCGGTCCCCGGAATCAACACCGATAATCTGAGCCGCTTTTTCGAAAGCAATCAGAACACGCTGTTTGGCATGCTGAACATGTTCTCGGGTAAAGCACTCGAGAACGCGTCGATCTTTGCGCTGGGCATTATGCCCTACATTAGCGCCTCGATCATCTTTCAGCTACTGACGGCAGTCTCGCCGCACCTGAATCAGCTTTCCAAAGAAGGCGAGATGGGGCGCCGGAAGATCAACCAATACACTCGCTACGCAACAGTGTTTCTGGCGATGTTCCAAGGCTTTGGCATTGCTTCGGCCCTCATGGGTGCGGAAGCGCAGGGCTTCGTCTTCTTAGGGGGAACTCAGTTCAAAATTCTGAGTGTCATTACCTTGGCAGCGGGAACCGCTTTCATCATGTGGCTGGGTGAGCAGATCACCGAGCGCGGCATTGGTAACGGTACTTCGCTCATCATCTTTTCCGGTATTTCGGCGGGCATTCCGCTAGCCGGTCAGCAGACGCTGCAGCTGGTCCGTGATGGACAGCTATCTCCTCTGTTACTGGTGCTGTTGATCGCCTTCATGGTCGTCGTGGTGGGTGTCATCATCTTCCTGGAGCAGGGACAACGCCGCGTGCCTATTCAGTACGCCAAGCGCCAGGTTGGCCGCCGCCTTTACGGCGGACAGTCGACCCATTTGCCTCTCAAGATCAACTCGAGCGGCGTTATTCCGCCAATCTTTGCGTCTTCGTTGCTCATGGCCCCGCTGACTATCATCGCCTTCCTGCCGGAGAACCCGGTGAGCAGCGCGATCCGTGATGCGATCAATCGTGGGGGTACGATGTACTACCTGATGTACGTTTCGCTGATCATCTTCTTCGCGTTTTTCTACACCGCCGTAGTTTTCAACACGGAAGATGTCGCCGAGAACCTGAAGAAGCATGGCGGCTACGTCCCGGGAATTCGTCCGGGCAAGAACACAGCTGACTATTTCGACCGCGTGCTAGCCCGGATCACTTTCGGTGGAGCCCTGTACTTGGCGCTCATCTGCTTGTTGCCGGACTTTTTGATTACTCGGTTCAAAGTGTCGTTCTTTTTCGGTGGAACCACCCTGCTAATCTTGGTCGGCGTGGCGCTAGATACCGTTTCTCAGATCCAAACTTTCTTGCTCACTCGTGATTACGAAGGTTTCATGAAGAACGCCAAGCTGCGCGGCCGTCGAGGATAGCCGTGACGGTGACTGTCCTCCTGGGAGCTCCCGGTTCCGGGAAAGGTACGCAGGCAAAGCGTCTGACAACAGACGAGAGCTTCGTTCACCTTTCAACGGGAGATGTACTCCGCTCGGCCATCAAGGCAGGAACCGCGCTTGGTAAGCAAGCGCAGGTATCGATGGACCGCGGTGAGCTCGTGGCGGATACCACCATGATTGGCCTGATCGGCGAGACGATGGAAACGCTTCCCAAGAGAACGACCCGTATTTTACTGGACGGTTTCCCCCGTACGCTGCCCCAAGCCGAGGCGCTCTCCAAGACGGCAGCTACTCCGGTCGATAAGGCCATTTTCTTCAAAGTTCCCGAAAAAGAGCTGATCCGTAGACTGACAGGTAGGCGCGTTTGTGGTAACTGTGGAGCGTCTTTCCATCTCGTGTCATTGCCTCCCAAAAAGGAGAACACTTGCGACTCGTGTGGTGGGCCACTTAAGCAGCGTCCGGATGATTCCGAGGCGGTCGTGCTTAAACGGCTGGAGATTTTTTCCAGTCAGAACTCTCAGCTGCTCGACTTTTATCGTCAACAGGGCAAGCTGGTGGAGATCGACGCCGACCAACCGGTGGCTGAGCTCCAGGCCTCGCTCCTGAAAATCCTTCGCTAATGCTTCAAATTAAATCCAAGAGAGAGATCGAGAAGATGCGCGCCAGCGGCAAGCTGGTTGCCTCCATTCTCCAAGAGCTCAAGGGCATGGTGGCCCCTGGCGTGGCGCTCATAGACCTCGACCGTCGGGCTGAGGAGCTGACCTTGAAAGGCGGCGCGAAGCCGGCCTTCAAAGGGTACAGCGGCTTTCGTCATACCCTGTGCCTTTCGGTGAATGAACAGGTAGTGCACGGGGTGCCGTCCGACCGGAAACTGAAAGAAGGCGAGATCGTAGGGGTCGACTTTGGAGTGGTGATGGATGGTTATTACGGCGACAGCGCCGTAACCCTACCCGTTGGGAAGGTATCGGAAGAAGCGATGCAGCTGATGCGCGCTACCAAGAACTCCCTTTACGCCGCTGTGGACGAATGCCACCCCGGAAAGACCTTGAAGGACATCGCTGCGGCCGTGGAACGGACCGTAAAGCCTTTTGGCTATAGTATCGTCCGGGATTTCGTTGGCCATGGCATCGGACAGAAGCTCCATGAAGAGCCTCAAGTGCCCAATTACGTAGCAGGCGCCAGCAACCTGAAATTGCGGGCCGGGATGACCATTGCCATCGAGCCAATGATCAACGCGGGTTCGGCCGCGGTAAAAGTTCTCGGGGACAAGTGGACTTGCGTGACGGAAGACGGACGGCTATCTGCCCACTTCGAACATACGATTTTGATTACGGAAAATGGCCCTGAGATTCTGACCGATTGGGACGGTCAAAGCTATGGGGCCTGGCTAGAGTAACAAAGAGGCTCTGCCGTATGACGTACCGGGCAAAATAAGAGAGTTTCCGTTAGTTTAAATTGACAACATGGAAGCCCTTAGCCTAAAAAACCTCTTTATTATTTTCGGGGCAAACTACTGTGAAAGTCAGAGCTTCTGTTAAAAAGATTTGTAATAAATGTCGGATATTTAGACGAGGCGGCGTGGTTCGTGTGAGCTGTGAAGATCCTCGTCATAAACAGCGTCAGGGGTAATGTAGCGTGGCTCGTATTGCAGGCGTCGACCTACCAAGAAACAAGCGGATTGAGGTTGGTCTTACGTACATTTTTGGTGTCGGCCGTAGCCGTTCCTTAGCCGTGTTGAAAGCGCTGGGCGTAGACAAGGAAAAGAAAACGGATCAGTTGACCGAAGATGAAGTCTCTAAAATCCGTGACTATCTAGAGAAAAATTTTGACGTGGAAGGCGAACTCCGTCGTGTGGTCGCCATGAACGTAAAGCGTTTGATGGATCTGGGTTGCTACCGCGGCCTGCGCCACCGCAGAGGTTTGCCGGTACGTGGACAACGTACGCATACCAATGCCCGTACGCGCAAAGGTCCTCGTAAGACTGTAGCTGTCCGGAAACAGCTCAAAGTTATGAAGTAATGGAGTGGTTAAGTGAGCAGTGAAAATCCGGCCCAAGTGACTGAACAGAAAGCCGCCGCGCCCGTAGCCGCGGAAGGCGACAAAAAAGAGACTAAAGAGGTCGTTAAAAAGAAGAAGGGCCGCCGGGAAATTCCGGTGGGCAACTGTTACATTCAGTGTTCCTTCAATAATACGATCGTCACCATCACTGACCCTGCTGGCAACACCGTTTGCTGGTCGTCTTCGGGTCGTAAAGGTTTCAAGGGCGCTCGTAAGAGCACCCCGTTTGCCGCGCAGATCGCAGCGGAAGACGCTGGCCGTTTGGCCGTGGAAAATGGAGTGCGTTCGCTTTCGGTTTATGTAAATGGACCGGGCGCAGGACGTGAAACGGCTCTTCGTGGTCTTCAAACCGCAGGTTTGAAGGTTACCTATATCCGTGACATTACCCCGATTCCTCACAACGGTTGCCGTCCCCCGAAAAAGCGTCGGGTCTAAGGAGTTAAGCAGTGGCTCGTTCGATTACCTCAAATTGTAAGTTTTGCCGTCGTGAAAATACGAAGCTCTTTCTGAAGGGCGATCGTTGTTATACCGATAAATGCGCGTTCGAGCGCCGCTCGTACCCGCCAGGCCAGCATGGCCAGCGTCGTACGAAGGTGTCCGATTACGGCTTGCAGCTTCGCGAGAAGCAGAAGATCAAGCGCATCTACGGCATGTTGGAAAACCAGTTCGAAGTTTACTTCGACAAAGCGGATCGCAAAAAGGGCGCCACGGGCTTGAACCTGTTGCAGCGTCTCGAAACCCGCTTGGACAACGTGGTTTACCGCATGGGCTTTGCGGACAGCCGCAAAGAAGGTCGCCAGCTGGTGACGCATTCCCACTTTTTGGTTAACGGGAAAAAAGTCAACGTGCCTAACTACGTTCTCAAGCAGAACGATGAAGTCACGGTGAAGCCGGGGAGCCAGAAGTCCGTAGCGATTTTGCGCGCCATGGAAAACGTGAAAAAGCGCGAAACCCCGGATTGGCTGGAAATGATTCCTTCGGAGTTCAAGGGCAAGATCAAGTTCTTGCCGGAGCGCCACCATGTGACGCTGCCGATCGAAGAGAACTTAGTGGTTGAGCTGTACTCTCGTTAATAAACTGCCCAGGAGAGACTTATGGACGTTACTTTAGCCCCCAAAAACTGGCGTGCTTTGATTAAACCAAAGGGCATCGAAGTTGAGCGTGAATCGCTCACCGATACCTACGGTAAATTTGTCGCGAAGCCTCTCGAGCGTGGATTCGGAACTACCATCGGAAACAGCCTACGGCGCATTCTGCTGTCGTCGCTGCAAGGTGTGTCGGTTACCGCAGTTCGCATCGATGGCGTGCTGCACGAGTTCTCGGCTCTTTCGGATGTCGTGGAAGATGTCGCCGACATCATCCTGAATCTGAAAGAAGTCCGCTTCAAGATGTATGTGGAAGGTCCCAAGACCGTTACCGTTGAAAAGAACGGTGCGGGCGCGGTAACCGCTGCCGACATCCAGACGGATGACTCCGTGGAAGTACTGAACCCCTCGCAGCACATCTGCCAGCTGGGTAAAGAAGGTAAGTTCAAAGCCGAGCTCCGGTTGGAGTACGGTAAGGGCTTCGTTCCGACGGAAAACGTGAAACGTGAAGATCTTCCGGCCGGTGTTATCCCGGTGGACGCCTTCTACTCGCCGATCCGCAAAGTGAATTACCAGGTTAACCACGCTCGCGTCGGTCAGCGCACCGACTACGACAAGCTGGAGCTCGAAGTGTGGACCGACGGCTCGGTTCGTCCGGAAGACGCGGTAGCCTATAGCTCGAAGATCCTCAAAGATCAGCTGAGCATCTTCATCAACTTCGACGAAAGCCTCGAACCCGAAGTGGTCGAGCCGGTCATCGAACAAGAGAAGATTAACGACAACCTTTACCGCACGGTGGATGAGCTCGAACTTTCGGTTCGCTCGGCCAACTGTCTGCAGAACGCCGGTATCAAGTACATCGGCGAGCTGGTTCAGAAGACCGAAGCGGAAATGCTTAAGACTAAAAACTTTGGCCGGAAGTCCCTTAATGAGATTAAAGAAATTCTCACGGAGATGGGGCTTGGCTTTGGATTGAAGATTGAAGCTTTCGATCCCGAAGCGTATTTCGCCAACAAGAAGAAGAAAGACGGTTCAGACACTCTGAACTAAGAACTAGGGTAGTATGCGGCACTTACAGGTCGGAAGAAAATTAGGCGTAGATTCCTCGCACCGTATCGCTTTGTTGCGGTCGCTCACGTTGGCTTTGATCGAGCAAGAGGCCATCAAAACGACGAAGGCCCGGGCGAAAGAGCTCCGTTGGTTTGCGGATCGTATGGTGA
>JBGSST010000025.1:0-6098 GCA_041736915.1 Bdellovibrionota bacterium
TAGATAAGGAACGGCGCTGGAACCGCTTCGCGCTTAGTCACGGCTACGATGCTCCCAAAGAGCTGCGCTTTGCCAACGACGGCAAAACGGTGGTGGCGATGAGCAGCTCGCGCGTCAGCTACGTTCCGGCTGGGCAAACCGAGCCGCGGCTCGTGAAGCTGGAGAAGCTTCACTCGACGACCGACACGGAAAAACCAATCGCGATTCAGCCCCACCCCAAGCGCAACGAGGTGGCGGTACTTGTAGAAACCAGCCAGGACGGCGCCACATTGGGGAAGGGGAACGAGTACCGCATCGACGTGGTGGACCTCACCCGCAACGAGCTCGTCGGCACGATCCCCTTGCCCACCGACACCAAACCGAAAAAGCTAGGCTTTTCCCCCGATGGCTCACGCCTGCTCGTCACCAACGAAGACGGCGATAGGGGAACGGCGCTAGGCTACGAGATGAGCCTGAATCGCCCCTAATCCTTTCGCCAAAATATTCCGATACGCCCCTTGATGAGCGGAGAAATCAAAGAAGCGGGCCCACGCCTCGTCGTTATCGAAGGCAAGGAAAAGGGCAAAGTCATTCCCCTGAAAGAGGGGGTGGTCATCATCGGCCGCTCCAAGGGGGATTTGGTGATTCCCGATGCGCGTATCTCGCGCTCGCACGTCTCGCTTCATTTCGACGCCAAAACCGGCAAGCTTTCCTTCGAAGACTTGAAGAGCTTGAACGGCACGCAACGCAACGGCGAAACCCTGACCTCGGGTGAGCTGAAAGACGGCGACAAGCTACAGGTGGGTAACACCGTGCTGGATTGTTTGCTGAGTGCGGCCGCGGAAGAAAAGCCGGCGAAGACCGCCAAGTCGGAAAAGCGGGATGAGAGGAAGCCAAGAAAAGCCCGCCGTGAAGAGCGCGAGCCCGCCGTCGATTCGTTCGCCGATGCGCTTCGCCGTGAGCCGGAAATGCCGGCCGCCCGTCTCGAGGAAGAGGCCTCGGAACGCGAGCCACGTAAGTCCGAGCCGGTCGCGGTAGCCGACGAGCCTTCGGAAATGGCCAGTAAGCCCCTCAGCATTCTGTCGCGCTTAAAGGCCCCCAAGCTGAATTTGCCCCGCCCGTCCCGCAAGGTTCGTAACCTGACGGCTACGTTAGGCGTACTGTTTTTGCTCTACGGCTACCTCTCCAGCGAGAAAACCAACTTCGAAAAGCCGAAAGCAAATGTCTCGGCCGACACCGCGCTCGACATCGATTCGGAGCTCGTCCGTTTACAGGCGGCGACGGAAGCCGATCCCGCTAACTCCGACAACTTTCTGGCGCTCGGAAAAGTTTTATCGAAGCTCGGTCGTTACGACGAAGCGCTGGCCGCGTACCGAAAAGCTAGGGCTTTGCCGGACGTGTCGCCCGTCGTGCATCCGCGTCTGATTGGTCTTCTCATTCGCACGGGACTTACTCCCGAGGTCGACGGTGAGCTAAATGCATTGGACAAAGCACTGCGCGAAGGCCGCCACAGCCGCGAGCTGTTCGTGGAAGCCGCCACCCTTTACCTCGATCACCGCGAAATTCAGCAGCCCGCCGAGAAGGCGCTGATTCTCGCCAAAGCTTTGCAGACGCAGTACGCCCCGGGCGATCCGGTGGGGTACAAGCTGGAAGTGCAGGCGTTACAGCAAGCCGAGCGCACGGAAGAAGCGCTGGCCGTCGTGGAGAAAGGGCTCGCCCTGTCGCCGAATGATGAATGGTTCCTCGAGAACCAGGCGTTCATCTACCTTTCGCAAAAAGAAATTCCCAAGGCCGTGCAGGCGGTCGAAACGTGGCTTACGTACTTCCCGAACTCTTCGAAGCCGCTACTCGTAATGGGCTATCTAAAGTTTAACCAAAAAGATTATGCCTCGGTGGGTCCGTACGTTCAGCGAATCATCGACAACTCGAAAGAGGGGTCGCGCGATCCGTTCCTTGCCGAGGCGTTGAGTTTGATGGGGCAGGTTTACGATCAGCAAAACAAACCTGCCGAGGCCAATGCGCATTTCCAGTCGGCCTGCGACTCCGGTTTCCAGGCGGCCTGCACGCGTTTAGCCGCCCAGGGACCAACCCCGCCCGCCGAGGGGGCCCCGGAAGGTTCTCCCGACGAAGAGTTAGCCGGTACGCCATCCAGCAGCTCGCCGTCGCCCGCTTCCCTGAATTCACCGAAAGCTCCCGAAGCGAACACCGCCAAGCGTCCTGGCTGGCCCGCCCGTACGCCCAACGGCGTCAAAAATCCGCCGCCCAAAAAGTGACGTTTCTTAACCTTCGCTAACGAAACCCCGCGCGAAGGCCCCGGCAAAGCCTGAGTTCCCGTACTCTGGAAAGATACGAGGAGCTTCATGAAAACGATCTTCTACCTGCTTTTGCTCGGCGTTTGTTTCATCCCCCAGTCTCGCCTGCAAAGTCTGACGCCGGCGCCCGTGCTGAACCGGTACCTCGTTCCTTACGTGGACGAGGCGTTCATGCCCGCGATTGCCGATCGCTTCGAGGTGCACAGCAAGAACGAGCAAGGCTACGAGATTATCGTGCCCGAGCTGGCGGCTGAGGAGTTCACCAAGCTCGCGCCGCACGGTTCGCTCATCGAACGCGATATCGATTCGCACACGCGGGACCTCCACCGCTCGGACCTGCGCGGCTACCACACCATGGCTACGGTGGAATCGCATTTGCAGCAGCTCGAGAAGGACTACTTCGACCTCGTCCGCCTCGAAACTTACGGTCAGTCGAACGAGGGCCGGCCACTTTACGCTTTGCGGATCGAAGGCCGGGCGCTGGCGATGAAAAGCGAAGTGCTCATCACGTCGGCCACGCATGGCGACGAGCTAATCACCGTGGAGGTGACGTTCGACCTCATCGAACGCTTGCTCAAGGGCTACGGCTCGGACACGCGCATGACGGAGATCCTCGATAAGCACGTCGTCTACTACATCCCGGTCATCAACCCCGATGGTTACGTGCGCCGCACGCGGTATAGCAACGGCGTGGACCCCAACCGGGACTACCCGTATCCGGATCTGCCGGAGCGTGACTCTAACGAGTGCATCCGCGCGGTAATGAAGTTCACCGATCAGCACGATTTCGTGGCTTCGCTCGACTACCACTCCGCCCTCGGCACTTACATGTACCCGTGGTCGTACAAGAGCAGCGCCGCGCCCGACGCCGCAAGGTTTCGCGACGTCACCAAGCGCATGGCCGCCACGAACGGTTACAAGTACGGTCAGATTCCGCACCTGCTCTATATCGCGAAGGGGGCCAGCGCGGATTACTACTACTGGAAGAAGAAAACTTTCGCACTCGCGGTCGAGATCGGCGGCACGAACAATCCGCCCGCGTCGCAGATCCAAAAGTACGCCGACGAGAACGCCGAAGCTTTATGGATATTTCTCGAGTCAGTTTGATAAACTTGTTGGATGGTCGCCTCAGCGCTGAATAGCACCTCCTTTCTTTTGTCCGCGGCCTTTCTGGGCGGAGGCGCTTACTGCGCTTTTCTCGGTCTGGGACTGCCTAACCATCCCTACCAATGGGGTGCGGGTACGATCTTCACGTTCTTCGCGTACCAGCGGGGCTGGTTCCGCTGGCCCGGTAAGGCCGCCTTCTGGGCGCTGGTTCCGCTCGACCTTTACGCCGTCGCGTCGGTGGCGAAGCTTTTCATCGGCAGTGGTGTTCGGTTTCCCTTTGCCTCACTGCGCTACCCCGATCTTACCTGGAACCGCGCCAGCATGGTTCCGGCGCCGGAGTTAATGTGGCAGCCTTTCGCCTTTGCGGGGCAGCCGGTCGATCTCACCGCCGTGCAAACGTTTCTGCTCGGGCTCGTAGTGGTGGGAAGATTCTTGCACATGCAGGCTTTCACCTCGTGGATGGCGTTCGTCCTTCTTTTGGCCAGCGTCCCCGCACTGCTGACGTTCCAGTGGAACTGGGTGTTTCCCGCGGTGGCGCTAATCTTTCTGGGCCTCTACTTCCAGTCTTCCGAGTTCAAGGGGTTCGCCAAAAACGACTCCTTAACACTTGTGTAAGGAAAGACCGCCGTTCCGTACTAGGCGCGCGTCTCCTTGAGATTCTGAACCGAGAAGATCATATGCGCACCCGCATAGATCGACTTCCCCAACACATTTGAGTTCCGAACTCGGAGGATCCATGACGACCCGTTTCCTAGGGACGACCGTCCTGTTTTTGTCGTTAGTAGCGGCCCGGGCTCACGCCCTAGACGTAGCCCTGGACGTCATAACTTTGACGGTGCCCGACGGATTCACCCTCGTGCAGGAAGCCCAAGACGAAGGTACGAAGTTCGTGGTGCTCCAGAAAAATAACGACGTTATCGCCCTCTACGCACGGTCGGGAGACGTCGACGCGGTGAAGATGCTGGCAAGCGGCTCCACGGTTACGGGGAACACTACCAAAGACTACGGCCCTTTCTCGTGGAAGATGTTCGACGCCAAGTTCAACGCGAACGGCAAAAGCGCAAACGTAAAAGGGTTCTCGGCCAAGCACGGTAACGTGACCTTCTACGGATACTCCCGCGCCTCGAGTGTGGACGCGGCCCAGAGCAACGTGGTGCCCGTATTGGATTCGATGCGCTTACAGATGGTGTGGCCCGGCTCCGGCCGCTCGCTCACTAGCGCCGACTACTCGGGCAAAAAGTATTACTTCGGCTGGGGGGCCGCTGGCCAAGGAGACCCCTCGATGATGCACAATGAAGTGAAGTACGACGTGCTCCACACGCACGACATCTTCACCAAGAATTACGGGGGCGGCTACCAGGGAGATAAGCTCATCGGCCCCAACACGTCCGGCAGCCAGATTAAAGGTGCCTGGGACTCATTGAAATCGCAGATGGGCCCGCAGGATATGTACGTGCAGTACTCCAGCGGTCACGGCATGCCGACCGGCCTGGCGGTGGGGGTAAATTACAACCAGATGCGCGATGCCGCGCTTAGCTTCAACGCGAAAGAGGTCATCATCCTGACCATGGCCTGCCACTCCGGCGGTCTGGTCGATGCGTTCAACGCCAAGAAGGACGTATGGGGCAACTGGCAGGCGCAGGGCCGTACGCTGTTCGTGCTGGCCTCTTCGCTCAAGTCGGAAACCTCCAGCACCGGCCCCGGTACCGACGGCGATCAGCCGGGTGGACCCAATGGCAGCGCCGGTAGCGCCTTCGGCCACGCCCTTTGGAAGTCGCTGATCGGTTACGCCGACGGTTACGTCGATGGCGTTAAGGACGGGTTCTTGTCGCTCGAGGAAATTCGGGAGCACACCATCGCCAAAACCAAGAAGGTCGGTGGTCATACCCCGGTCGCCACCGGTAGCTACCATGGCGCCTTGGTAATGAACCGGGTGCCGCCCAAATCGGTTCTGGAGCGGTTCGAGCGCGGTACCGAAGGGCTATCGGACGAGGAAATCGAGGCCCAGATTCACGAGCTCGACGCGGCCATGGCCTCGTCCCGTTCGGCCCGCTAACCCATTCCAAATTCGGGCGGGGTCTGGTATCGACACACTGTGGTACAGACCCCGATCAAGCCATTTCCGACCCTCCCGGCCCGCATAATCGGCCACGTGAAAGCCACGTTCACGGCGATCATTCTGTTTTCGACCCTGCTGCTCACCAACGTGGTTCAGATGCTGAGCCTGGTGATTTGGCCCTTCTCGCGTAAGTGGTTTCGCCGCTGGAACCGCGAGTGCGCCAATGCCTGGTGGGATTTAAGCCGCTGGTGGACGGAAGACCTTTACGGAATTCGCATCGAGATCATCGGCGACGAGGTTCCCGATAGTGAGAACGCCATCGTGGTCTGCAACCACCAGTGCATGACCGACATCGTAACGCTGTGGAGCCTCGCTAAGCCCAAACACCGCCTCGGCGATATGAAGTTCGCGGTGAAAGACGTGCTGAAGTACATGCCGGGACTTGGCTGGGGCATGTTGTTTCTCGATTGCCTCTTCCTGAAACGGAACTGGGAGTCCGACGAGGGAATGATCCGCAAAACGTTCGACAAGTTTTCGCGTTACCAAATTCCGGTATGGCTCGTTTCGTTTTCCGAAGGAACGCGCCTCACGCCGAAGAAGCTCAAGGCCACCCAAAAGTTTGCGCAGGAAAAGGGGATGCC
>JBGSST010000073.1:0-2545 GCA_041736915.1 Bdellovibrionota bacterium
GATTTGCGCGGAAACCCCGGTGGCCGGTTGGGGGATGCGCTGTGCATCGCCAATGTGTTTTTGCCCGAGCGCACGCACGTCTTTTCGGTGCTGCCGCTGCCGGGCCATGCGGGGCTCGATTACCTCGGGGTGACCGCGGTGGCCGCCACTACGTTGCTACCGATGGTGACGCTGGTCGACTCACAGTCGGCGAGTGCTTCGGAGCTGCTCGCGGGTTCTCTGCAGGATTACGCCCGTACGCTGGTTCTGGGGGATCGGTCATTCGGCAAGGGTACCGTGCAGGCGCCGGGCGCTTGGCTCGACGACAAAGCCATTACTTACTTTGAGACCTCGGGACTTTTCTATCTGCCGTCGGGCCGCGTGATTCAGCTTGCGGGGGTAACGCCGGATCTTCGCCCCACTTATCTGTCGCCGAAACCGCACGCCGACGAAATGCTGGCGCTTCGCCAGGAAGATCTTTCGATAAATCCCGTTCAGCCTCCGCCGTCGCCGAAGCGCCGTCCGCGTGATTTCAGCGCGGTTCAGGAATGCGTCGATAAGGGCAACGCCGCGAAGGGGAACGGCGGCAAGAACGCGGACTTCACGATCGTCAGCGCGCAAACGGCGTTAGACTGCTGGCAGAGCGACGGCTCCCTGCGGTGGGAGATCATTTCTGGGTCCGACCTCTAGCGCGGCCGGAGTTACCATTCGTCCTCGCGCGAACTGGGCGTGAACCAGTTGTCCCACGAAAGGTCGACTCCACGGACGAAGCCAAAGTCCGGGAGTAGACCAGAGGCCGACGACGCCTTGGCCGCCGCGGCTTCAATCATGGAAGCAATGCCCGCCGCGGGCCCGAGAAGGGCCTTCGCGTTCGAGTTTTCGACGCTACGGTGCTCCGAGATTTCCAAACCCGCCGGCACGAAGTTCGCCTCATCCACGGCGCCCTCCTCGCCCCCGAAGGCTAGGGTGCCGATCAGCATCAACGGAACGATTAAGCGGAAATACATTGGCCACCTCATGAGTCCAGTGTCCGCCCCAAAGGATACGGAGCAACGGTGGAAATGTGAATCTTTGGCCATAAAGAAAATTAGCCCACGATATCAACGGGTTGAGTTTGGCCCCCCCGTAAAGCGTCTGGGGCGAGATACCGATAGGTATGTGATGTGGCGTGACCGACTAAACAAGACCCGCGATGACGGCGTGGTTTGGGCGAAAAGCTTCCGGAAAAAGGTGCAGCGCTGGCTTGCGTTTCCGTGGCATTTTTTCCAGCGCGTTTGCTTCTATATTGGCTTGTCGGTCCTGGCCTCGCTGGGCGTGGCGTACTTTCTCATCGCCGGATTCTTCGAGGCGCTGCCGCAGATCGATCGGATGCAGCTCAATGACCTCAAGGTGATTGCGTCCAAGCGGGTGGAGGCGAAGGTGGTGAACAAGCGGTACCACCACCGCTGGGTTCCGCTGAAGGACATTAGCCGCGATCTGTTGTTTGCGATCGTGATGAGTGAAGACTCTACCTTCTTCGAGCATAACGGCTTCAACTTCGACGCCATGGTCGATTCGCTCGCGGAGAACCTGCGCGAGCGGCGCAATGCTTACGGCGCCAGCACCATCAGTCAGCAGGTGGTGAAGAACGTTTTTCTCGACAGCGAAAAATCGTACAAGCGTAAGGCACGAGAGTTCATCGTAACGTGGCAGATGGAGAAAAAGTTTTCGAAGAACGAGCTGCTCGAAGTTTATCTGAACATCGCCGAGTTTGGCCCGGAGATATACGGAGTGGCCGCCGCGAGTGACATTTATTTTCGCAAGAAGCCCATCGACATGAATGCGGCCGAAGGCGCACTGCTGGCGGTTTTGCTGCCGTCGCCCAAACGTTTTTACTACGCGATCGTCGAGAACCGGAATATTTCGAAGCAGAAGAAGAAGCGTCTCGAACGCATTCTCCGCGACATGTACTACGAAGAGTTCATCTCCGAAACCGACTACCAAAAGTACGTTCGGTACGACTACTTCAGCCGCATCCCCATGCGCGCCCCCGCCGCGCGCGCCACCCACTAGGCTTTGACCCCGGGCGTCTTGCCCGAGCGGATAACGGGTGCACGCTTTGATGAGAGCGGGGAGGCTCCTATGAAACAATTAATTCTGTCGACGCTATTACTGATGGCACTGTCCGGTACGGCTAACGCCGTCGATGTGGAAACGAATACCCTTTGGAACTCGTACGGGGCGATTGCGTACTCGCCCAGCACGGGCCGATGGGGCACCGCTAATAACCAGTGGGACGTGTTCAGCGCCGAGGCGACGGCCGTCGGCTTTTGTGCGGTTGCCGACTGCCGCAGCGTCGTGTGGGTGACGAACGGCTGCGCGGCGGTTTCACGGTCTACTAGCGGCGGCAACGGCTGGGCAATCGCCTACTCGCGCTGGCAGGCCGAAGCCAACGCGCAGACCCAATGCCAGATCCGCAATGGCTTCACCTGTTCGCCCCTAGCGTGGGTGTGCACCTCCGGCTGGTAATTCCCAAAAAGACCTCCCAAAAGGGGCCCTCCCCCAAAAGGGGCCAACCCCCTTTTGG
>JBGSST010000081.1:0-12854 GCA_041736915.1 Bdellovibrionota bacterium
GCGGCAGGTGGAAAGTCCATTGCGATTACGCTGAACGAGCTAGTGGCCTTCGACAAGCACCACAACACGGGCGTGTTTCGCGAGAACAACTACAAGGGCACCTCGCCCGATGGTCCGGTCACGTTGGTGCTGTGGTATTACCGCGCCACTCCCAAAACCATCAAAGGTCATATCAAGTTCGAAAATTTAGGTTTAACGACGCCGATCGTGGCGACGCAACCGTAACGATGGCCCGCCGGCGTTTTACGACGACAACCAGGCTTTCAAATCATCGTGGAGGGGAATCAAGGCCTCTCGTTCGGTATGCCGATCGAGGAGCATCTGACTCCCCTCTTTCGTTCTCACGAGCAGGCGCCAGTGGCCGCGGATGTAGTACGCCGGGTTGTCGTGGTGCGCCGGGGCCAGGTTCGACTTCGGGCGATGGTTTTCCAGGATAAAGTCGTCTACCTGGTGACGGCCGAGCTCCTGCACGCGAAACGGTTTTCCCGCCACGCGGGTGCCCCACTGCAGCCGGTCGCCTTCGAAACGCAAGTACTTGCGCGCGGCCGCCAGTTTCACCGCCATGAAGATCACCACCGGCACGCAGGCGATGGGTCCGTAGACCAGAATGCCGTCCCAAAAAGTGCCACCGGAGGCCACCAGATCGGCCAGTACCGAGTGCGCCGCCGCGGCCATTCCCACGAGGGCCAAGGCGCTGAAACCCAATAGGCCGAAGTAAACGAAAGGAATGAAGTTCTCTCGGTACTCAGGGGCCTTGGTGGCCCGAGTCATTTCAATGTAAAAGCCCACCGGCCCCGCTATACCGTTTCTTAGCCAATTGCGCTAGTCTGCCGCCCATGTCGCGAACGCAAGATCTCATTCAACAAGTGGAGAAGTACGGCACCCATAACTACAAACCGCTGCCTTTGGTTCTGCAAAAAGGGCTCGGGGCAAAGGTGTGGGACGTGGAAGGGAAGGAATATCTGGATTTCCTGGCCTGCTACTCGGCCGTGAACTTCGGCCATAGCCATCCCAAGCTAGTCGCCACGCTCAAAGCGCAGGTGGACAAGCTGGCGGTATGTTCCCGGGCGTTTCACGCGGAAGAGCTGTCGCTATTCTCCGAAGAGCTCACCAAGTTCTGCGGCATGGAGATGGTGCTCATGATGAACAGCGGCTCGGAAGCCGTGGAAAGCTCGCTAAAGGTCGCGCGTAAGTGGGCGTATACGAAGAAGGGCGTGGCTGAAGATCAGGCCACCATTCTTACCGCCATCAACAACTTTCACGGCCGGACTATCTCCATCGTCTCTTTCTCGTCGGAAGAAGGGTACCGCAAAGGCTTCGGTCCGTTCACGCCCGGGTTTCCGCAGATTCCGTTCGGCGATGCCGACGCGCTCGAAAAGGCGATCGACAAAAATACGGCCGCTTTCCTGCTGGAACCGATTCAGGCCGAGGCCGGCATCATCGTTCCGCCAGACGGCTACCTCAAGCGGGTGAAAGAGATCTGCGAGAAAAACAACGTGCTCTTGATTCTCGACGAGATTCAGACGGGCATGGGCCGCACCGGGCGCGACTTCTGCTTCCAGCACGATAACGTGCAGCCTGACCTTTTGGTGCTCGGCAAATCACTCGGCGGTGGCCTGTTGCCACTCTCCGCGGTGGTGGGGCGGCGCGACGTACTCGGCGTGCTTCGTCCGGGTGAGCACGGCTCGACCTTCGGCGGAAATCCGCTGGCCTGCGCGGTGGGCCGCGCGGCAATTCGTGTGCTGCGCGACGAAAAGTTCTCGGAGAAGGCGATGGCCATCGGCGGAGCGATCCGCAAAGTCCTCAGCCAAGAAGATCTTCCGGAAGTGAAAGAGATTCGCGGCCGCGGGGCTTTGATCGGCATCGAGATGAAGCCCTCCGCCGGCGGGGCACGCCGCTACTGCGAACGGCTGCTGCAAAAAGGCGTTCTGTGCAAAGAAACGCACGACCACGTGATTCGCCTGGCACCGCCGCTCGTGCTTACGATTGAAGAGGCCGAAGATGGCGCCAAGGCCGTAGCGGACACGATCAAGGAGCTCGCGCCGTGAGGCTCGGCCCGGTCGTTACCATTATTTTCGCTCTGACGTCCCTGGTGGCTTGCGGGGTGAAGACCGATCTCATCACCTACGAGCAGTACGAAGCCGATGAGCGGCGTAAGCCGACGAAAACGGAAAACTCGCCGGCGGTACCCGCTGAAACGGAGAAAACGAAATGAGGTTCGCCTTCACCAAAATGCATGGGTGCGGCAACGACTTCATCATCGTGGACAACTTCCGCCAGGAAAATCGCATCCCCCTGACCCGTCCCGAAATTCAGGCGCTCTGCGATCGTCACTTCGGCATCGGAGCCGATGGTTTCGTGGTTATCCGCCGCAGCGAACTCGAGAAAGTCGACATGGCGTGGGATTTTTTCAACTCCGACGGCAGCACGGCCGAGATGTGCGGTAACGCCGCCCGCTGCGTGATTCGCTACGCGACCGAACGCCACTTTTCTCTCGGCACCGTCCTGGCAATGGAAACCAAAGCCGGCATCGTGAAAGGCAAGCTGCTGCCTAACGACATCTCCGAAGTCACGATGTTCCCGATGAAAGACACGGGCTTCGATATCGAAGAGAAAATTCTCTCCACGGAGAAAAACGTCTTTCAAACTTTGTGTGTCAACACCGGGGTACCGCACGCGGTTATCGAGGTGAAAGATATCTCGTCGTACCCCATTAGCTCGGTCGGCAAGTTGCTGGTAAACCACGCCGCGTTCAAAGCCGGCAGCAACATCACTTTCTACCAACGCGTCAGCACCAATAAAATCACGTCCACTACCTTCGAACGCGGCGTGGAAGAGCAAACTTACGCGTGCGGCACGGGCGCTACGGCCGCGGCCATCGTGTTTGCCGAGCAATACATGCAGGATTTTCCGGTGGAAGTTACGGTTCCCGGCGGCGAGCTCGAGGTGGATGTAAGCCCCATTTCCAAAATTGTTTTGCTGCGCGGACAAACGGCTTACGTGTGCGACGGAGAGGCGGAGACCCCGCCCGGCGATTACCATGCCGCTACCCTGTTCGGGAGCAAGAAAGGCAAAGGATGAAATTCCAAGGCGTATACGTGGCGAATGCCACTCCATTCAACGGTTCGGAGCAGTTCGATATTGCGAGCTACCAGCGGCATCTCGAATGGCTGTCGGATGCCGGCGTGGCCGGTTTCGTACCGTGCGGGACCACCGGCGAAGGTGCGGTGCTGAATAACGACGAACGCGATGCGGTTTGGAAGGCTACCGTCGACTTCTCGAAAGAGCAGGGGCTTACCGTCATCGCGGGCTGCGGCAGCAACGATACGAAAAAATCTTTACTGGCGATTGAGCAAGCCGCGAAGCTGGGTTGCGACGCCGCGCTGGTCGTTACGCCTTACTACAACAAGCCGACGCCGGCCGGGGTGTATGCGCATTACGAGTATCTTTCGCAGCGGTCGGCGTTGCCGATCGTGGCCTACCACGTTCCCGGCCGCACCAACGTTTTCATGTCGCCCGAGCTAGTCGAGAAAGTAATGACGTTGCCCAAGGTGGCCGCGATCAAAGAGGCCAGCGGAAGCTACGCGCAGTGGCTGGCTCTCTCCACGCAGCCCATCTTCAAAGAGAAGTCGCTGCTCGCGGGCGACGACGATGCGCTGGCCGCTATTCTTTCGTTGGGCGGCACGGGCATCATCTCGGCGTCGGCCAACGTGGCCCCGCGTCCTTTCGTGATGATGATGCAGGCCTACGAAAAGGGCGACTGGACGACGGTGTACGACATTCAGAAAAAGCTGCTGCCGATCGTGAAAGCCATGTTCAAGGAAACCAACCCCGGTCCCGTGAAGAAGGCCCTGGAAGTCCTGGGCTTTGGTGACGGAAGCCTGCGGTTGCCGTTGGTGCCGGTAACGTCCGATACGGACGCCATGATTCGCGCCGCGCTCAAATCGGGAGATACTTCGCAATGATTTACAAAGTTGGACTGTGGGGAGCTTCGGGACGAATGGGGCAAGAGATTGCCGCCATTCTGCGCGACGGCTACGCCCAGGGTAAAGACATGCTGGAGCTGGCCGATTGCGTGGCGCTGTCCGGGCGCATTACCTCTCTCGAAGGGGTCGAAGTACGGCTGCCGACCGAGTCGCCGCGCGATGCGGTGCACGTTTGGATCGATTTCAGCCGCCCGTCGGGCACGATGACCTTGCTTGCCCAGGCGCAAGCGGCCGTGCTGATCGGCACCACTGGATTTTCATTCGAAGAGAAGGAACGTATCGCCGCGTTTGCCGAGCGCTATCCCGTTTGCCTGGCGCCGAATTTAAGCCCCGGCATGGCGTGGTTCCGCCGGATGCTCCGGTTGGGAGTGCCGCAGGGGTTCGACGTCGTTCTCGAAGAAACCCACCATACGAAGAAGGTGGATTCACCAAGCGGCACGGCCCAGTCGCTAATCGCGATCTTGAAGGAAAATACGGGTGAAGCTCCGCAAACTCACGCCGTGCGCGCGGGTGGTGTTCCCGGCGAACATACCGTGCGTTTCGTCAGTGAAGAAGAAGAGGTCCGCATCGAACACCGGGTTTGGGACCGCGCCGTTTTCGCCAAGGGCGCGCTCAAGACCGCGCTGAATCTCTGCAAGCGAGAACGGCCCGGCTTATTTTCCGTCGACGAACTGATGCACGTTAACATCTGATAGAATCCGTATTTTCTCAGTCTGCTTTAAGGAATTCTCCATGTCGGCACCCCACGACGGCACTTCGCCCATTGATACCCCTACGGTTTTGGCGCCCGTACCCATCCTAACGCTCAAGCAGGAAAGCATTCTCATCGGGGTGCTCGCGGCGGTGAACTTTACGCACATCATGGACTTCGTGATCATGATGCCCCTCGGCCCCCAGTTTTTCCGCGCGTTCCAAATCAATACTCAGCAGTTTTCGCTCATCGTGTCGTCGTATACTTTCGCCGCGGCTATTTCGGGAATCATCAGCTCGCTGTTCATCGATCGTTACGATCGCAAGAACGCGCTACTGTTTCTGTACGCTGGTTTTATCATCGGCACCTTTCTCTGCGCCTTCGCCCCAACCTATCCGCTACTCATCGGGGCCCGCATCGTGGCGGGCGCTTTCGGCGGAGTAGCCGGGGGACTCGTCATGGCCATCGTGGCGGACGTGATTCCGGTGGCCCGGCGCGGAAAGGCCATGGGCATGATCATGGCGGCGTTCTCCGTGTCGTCGGTAGTCGGCGTCCCCATTGGCTTGTACTTTGCCAATCTCTTCTCCTGGCACGCGCCGTTCGTGGGGTTGGCGGCCATGGGCTTAGTTGTGTGGATTGGGGCGCTGAAAGTGATGCCCAACATCATCTCGCACCTGGGTGGCGTGAAGAAGCAGCCCCTCAAGGAGCTGGCCAGCATCGTGTCCGACCGCAACCACCTGCGCGCGCTCAGTCTGACTTCCATCATCATGATGGGTGGCTTCACCGTCATTCCGTTTTTGAGCCCCTACATGGTGAGCAACATGGGGCTTAGCGAAGCGCAGCTGCCGCTTATCTACCTGTGCGGTGGCGCGGCGACTTTTTTCACGTCGCAGCTCTTCGGGCGGCTCGCCGATCGTTTCGGTAAGCACCGCATGTACTACCTCATCTGCTCAGCTTCGATCGTGCCCATCCTGCTGATAACGAACATGCCGCCGCTTCCGGTTTGGCTCACATTGGTTTGTTCCACACTGTTCATGGTTCTGGTTTCCGGCCGCTTCGTTCCCGCGATGACGATTATCTCGGGCAGCACCATTCCGGCGCAGCGGGGTGGCTTCATGAGTGTAAATGCGTCCGTGCAGCAAGCCTCGGCGGGATTAGCCGCCGCCGTGGCCGGCATGGTGTTGATACAGGACGGAAACGGGCCAATTCGCAATTATTGGCTAGTTGGAGTTATTGCGACGCTATTCTCGCTATCGAGCATTTTGGTGGCGCGGCGAATTCAGATTCGGACTTGAACCCATGGCCCAACCTTCCACACTTTACCGCTTCAATATCGAGTTATCGGACGTAACCCGCGGAGTTTACGATCGGCAGAATCTGCGCGTGGCGATGCATCCGTCGGAGTCGCCGCCGTTTCTCATCACGCGGGTCATTGCGTACTGCCTCAGTGTCACCGAAGGCATCGAGTTTACTCAAGGCATCGGCAACCCCGACGATCCCGCCATTTGGGTAAAGGACCGCACGGGAATCATGGAGCTTTGGATCGACATCGGGAATCCCGCCGCCAAGCGGATGCACAAGGCCTCGAAAGCCGCGAAGAAGGTCGCCATCTACTCGTACCGTGACCCCGAAATCCTACTGAAGGAAGCCGAAGGCCACGAAATCCACCGCAAATCGGAAATCGAGTTCTACGCCATCCCGCCCAAGTTTCTAGGCGACCTCACCGAACATTTGGAACGCGACAACCCGTGGTCGATCTTGCGCGACGAAGACGAGCTAACGATCACGGTGCGCGACGGCCACAGCTACACCTGCACCATGAGCAAACACCAACTTCGGTAAAAGGTGCGGCCTCACTTTTTCCAAGCGCTTTTCCCAAAAGGGGCTCCCAAAAGGGGCCAACCCCCTTTCGGGAATGGATAAAGTGAGGCCGCACCTTTTGTCATTTTTAGGATTTGAGCCAGTGGGAGCGCAGGCGGTTGCCTAGGCCGTAGCGGCCTCCGCCCGTGAAGATCAGCACTAGGAAAATGATGCCGTAGATCAGGGCAAACTCTTGCTTGTTCCACGGATCGCTCGCGTGCACGATGCCGGCGGCGACCAGCATGGTGATGAGTAGCGGAATCGACGCCAGGCGGGTCGCGATGCCAACAATGAGCAGGATCGAGCAACCCACCTCGGCCCCCACCGCCAGCGCCAGCGATGCCGTTGACCCTACGCCGAGTGGATCGGGAAACGTGCCCGACCGCGCGGAAAAGCTGAGGAGTTTGCCCCAGCCGTGACCGACGAGCATGAAAAGGGCGGGCAGAACGCGCAAGATGAGAAGTCCGATGTCTTTCATTAGTTGAGTAGCTCCACGAGGCCTGGGTTTTCGAGCGTTGTCGTATCACCGGTGGCCGCTTTGCCGGCCGCCAAGTCTTTCAGCAGACGTCGCATGATCTTACCGCTGCGGGTTTTGGGCAACGTTTTGGTGAAGAAGATGGCCTCGGGCCGCGCCAGCGCGCCGATCTCCAGCACCACGTGCTTTTTCAGTTTGTCCTGCAGCTCTTTCAGATCAGTGCCCGACTCCGACTCTTTGGGCGTGACGTACGCTACGATCGCTTGCCCCTTAAGCTCGTCGGGGCGGCCCACCACCGCGGCCTCCGCGACGGCCGGGTGACTGACCAGCGCGCTTTCGATCTCCATCGTGCCGAGCCGGTGGCCCGAAACATTGATCACGTCGTCGATGCGGCCCATGATCCAGAAGTAGCCATCGGCATCCTGATGGGCGCCGTCGCCGGTAAAGTACAGGCCGGGAAATTTGCTGAAGTACTGCTCCACGAAACGATCGGGATCTCCGAGAATCGTACGCGCCATGCTCGGCCACGGATGCTTGATCACGAGCAAGCCTCCCTGCTCACGGCCTGCGGGTTTGCCGTCTTCTCCCACAATCTCCGCCTGAATGCCGAAGAAGGGCCGCGTAGCCGAGCCCGGCTTCAGCGTGGTCACCCCCGGCAACGGCGCGATCATCATCGCCCCCGTTTCCGTCTGCCACCACGTATCGACGATGGGGCAGCGGCCTTTCCCGATCTTTTCCTGGTACCACATCCAAGCTTCGGGATTGATCGGCTCGCCTACCGATCCGAGCAGCCGCAGACTTTTCATCGGGTACTTGCCCGGAATATCGTCGCCCAAACGCATAAACGCGCGGATGGCGGTCGGTGCGGTGTAAAGGATGGAAACCTTATGCTTCTCGATGAGCTCCCAGAAACGGCCAGCGTGCGGATGCACGGGATTGCCCTCGTACATCACGGTGGTGACTCCGTTGGCGAGGATGCCGTAGACGACGTAACTATGTCCCGTAATCCAGCCCACGTCGGCCGTGCACCAGTAGACGTCGTTCGGTTGCAGATCGAGTACCGCCTTCGCGGTAGTGGTCGCACCTACGAGGTAGCCGCCGGAAGAATGCACGATTCCCTTCGGCTTGCCCGTAGTGCCACTCGTATAGAGAACGAATAACGGGTGCTCGGCGTCGAACGGCTTTGCCTGATGCGTGGGCGGCTGCGCCCCTACGAACTCATTCCACCAGATTCCTTTGTTCATCAGGGGAGAGGCGGCTTCGCGCTGAAGCACGATCACCTTTTCGATCGGGCTATTGCCTTCGAGAGCCTTCTCGACGATTTGCCCTAGCTGAATTTTTTCACCCTTGCGGTAGCCAACGTCGGCGGTGAAGACCATGCGGCACTTCGCGTCCGCGATCCGATCACGCAGGGCGTGCGAGCTGAAGCCGCCGAACACGATGCTATGGGTAACGCCGATGCGGGCACAGGCCAGCATGGCTACCGCGGCCTGCGGAACCTGCGGCATGTAGATCGCGGCGGTGTCGCCGGCCCGCATCCCGGCCTTCTCCATCGCGTTAGCTAGGCGGCAGGTTTCTTCAAAAAGTTTTCCGAATGTCCACGTTTCGGATTTCCCGTCTTCGCCTTCCCAGATGATCGCGGCCTTGTCTTTCAGCAGGGGAAGGTGGCGATCGAGGCAGTTGTAGGAAACATTGAGCTTGGCCCCCAGAAACCACTTTACCCACGGGAATTTTCCCTCGAAGGCGGTGTGCCACGTTTGGTCCCAGTGCAGCGACTTCGCGGCCGCTTCCCAGTAAGCGACGGGATCCTTCTGCGACGCCTGCCAAGCGGCCTCGTACTCGGCCGGATGGCCAACGTTGGCGGAAGCTTGAAAAGACTTCTCTGGCGCAAAGGCGCGGGACTCTTTCAGACTCGTTTCCATGTGCTACCCCCTGTACCCCTTCGGTTGAAAGGGCTGCGGGAAAGGCATATCATCGATAAAATCCTCATCAAAAGATAAAAATGGCATCCACCAACACCGCCAGCCTGCTCATCGTAGACGACGAAAAGGACAACCTCGACGCCCTGAATCGCCTACTGCGTCAGCATTTCGCGGTTACGGTGACGACTTCGCCGATCGAGGCCCTGAAGCTGCTCACGAAAGAGAAGTTTCAGATCATTCTTTCCGACCAGCGCATGCCCGAGATGACCGGCGTAGAGCTGCTCGAAAAAGCCAAAGGCATTTGCCCCGACACGGTTCGCATTCTGCTCACGGGCTACACCGACGTGGAATCGGTGATCGGCGCAATTAACCGCGGTAACATTTACCGTTACATCGCCAAGCCGTGGGATCCGGAAGATTTGAAGATCACGTTGCGCCAAGCCGCCGAGGCATTCGAGATGCGCCGAGAGCTGCAGCTGAAGAACGATCAGCTGCGGCGAAACCTGGTCGCGCTCGAGTCGCTCGATCGCGCGAAGGCGCGATTTCTCTCGCTCGTCAGTCATGAGCTAAAAACTCCGCTCACCGTGCTCGGCAGCTTCGTCGATTTGCTCAAGCAGAGCGAAAAGGAACTCGAGGCCGACTTACGAAAGGCCGTAGCAAAACTGGGCCAAGCCTCGGATCGATTCGGGGAAGTGATCGATGAAGTGTTGAGCTTCGTTAAGTGGGAAGGCGAAGCGAGCTGGGACCTGAAAGAGATTTCGCTGCTCGACGAGTCGTTGGCGGCCAAAGAGAAAGCGAAGGCCGCGGCGGAAAAAAAGAAGATCACCATCACGGTGAAACCGTTGGCGCAGCCAAAGATTCAGTCGAAGTCCGAGCCGCTGCGCGATGCGCTCGCGCGTCTCACCCGCGATGCGGTTTTGCGCGCGCCGGAGGGTTCCGACATCCGCATCACCGTATCCGATCAGGGTGGCGCCGCGTGGCAGCTGGAACGTACCGGCCCACCGCTCGAAGCCAATGCGTTCGAGCCGCTGGAAGTGTCGGGGAATCTCCTCCACCATCACAAGGACATCGGGCTGAACCTCGCCATCGCACGTTTGATTCTCGAACGCCTAGGCGCCACCACCGAGCTCGAAACGGCTAAAGCCGGCCAGCTACTCAAGGTCCGTTTTCCGACGCTTTGAGCACCGCCGATGCGAGCTGATCGAGGGAGAACTCGTGGCTCACGCGCTCTCTCGCCTTTTGGCCCATCGACTTTGCATCCCACGAACCATCGAGCAGATGCGAAAGATGGCGCACGGCCGCGTCAACGTCGCCGACCGGAAAGACGAAGCCCGTCTCTCCGGGCATGACGAGATCGCCCGCTACGCCGCAGTCTTCCGTCACGATGGCGGGAATGCCCGCGCAGAACGCCTCATTGACGACGAGCCCCCACGTTTCGAAATCCGAGGGCACGCACAGCACGTCGGCCGCGCAGTAATACTCGCGCGTTTGCCCCTGATTTTGAAACCCCACGAGATGAAACCGCTCGGTGCCGGAGGTGATCTCTTTCATGAACTGCTCTTGTGGCCCATTACCAACGACTACCGTGTGGTAGCGCGGGTCCTTCATCACCTTCTGGTGAATGTGAAAGAGATCTTTCGGCCGCTTGCGTTCGAAGAGGCGGCCCACGAAGAGCGTGACGAAGGCGTCGTCGGGAATGCCCAGCTCTTTTCTCACCCGGGCCCGCGCGGTGGCGCGCTCGGCGTCGCCGACAAGAAAAAAGTCATTGTTCACGGCATACTTTCCGGACACCAGAATGCTCTCGGAGATTCCGAGCTTTTTGTAAAAATCATAATTCCGCCGGCCGATGGTCACGATGCGGCTCAGCCCTTTCAAGAAACGGATCCGCAGCGGACGGCTTACGATCGTGCGCAGCTGCAAAAAATCTTCCTGAAACGTCTCTCCGAGAAACACCACGGGAATCTTCATCGCGTGGGCGGCGAACCACAGCATCCAGTTTTCGGGCAGGTAGTAGCCAAACAGCATGATCGCGCGCGGGCGATTTTCCTGCAGCAGCCGGCGCAGCGTCTGGAGCCGTTGCCAAGGCGACTGCGCGGCGAGGTTCAGCATCTCGTTGGGAAAACCCTCCTGCAGCGGCATCTCCCAGGTCTGCTTGGGAATGGCCCCCCGCTCTTTGAACCACCATTTTCCTCCGTCGAAGGCGCCCTGAAAGAAGTAGACCTTCACCGAAGCGTCACGGCGGCAAACTTCACGAAATAGGGGGGAGCGATATTGGATCGGGTGGGTGTCGAAGATGAGAAACGGGCGCGATCCCATCCGTTAAGTGTAGCACCATCGCTAGACAAAGGAGCGAAGTGTCGTTAGCGTTAGAGGCGTGGGCTCATTAGGACCAATTCAAGTCGGAAACATCGTGCTGATTTTGCTCGGCGTGGTGCTGGTACTTTCCGGACCGTTCATCACCTACAAAACGGTGAAAGGGTTCATCACCAAGCGCAAAGAAGAGCCCAAAGGGGACGCGCAGTGGTTCAGCAACGGCCTGAACCTGCTCATTGCCATCCTGTTCTTCCTGGCCGGCATCCTGTTCATCGTGAACAACCTTAAAGGCAATCCGCTAGCCTAGATTTCGAAGCGGATGCCGAAGCGGAACTCTTCGTGGCTAAGATCCGCCGTTTGGCGGTCGCTCATGGGGACCGACTTTACGTACTCGACCGTCAGCTGAAAATCGTTGATCCCAATGCCGGCATCCAGGCGACGCGCGGAGTAGGTATCCACCGCCCCGAGCGACAGGGCGAGTCCACCACCATAGATCCATTGGCCGTCCGACTGAACCCGTCCGCCGGCGCTGGATTGGTAAAAGTTGGCAACCCCGCCGCCCTTCACGTAGGGCACGAGCCATTGCCGGTAAAGGTAGTCGAACCGGTAGCTGGCAAAGAGTCCGACGGGCATCACGTGCAGGATCTTGCGGTCACCTAGCATCACGTTTTGGTAGCCGAAGGTGGTGCCGATGGCCGGTTTTCCCCACAAATCGGAGAAGGGCAGCCACTCAACTTCGAGATTCAACGCGGGGCCAGACAATTGGCGCTCTGAGTCGAGTTTTGGCAAGCTCACGCGGTAGTAGCTAAGGTTTAAGCCGGTCGTCAGGGGGGAAACCAGGGGCAGGCGGGTCATGGCCGAAGAGCTTCCCTCCGCTCCGAGCGCCGTAACGCTACCGCTGAACAAGCCAGTCACTACCGCTAGGGTCCCGAAACACCAACGAAAACTCGACAAAAAAACCTCCCGAATGGTACAAACTGGCCTGTTTTCCGCGCCAAATCAAGGTTTGTGAGGACTGCGTATGCCAGTGTGGTTGAGTTTCTTTTTAGCGGTGGTGGCGACGGCGGGACTTTTCGGGGGCCTAGTCGCCCTAGTTCTGATCGTCATCGAAGGTAAGAAAGCCGGAGCCAAACCCAATTTGCAATTGGCTCCCGGTGATAAGCCGGGAACGTTGGTAGCTTGGTCGAAGTGGAAGGCCAACGTGTTCAACGTTCAGGTTTACCGCATTCGCGTTCAGTTTTTGGCCCCCGACTACCAGATCAAAGAGGGCACGTTCACCTACACGTTCGAGCCGCCCCTAAAGAATTCGTTTCAGGTAACGCTCGAGCTGCCGGCCGTGATCAAAGAGCTGATCGAAGTCGGCGCCCGCGCTAAGGGTGCGATGATCACGTTCGACATGCGCACGGTGGAAGAGCTGACGGTCATTCGTGAGGTCAGTCTCAATTCGTTGCGCAAGCTCTACCATGGCAAAGGCAAAGCGGCCCCGTCGTCGCTGACCAAGTTGCCGGTGGCGACGCCCGACGTACCCGCCACCATGTCGCTCGATTACTCCGAGCTGGTCGTACGACGTAAGAAGATTCGCGATTTGGAAGCGGCGGCCAAAGCCA
>JBGSST010000112.1:0-27994 GCA_041736915.1 Bdellovibrionota bacterium
AGTCCACTGCTCTACCGACTGAGCTACCTGGGCGCACCAATTTCGGTCGAGGGGAAAGGCTTACCGTCGAGCGTCAGGATGGTCAAGGGATTCCCGCCACTTAAGGAAGGCTTGAACCGCCGCGGCCCGGTGGGAGATCCGGTTTTTGTCTTCCGCCGACGCCTCGCCAAAGGACTTGCCCAGCAGAGCTGACCAGAAGATGGGGTCGTAGCCAAAGCCTTCGCCCCCCTTGGCGCTGGAAAGGACCTTTCCTTCCGTCGTGCCCTCGAAAAACTTTGGAACCGACTGGCCATCGTAATAGCAAAACACCGCGCGGAACCGGGCCGTCCATGGCTCGTGCGGAAAGGGGCGCAACGCCGCCCAAAGCGCGCTCCACCGGTCCGCCCAACTCAAATTATCGCCGCCGTAATAGGCGGAGTTCACGCCGGGTTCGCCCTTCAACAAATCGACCTCTAAGCCGGAGTCGTCGGCGAGGACCGGCACGCGGTAAACCTCGTGGTAGCGCATCGCTTTTTTCAGCGCGTTCTCGAAGTAGGTCGTGCCATCTTCCACGACGTGCGGCGCTTTCAAATGCGCGAACTCGGGGCGCTTCGGGTGGGACAGCGCGAACTGGCCCAGCAGCTTTTGAAACTCGGCCACCTTGCCAAGGTTAACCGTGGCGAGGAACAGAGCGGGTCCGGCCATTATTGTTCCAGCGCTTTTTTCTGGGCCTGAAAGAGCTGGTGAATGCCCGCGTCGGCCAGGTCCAGCATCGCGTTCAAAGCGTCGCGCCCAAAAGCGGCGGCTTCCGCCGTGCCCTGAATCTCGATGTATTGATTCGAGCTGGTCTTCACCACGTTCATGTCTACTTCGGCGATCTTGTCTTCCGCGTACGGAAGGTCGAGACAAAGCACGCCGTGAACCATACCGACGGAAATCGCGGCGACTTCCGTTTTGATGGCGTTGCGGAACTTGGGAAACTGTTTCTCTAGACCGCGGAGTGCCAGCACCGTGGCGACGTAGGCGCCGGTGATGGCGGCAGTGCGCGTTCCGCCGTCGGCATCGAGCACATCGCAATCGATCTGAATCGTGCACTCACCGATCGCCGATAGATCCACGGCGGTACGCAGCGAACGGCCGATGAGGCGCTGAATCTCTTGGGTGCGTCCCCCTAGCTTCTGGCGCTCGCGGTTCACGCGCTGGGAAGACGAGCCCGGCAACATTGAATACTCCGCCGTGAGCCACCCTTTGCCTTGCCCCTTTAAAAACGGCGGCACGTTGTTCTCAATCATCGCGCTGCAAACCACGCGCGTTCCGCCCACTTCGATGAGGCACGAGCCCGAAGGGTTCGTTTGAAAATTGGGGGTGATGCGAACCGGGCGAACTTCGCCCGAATAACGGCCGTCGACTCTTTTAACTTTGTCCAAGCGATCCTCGAGGTTTGGGGGCGTCGTTTACTGACGTTTGCCCTGATGCGTGACGTAATCCAGAATGCCCTGGCTTATAGCATCGGCCACTTTCTTTAGGTAGCGAGGATTTTTGAGTCTTAACGAGTCTTTGGGGTTGGTCAGATAGCCCACTTCGATGAGCAGTGACGGCATGATGGAGTGAGAAAGTACGGAGAACGGCGCCTGGCGAACGGCGCGTACGCTCGACTCGAGATAAGACGCCATGGCGGCAAACATCACCTCCGCAAACCGCGAACTTTCGTTTTGCACCGCCGAGTTTTGGCTATCGGCCAGCATCAAAAGCACCGGGCTAGTGGGCAGAGCCACGCCATTACGCTCACCGTTCTCGAGCAAGGCCAATCGGTTAGCGCGGCGATCGGTTCCTTCGGGGCTGGCGAAATAAACTTCGAAGCCGCGGGCACGGGCTGATGGCTCGGAGTTCGCGTGCAAACTGATAAAAAGATCGGCCTCCCACGCATTGGCCACCCGTGTGCGATCCTTCAAAGACACGAAAGTGTCATTGTCGCGGGTGAGACGCACATCCACGTTCACGTCTTTATTTTTGAATAGGGTGCGAACCCGCCCTTTCACCAGATGCGCCAGCCGCAACGTGACTTTCTTTTCTAGGTACCCGCTTTCCGATTTAGCTCCGTAATCGAAACCACCATGGCCCGGATCGATGAGCAGGCGAATCGTTTTCTTTCCCGGCGTGGTGCTGGGCAAACCCGTGTTCAACGAAGAGAGGCGCTTACCTTCGGCGGTGTTGGCCGACACCTCCGGCATTTCCCAGAAATCGAAATCGGAATCCAAAGTATCGGGCGCAGTTTTCGCCGCGGGCGCGGAAACGCTACAAAAGGAAAGGAGTACAAAGGCGGCTCTAGCCGCCCATTTCCGAGGAGCTTTGGTTGTCATGGTATACTCAAATTATAGACGTATTCCTTTCCTATTAGGGCGGTTTTCCTAACCCCCTTTCGATAACGCAAAAAATTAACGCGAGGCATCCCACATGCGTCCAGCTGGATTGGCATTCGCCCTTCTTTGTCTTTTTTCCTTGTCGCTCCGCGCGGCGGAGATTCACCCCCAGCTCAACATCAAGGTGTTGCTGAAGAAAACCGCGCAGCCCGTTGAAATCTCTACGCCCGATGGCCGGATTCAGTGGAAGGCGGACGACCGGGGCGAGTGGATCTCACTGACTTCCAGCGTAAAGGTTTGGCTCGACAAAAAGAACGACCAGATTCGCATCGGCTCCAACGCTTCGATGTACGGCACCGTTTTCATTCGTGCGGATGAGGGTGGCCAAGCGAGCTGGGAACTCGAAGGAAAAAAACTGCGCGGCGTTCTGCAGATCACGAAGAAGGGAAATCAGCTATTGCTGATCTCCAAGACCCAGCTCGAAGCTTACACCGAAGGGGTAGTGGCGGCCGAGATGGGTAACCGCGCCGAGTTCGAAGCGCTAAAGGCGCAAGCCGTGGCCGCGCGAACGTTTGCGTTTCACCGCGTGCAAAATCCGCGCAACGCCATGTACGACGTGGAAGCTTCCATCCACGATCAGGTGTTCGGTCAGGTTTCCGGTGACTCGTCAAAGTCGAGCTTGGTCAAAGCGGCCGTGAAGGCGACGACCGGGCAGTATCTGCATTACGACGAGCCCAGCAAAGGGAAACATCTCCCGCCGCCCTTCAAAGCGTTCTTCCATTCTCGCTGCGGCGGCACGACCGCCACGGCAAAAGAGATCTGGATCAATGCGGAGGGGAACCGCGCGCCGGCCGTACCCTGTCAGTACTGCCAAAAAAATCACTACCGCTGGAGCGCGCGCGTGCCGCTAGGCGAGGTGGCGGAGGGGCTTAAGTTCCCTCAGGAAGCCATTCAGTTCACCGCCACGAAAAAAGACGGCGCCGGCCGGCTCGTCGAGCTTCTGGCCGAAAGCTCCAGCAAGTCGACTAAGTTTCGCGCCGAAGAGCTACGCCGTCGGCTGGGCTTTACCCGTTTGCAGAGCACCAACTTCACCTGGACCGCGTTGCCGTCAGAAATTCAGTTCACCGGCACGGGGGCCGGCCACGGCGTAGGCATGTGCCAGTGGGGCGCCCGCGGCATGGCCCGGCAGGGAAAAGGATACGAAGACATTCTTCAGCACTACTATGGGGGCAGTAAGCTGTTCCGCCCCGCCACCCGCGTGTCTTCCCTTTCGACCCGTAAATCGGGCTAGCGGCGGCATTCGCTTTCCCTTATGTTGCGCGCGTGTTTTTGACCGACTTCGATTTCGACCTTCCCGACGAGCTCATCGCGCGTTTTCCCGTTTCGCCCCGGGACAGCTCGCGCTTGCTTCATTTGGGCCGGCACTCCGGCACCCGCACTCACGGAGAGTTCGCCGGTTTAGTGGATAAGCTCGGCCCGCTCGACCTGCTCGTTTTCAACGATACGAAGGTGATTCCCGCGCGGCTACACGCCAAAAGCCCCCACGGCGGAGCGATGGAGGTGCTGTTAGTCGACCCCATGGGAGATGGCTCGTGGCGCTGTCTGGTGAAGCCCGGCAAAAAGGTGAAGGGTGAGCTCACGGTAACGTTCGCCGATGGCTCCACCGGCATTCTAACCCGCCCCGATGACGATTTTTACGTACGGGCCGAAGGGCTCGACCCGGCCAAGGCCGATCGCTGGATTGACGCCAATGGCTCCATGCCGCTGCCGCCCTACCTTGGGCGCGAGGCGGAAGAGGCGGACAAGACGACTTACCAAACGGTCTATGCCCGGGTTAGCGGCTCTATCGCCGCCCCGACGGCCGGCCTGCACTTTACGCCGGAGCTGCTTGCGCGGATCGCCGCCAAGGGCATCGACAGCGCGTTCGTCACGCTCAAGGTCGGCTACGGTACCTTCGCCCGCGTAAAGACCAACGACGTATCCGCCCACGAGATGCACGCGGAACATTACGAAGTGCCCGACGTAACGCTCGAAAAGATCGCGGCCTGCCGCAAACGTGGCGGCCGGGTGATCACCGTGGGTACCACGACATTGCGAGCGCTAGAGTCGGTTCCCCAATACGGAAAATCGGCCACCACCCGTATCTTCATCACGCCGGGGCACGAGTTTCGCTATGCCGACGGCCTCATCACCAACTTTCACCTGCCGCAGTCGACGTTGCTCGTGCTGGTATCGGCCTTTGCGGGGCAAGGCCCCGTGCTCGAAGCGTACCGGGAGGCCGTGGCGATGAAGTACCGGTTTTTCTCCTACGGCGACGCGATGGTGATTCTCTGACCTACTGCCGGATGCGGGTGAAGAAGTTCACGAAAAACATTTCGATCCCGTTCTGAATCGCGAGCTCTTTCCCGTTGGCGGTGAATTGCACATCAAAATGAATGAACTGGTCCGTTAAAAGCGTGTGGTCGATATCCACCGGCGAGAGTTTTCGGGTATCAAAGTCCAGCCAAAAGGCCCGATTTTGTTTTTCTTCGCGCTTAAAGGCATCTTCGGTCATCAGCACTAGGGCACCGTTTTCGGTGGGATGCGAAATCATCCGGTAGCCCCGCCGCAAAAGGCTCAACTCGGGATAAACGACCCGTTCGGTAGGCTTTCCTTTAAATCCGCTGAAGGTGACCGCAAACTCCGGAGCCGTCGTCAAAGTAGAGGGGGCTACAACGAAGCCATCTCCATTTTTCTCGAGAACCACCGAGCCTTTGTATAGGGTACTTTGCAAGCCCTTCACGACTTCGCCCACGCGAACGGCGTTACCGGTTTTATCTACTTTGAAGACCTGCACGTGATCTTCCCAAATCGGTCCCGGGCCCTCGACGCCAGAACGGCGAATGCTGAAGTACCCCTCTCGGCCCGCATCGGAAAAGTAACCCGTTCCCGGCACTGGATAGAAAGGGGGATCGGATTTTACCTCGGTTACGGTGTTGGTATTCCAATTGAACTGAAAAGGCTTTGGCGTTGGGTGCTCCAACAAGGAGACGATACTCAGATGGGGCTCGGCTCCGGGCACCCAGGTGTTGTCGGGTCCCACAAAAACGGGAAAAGGGCCGTGTTGGGTGGCCTTGGTCCAATCGACCTTTCCGTTCAGGAAGGGAACCCTATGAAACACTTTGGTCTTGGTGTTGATGAAAAGCAGCTCCTTCCCGCTAGGCGAAAGCTGCGGCAACGCAAATTCATCGACGTTAGGAACTTCAATGTAAGAACGCTCCAAAGGGGCGTGAGTGTCGACCACCCGAATGTAGCTTTTCGTTAAGTCGAAACCCGGTAAAGAGTAGGCTAAGTTGCTTTTTTGAAACACCCAACGCCCGTCCGGGCTCACCTTCACCGGCACATTGAGGTCAACCCAGGCCCTTCTCGCCGCTACATTCTCGGTGGTCTTTGCCGCCTCGAGCTGGCGCCGACTCACCTCGGCGGAGTTCGCCAATAGCTTGGCCAGCTCAGCGCGAATGGCTTCCCGCACTGGGGCAGGAGGGGCCTTGAGGGTGTCGAGCATTTGCTTAAATTCGTTCAGTCGCTTTTTCAGCGCCACCGAACCATCGGGCAAAATGTCGGATAGGGCGAAAGGGTCGTTGGCCTCCTGGAGCTTTCTTACCGCTTCGGCCGTCAGTAGGGGGTCGGTGTCCAGTAGCTGCCGGTAGGTCTTTCCTACCAGCACCAAAAAGTCGTCCGAGTTGGGCGACAGGCTGGCAAAACCAAGAAAACACGCGGTAGTGGGCGTGGTGGGGCGGGCCGCCGCCGGAAAAAATCCCAGCAAAAGGGCCAGAGGGAGGGTGGGTTTCATCTTTGAGTATTATAGCCAAGTTGTGCCAGACACCCCTTCCTGAGTCAGCCCTTGACGACACTGCCCGTTAGACGTTAGTCAGTAGGGCTTTTGGAGTAATCAATGCTGGGAATCGTTGTAAGAGATAATGACTCGGTGGACATCGCGATCCGCAAGTTCAAGCGCCTTTGCGAAAACGCCGGAATCGTAGCGGAAGTTCGCCGTCGCGAGCACTACGAGAAGCCGTCCGTCCGTCTTAAGAAGAAGTCGATCGCGGCCCGTAAGGCCAAGAAGAAAATCAAACGCTTCTAAACGTCCGGAATAAAAGAGGCCCTTTTGGATCTCAAAGCAAAGCTTCAGTCCGACATGAAGGACGCCATGAAGGCGTCCCAGCCCGACAAAGTACAAACCCTCCGCATGGCGATCTCGGAGATCAAGAAACGCGAGATCGATAAGCGTGCGCCGATGGAAGAGGCCGAGATCCTGAAGCTTATCCAGACCTTGGTAAAGCAGCGGAATGAGTCGGTCGAAGCGTTCACCAAGGGCAATCGCCCGGACCTCGCCGACAAAGAGAAAGCAGAAATCGGCTTCCTGATGGGCTACCTCCCACAGCAGATGTCCACCGAAGAGCTCGAAACCGTCGTGAAGGCGGTCATCGCGGAAACCGGCGCCACGGGCGCCGCCGACATCGGCAAAGTGATGAAGGGTGCGCTGGCCCAAACCGGCGGCCGTGCCGACGGAAAAGCCGTCAATGAGCTCGCCAAAAAGCTCCTTTCCTAATCCCGAAGATTTAAAAGCACTCCCGCAGTCCTTTTACCGGCGGCCCGTAGACGTGGTCGCCCGTGAGTTCATAGGCAAAGGGCTGCTCGTGAAACACGGCCGGCGTTGGTTATTGGCACAGCTCACGGAGGTCGAAGCCTATTCGGGTGACGACGAGGCCAGCCATTCCTTCAAAGGAAAAACCAAGCGCAACTGGCCCATGTTCGAGCCCGGCGGTACTTGCTACGTGTATCTCATCTACGGCATGCACCTGTGCGTGAACGTGGTGACTGGGGATCCGGGGAATGGGGAAGCCGTGCTACTACGCGCGGCGCAGCCATTGACGGGAATCGATCGCATTCGTGAGCTGCGGCTTGGCGAAAAGGCCGGAGGAAAACCGCTTGCCGACGCAAAGCTTCTTTCCGGTCCAGCCAATCTCACCAAGGGAATGGGTATTACGATGGCGCATAACGGATTGACCTTTTGGGGCGAGAAAATGAAAGTAGTCTCCTTAAATAACACCGTTTCTTCTTCTGAGATTTGCACCGCGACCCGTATCGGGATCACCAAGGCGGCCGATTTACTTCGGCGGTACTGCTTGAAAGACGCACCAAGTTTGTCTCGTAAGGTTTAATAGCGAAATGTTCGATGAATCCACATTAGGCCAGATCAGAGAGCGCATCGACATCGTCGAGCTGATCCAGGGCTACGTGCCGTTGAAACGAAGCGGCACCGGTATGACCGGCCTATGCCCTTTTCACAAAGAGAAGAGCCCGTCGTTTCACGTTCATCCGCTCAAACAGATTTATCATTGCTTCGGCTGCCACAGCGGCGGCAACATCTTCACGTTTTTGATGAACGTGGAGGGCTTACGATTTCCCGAAGCGGTGGAACGGCTCGCAAAGAAAGCGGGCGTGGAAATTCAGAATTCGCAGAAGGCTTACGTTCCGCAAAAGCCCAGGATTCAGCCCGGCGATCTTCGCCTCATCGAGGCCAACGAATTGGCGGCGAAGTTTTACCACTGGCTCCTCTGGAACAAGCCCGAGTACGCGCCGGTGCGAAAGTATGTAGAGTCGCGCGGCCTCACGATTGAAACGTGCAACAAGTTCCGCATCGGCGTAGCCCCCGACGACTGGTCCACGCTCAAAGACTGGCTTAAGAAAAAAGGGTTCACGGCGGCCGAGCTCACCGCGGCGGGGCTAGTGATTCAATCCACCGACGGTAAGAACGACGGTTACGATCGTTTCCGCGGTCGGCTGATGTTTCCCATTACCGATAGCGAAGGGCAGGTCGTCGGCTTTGGGGCGCGCCTGCTGCCCGGTAAAGAGGGGCAGGACAAGCAGCCAAAGTATTTGAACTCACCCGAGACCAATCTGTTTTCGAAGAAGAACACGCTCTATGCGCTTCACGAGAATCAACGCGGCATCCGCCTTAAGGGTGAAGCCGTTCTCGTCGAAGGGTACATGGACGTCGTGGGGCTTTACGACAAAGGCGTCGACAATGCGGTCGCCACCATGGGCACCGCCTTTACGGAAGATCACTGCCGCCGCCTGGCGCCACTGACCAAGCGCGTGGTCACCGTTTTCGATCCCGACGAAGCGGGCCGCGATGCCTGGCGCCGTTCGATACCTATTTTCCTCGACGCGGGTTTCGTCGCCCGCGATTTAAAGCTGCCCGACGAGCGCGACCCCGATGAATTCGTGCAAGAGGCCGGCGCCGAAAAGTTTTACGAGCTGGTCGAGCAGGCCCCTCGGCAAGACACGCAGCTTTTAAAAGAGATTTCCGCTCAGGGAGCCATGAGCGAAGAGCAAAAAGGGAAGTGGCTGGAACGCCTTACCCCCATCCTAATTTCGAGCCGAAACCGGACCGAGCGGGCGCTGCTTTGGGACAATGTGGGGCTTTTGCTCGGCCTTTCCCCGCAGTCCATCATGGCCCACGTGGAAAAGCAGCTGGGGCAAAAACAGACCAGCGATAAAACGAATCCGGCTCCGGCGGGACCGCGCCGCCCGATTCAACCAACATCCCAGGTCAAAAAAGACACCCTGGGCCGCGCCTACCTGAAGCTTGCCCTGTGGTACCCGGCCGAGTTCTTAAAGAATGCCGGCCAGAAGTTTTCCGACGAGATCAAGGAAGTCGAGGTCGCTCGGCTGGTCTCCATCCTCGAAAAAGAGATGGAAACCCAGGGGCCTAAAGCCGTTTTGGAAGCGATGATGAAGGAAGTTTCCGACCCGGAACTGGCTGGCGCCATGTCCGAGGCGGTGCTCAATAACGAGGCGGAAATACCGCGCGCCGCGCCGTTGGCGGTAGATATTTTCCCCCAAGTGATCAAGGACCTAACTCGCCGCCGGAAAGAGAAACTGGTGCAGCAGCTCACTACCCAAGTGAAGCTCGCGCAGCGTTTGGGGCAAGAGGAAGAGACCCTAAAACTTCTCGAAGCCATCTCGCATGCGCGCCAGGAAGTGACGTCGCGGAACGAATAATTCGCGCGCCGCCTTGCTGGGACCAAGGCCCCGATTTTGCATGGAAATTAGTCAAGGAAAAGTGGTCCCCTAGAGTTGTTTTGGCTGGTGCAGCGTGGTAAGCATTGGGGTTTGTCTGCAAGCCGCCGGTGTTATAGCCTCCTCACTGGGCTATAGCCGCCTCACTGGGAACCGTCCCTGAGATTTTAGGCATTGAGACTCTTAGGAGTGTAACGACGAATGTCCACCACCAAGCTGGAAAAGAAAAAAGAACTTCAGAAATTGATCGCGGCCGGTAAGGAAAAAGGGTTCCTTACCTACGAAGAGATCAACGACGCGCTTCCGGAAGACGTCACGGATTCGGATGACCTCGATGAAGTGATGACGCTGCTTGAAGACAACGACATCGAGATCGTTGAGAACGAGAAGCAGGTCAAAGGGAAGAAAGACGGCGATAAAGCCTCCCAGGATGAGCCCGCCGCAGCGGCGGCCCCTAAAGCGGCCGAAGAAGAAGACGGTCTGGCCCGCGGCCTCGACCCCGTTCGTTTGTATTTGAAGAAGATGGGCGCGGTGGCGCTCCTCACCCGCGAAGGCGAAATTGAAATCGCCAAGCGCATCGAAGAGGGCGAGGCGGAAGTCCTCGACGTCATTCTAAACTCTTCGATGGGTATCAAAGAATTTTTGGCCATCGGCGACAAGATTGAAAAGGGCAAGCTCCGCGCCCGCGACGTACTCCGTGGCGGCCAAGAGGACACGACGACGGAGAATGCGGATGCCAACGCCGTGCCGGTTGCCGGCGCCGTTGCCGCAGCCGCCCCCGCTCCGGTGGAAGAAGAAGAAAAAGAAGAGCCGGAAGCCGAAGAGAAGGACGACAATCAGTTTGCCGGCCTGAACGAGGCGGAGTGCCGCGAAAAGATTTTGGACGGTATGAAGCTGGTGCGCAGCTTCGAAAAGACCGTGAACGCCATGGAGCAGAAGCTGCTCAAGGCTGGCCAGAACGCCATCGATCGTAAGAAGCTCCGTGAGAAGCTGGCGACCAATCGGAAGAACATCGTCGACGTATTCGTCGAGATTAACTTCAACCGTAAGACCATCAACAAGATCGTAGCCAAGTTCAAAACGCAGGTTCAGCGCATCGAAGAAGAAGAGTGGGAGATCAACAAGCTCCTGCGCAAGCTGAAGTGCGACGGCATCGGCGACTATCGCCGCATGGTCAAAGAGGCCAAGAAGAACAAGAAATACGAAGAGCAGATCAAGGCCAAGTTCGGTGTCGATTACACCGGCTTGCTCGAGATCGAGCACCACATCGACAACTCGATCAAAAAGATCGATGCGGTCGAAATCGAAGCCAACGTCCGCGCGCGCGAGCTGCGTGAGATGTATGAGGCGATCATCGCCGGTGAGCGCAAATCCGAAATTGCGAAAGCCGAGCTGGTGGAAGCCAACCTTCGTCTGGTCGTCTCCATCGCCAAGAAGTACACGAACCGTGGCTTGCAGTTCCTGGATCTGATTCAGGAAGGCAACATCGGCCTCATGAAGGCCGTCGATAAGTTCGAGTACCGTCGCGGTTACAAGTTCTCGACCTACGCTACGTGGTGGATTCGCCAAGCGATCACCCGCGCGATCGCCGATCAGGCGCGCACCATCCGTATCCCGGTGCACATGATCGAAACGATCAACAAGCTCATCCGTACGTCGCGCTACCTGGTTCAGGAGCTGGGCCGCGAGCCGACCCCGGAAGAGATTGCGGTTAAGATGGAAATGCCGGTCGATAAGGTCCGCAAGGTCCTGAAGATCGCCAAAGAGCCCATCTCGCTCGAAACTCCGATTGGTGAGGATGAAGATTCACACCTTGGAGATTTCATCGAAGACAAAGCGATGATTTCGCCCTCGGAAGCGGTCACGAACATCAACTTGTCCGAGCAGACCCGTAAGGTTCTCTCGACTCTGACCCCGCGCGAAGAAAAAGTGCTTCGCATGCGTTTCGGTATCGGTGAAAGCTCCGACCACACCTTGGAAGAGGTTGGCCAGGACTTCAACGTAACCCGCGAACGTATTCGTCAGATCGAGGCGAAAGCGCTCCGCAAGTTGCGTCACCCGAGCCGCAGCAAGCGTCTTAAGGCTTTCATAGAAAACTAACTCTGGGTGCGACCCCTCCCATTTTTTGTTTAAATGGGCTGGATCGAGGACGCACGAGCGAGCGGAGCGCAGGCGTACTTTCTGTACGTCGGAGCGACGTGAGCGACAGAGGACGAAGAGCCAGCCCATTTAAACGAAAAATGGGGGCCCATAGCTCAGTTTGGTTAGAGCAGCCGGCTCATAACCGGTAGGTCCCTGGTTCAAGTCCAGGTGGGCCCATTTCTTCGTTTGCGGGCGGGTGTTCACGCCGAAATCTCGTTTACCCAGCTTTCGAGCTGGCACGGTCCGAAAAAAACGGGTCATCGATGAGGATCGGACATCGAACTTTTCGGCGCGCGTACTCGAGCAGAAAATATTCCGCGCCGAACATGCAGTAACGGTCCAAGTCGTAAACTTCGCCTTTTATCGTCGTTACCCGATGGACGAGAGTTGCCGGTGCTTCGCCCCCGATTCTTTTGATGTTCCACGATAGGACATCGTCCCAGAGAATAGCGAAGTAAGGACTCTCGGTATCCGTTTGCCGAAATCTTTCGAGCTTGCGTCCATTCCGCGAAGCGAATGACTTACAGATCTTTAATCCCTGCGGATCGATCAGCAGCTCTTTTCCCCGGAGCGCCCGAAAATAGGCTGTCCGACGAAAATGAAGGTTAACCGAGCGGTGGAGGATCCACATTCCCGAGGTGAGACCAATGAGATGTCCCAGTGCTTTTTTCTTTAAGAGAAACTGTTCGAGTGTTCCCGTATAGCCTTTGAAACCCAACATCACCAGAAACAACAAGGAAAAGAAGTAGCCTGCAAACAACGACAGGAAAACTTTGGCCAATAGCAAAAGGGCACTTGGGGGAGTCGGTGGAGACAGAGCCAGGGTCATCTTATCCGGCAGAGGAATGTCCAACGGCTCTAGCTTTCGGCTCATTGAGCAATGATAGCAAACTATGCACGCCTAAAGATTTTGGCCCCGCGGTTCAAATCGCGCAGGGCCCGATTGTTCTTCTTTAAGCGGATTGCCCGCCCCGCGCTTACTCGTTAGTAACGAGGGATGAAGATCTTCATTCAGGCCGCTACCCCCAAGAATGCGTGGGACATTGCGCGCGTGCACATCGACACCTGGCGCAGCGCTTACGCGGGCATCGTGCCTGATCCATATTTGCAGTCTTTGAGTTACGAGCAGCGCACTGACATGTGGAAGGAGATCCTTTCCACCGCCCCGCTGCGCAATCACTACTGGGTAGCCAAAGACGCCAACGAACGCATTGTCGGATTTTCCACCGGCGGTAAGAATCGCGACACGGCTCAACCCTTCGACGGCGAGGTGACCGCGCTTTATCTGCTCAAGGAGTTTCACGGCCGCGGCATCGGCAAGCGGCTTTTTCTCGATTCCCTCGAACAGCTGTATCGTCACGGCTATCGCAGCGCCATCACCTGGGTGCTCGCGGATAATCCCGCCGCGCAGTTCTACGCAAAGATGGACGGAGAGCACACTGGTGAAAAATGGGAAGAGATTGGCGGAAAGCGCCTCAAGTCGCTCGCGTATGGCTGGCCGGACATTTTGGCCACACTGAAAAAGTTGCGCCCCGATCTGCGCCATCCCAGTATCAAACAGGCCGATGAAATGCGGGAACCCGACGGCTGGAACCACTATCCGGGTAGCAAAGAGCTTCGCAGTATCGGATCCCCGCTGGCGAAAGCTTTTGGCTTGAAGCGACTCGGTATTCATCATGAGTTACTTCCGCCCGGTCGGCGCACCTCGTGGCCGCACGCCGAAGAAGATGAGGAAGAGCTGATCTACGTTCTCGAGGGAACTCCCGAGGTTTGGATAGACGGCCGCACGTATGCGCTGAAGCCCGGCGATACCGTCGCTTTTCCGTGCGGTACCGGTATTTGCCACACCTTCCTCAACAACTCTGAACAGAACGCGTGTTTGCTCGTCATTGGCGAAAGTGCCAAGAAGAACAGCCGCATCTATTATCCACTGAATGAGTCGCGGCGTGATCAGGTGAAGGAAGGCTGGTGGGAAGACGTGCCCAAGCGCCCGCGCGGGGACCACGATGGGCATCCCACCCGCCGGGACTGAGTGTTAGAATGGGGCGTGCACCCGCTCGTCTCGATCCTATTGGTTTCGCTTCTCCTCTCGTCGTTCGAGCTGCGGGCTGAGCGTCCGCGCCGGGACGGCACCTGTACCCCGTCGCTCGCGGATTTGATGGGCTCGTTATACGGAATCAATGAGAGCACGCCCACGCTTTTCAAGCAGACCGATGCGGGCCACGAAGATTTCCACGTAACTGGCGTGCTGAGCGAAGACGGCACACTCCGTCTTGGCATGCATCTCGAAGACTCGCGCGGCAATCGATCCGACATCGACGCACGAGCCACCGTTCGCGCCATGCTCAAACATTTCGGCAAAAAAGTTTCGAGGGTGGTGTGGAAGCTGAGCCAGCACCAAAACCTCGATGAACATACGACGACCGTCGACTCTCAGCTCCAAGCGCTCAACGGGGGTTGGAAGAAGGCCGCGAGTGATTTCCAGCTCGCCAAGGAAGCCGAGATGACCGGCGACGAAGCAAAGCGCCGGCAGACAATTCAATCACTCGCCATTTTATCTTCGCCCGTGGGAACATCGATCGCCTTCTCCCAAGTGGGCTTTCGGATGCGCGTAACGGATACGCTCGGCAAAGAAGGTGAGTTCATCTCTGCGACGGTAATCTTCGATAAACCTTGACGAAAAGCCCACGAAAATTGCTTTTCCCGCCGTGGTGGGCCATAACGGGGCACAATGAGCGAAATTGAAAAGCAGGTTTCCGTCCTCTGGGATCTCAAAAAGGTCGCGGATCAAATCCACCACATTAAAGCCGACCTGGTAAAAATCCCGGAAGATATCAAGAAGCTGCAGGCTAACCTCGAACAAGCAAAATCCGCCTTCGATGGAGAGAAAGCCAAAATGTCCGCGCTCGAGAAGCGCGGCCGCGACGCTGAACGCGACGCCAAGATTGAAGACGACTTCCTGAAAAAAACCGAAGCGAAGATGAAGGATGTGACGAATTCGCACACCCTTCAGGCCGCAACGAAGGAAGCGCAGGATCGCAAAAAGATCAAAGCGGGCTACGAAGAGACCGCCATGAAAGCGATGACCGAGCTCGAGACGAAAAAGGGCGCTTTCGACGGCTACCAGGCTCAGTACCTGGAAGTGGAAAAGAAGACGGTCGAAGAATGTGCCGCGCTCGAAGCCAGCTTAGCTAACCTAAAGGCCGAGATCTCTAAACTCGAATCCCTGCAGATGGACCTTACCAAAGGCCTTACGCCGAGAATCTCGACCATCTACCTCCGTTTGAGCCGGGGCGGAAAAGGGATACCGATTGCCCAGGTCAACGAGGGCGCCTGCCTGAACTGCCACATGAAAGTGCGCCCGCAGCTGTACAACGAAGTCATCGGATTTAAAGAGATTCATCAATGCTCGGGCTGCCAGAAACTGCTGGTCCATACCCCAGCTGAAAAAGCCGCGCCCCTCGACGCCTAACTCTGCCTTCCTAAGCTCTGGTGCTTGGTGTCTAAATGACACCAATTTCCTAGGTTTCCGCAATGCGCTGTGATAAAAACGTCGAACTCTGCCGCCAGAGGGTTGGTGGGCGGCTGTTTTGGGGGATGTTCGCGTTTTCTTATGGAAGCGAAGGCATTAAACAGTCCATTCTCGGGTGATTTGTTTGCCCGATTGAGCGCATGGTGGGCGAAAGTCCAGCTGCGGGGAACCCATGGGCTAGCCTATTTCCTCGGTCTCCTGGTTTACATCCTTCTTCTCCAATTTCCGCTGGATGGTCTGAACGGCATTATCTTTGACGGCTTGGCGCGAGTTTTTGCTCCCCGTTCGATTAATCCCAACATTGCATTGATCGCCTACGACGATCCCTCGAGCCTACGCTACCAGCGTGAGCTGCGGATACCATCGGCCGAGATCGACCGCCTTTTTACTTTTTTGTCCACGGTGAACCCCAAGTACGTCGTGCTACTCAGCTCCTTTGGGGCCAGCAACTACAGCGAAGCGGAGCTGGGTGAGCTGTCACGGGCTTTTGCCAAAGTGCCTAACACTCACGTGGGTTACGTAGATGACGAGAGCCTTGGCCGCACTCAGCCGGCAAGCCTCGGACTTTTCGGTAAGTATCTTCCCGGATTCATTTCGCGCGATACGTTCTCGTATGGCGCCGACTCGGTTACCCGCCGCGTGATGCTGCAGGTAGAAGGTATCCCCTCCGTTTACGCCAAGATTGCGTGTGAGATGCGCGGCATGCCGACTAACGAGCAGTGCTGGTCGGGCAAAAGCATCGAACGCATCGGGGAATCGGTCCAAACCTACATCAAATGGCGCAACCCCAAGGCGTCGTACCCCATTTACTCCAGCGGATCGGTCGCCGATGGCCGCTGGGACCCGACTCATTTCAAAGACAAGATTGTCATCATTGGCTCTACGCTATCGTCGAAGCGCACGTTCGACTTCATTCTGACCCCCTTCTCGCGTGAAGATTTAAAAACTCCGGCCATCGAAGGCGCCGCGCAGGGGCTAGCAACGCTGATTGGGAATGAAGGTTTGCGCAAAGCCTCTAAACCCACGAACTGGATACTGGCGATTCTCGTGATTTTTCTGTCCGTGACCTTCTCGCTGTATTTTTCTCCGGGACGCGCCATGACGTTCGTGGTCGTGCAGAGCTTGTTCCTCATCGTCGCGGGCGGACTGCTCATCTACGGCTTCGGACTGTGGGTAGACTTGGCGCATCCGCTCATTCTCGCGTTCTCTGGCTTTTACATCGTGATCCCTTTCCGTCTCGTCGATGAGTACCAAAAGCGCTGGCACTATCAGGAACAGACCGAGCTGCTGGCCGAGCTGGAAAAGATGAAGAGCAACTTTCTCTCTCTCATCTCGCACGACTTCAAGACTCCCATCGCCCGCATTCAGGGTAGCGCGGAGTTAATGCTGTCGGATGCCAAGGGGCTTTCCGAGCGCCAGCACAAAGCCGCCCGCTCGATTTTGAAGACCTCTGACGAGATGACCGAGTTCGTCGAGGCCCTGCTGGACATTACGCGGATAGAGAACAACCGCGTACCATTGAACCGCGAAAGCCGGGACATTAACTCCGTAGTGCGCGACATCATCGAGCAGAAGAACGCCTTCGCGCAGGAGCAGGGCATTGAAATTCAGATGCGTCTGGAGCCGCTCTTTGCGATTAAGATCGATACGAAACTCATTCGCCGCGTGATCTCGAATCTGCTCGAGAACGCCATCAAGTACTCACCGCCGGGCTCTACCGTAACGGTTAGCTCGGATGAGTCGGACGATTACGTGAGAATTTCCATTACGGACCAGGGCCCGGGCATCGGGCCTGAAGATCAGGCCAAAGTGTTCATGAAGTTTTATCGCTGCGAGAACGATGCCACCAAGTCGGTCAAGGGAACCGGTCTGGGACTGTACCTCGCGCGGTATTTTATTGAGCTCCATGAAGGGGCCATCGATTTAAAAAGCGAAATTGGGAAAGGGTCGACCTTCTCGGTCATCCTGCCCGTAAACTAATAGGAGAAAGAAACCATGCGCCGACAAGTGCTGATTGTGGAAGATGAACCGGAGCTAAGATCAAACCTCAGCGACGTGCTCAAAGAGAATGGCTTTGCCGTTCGCGCCGCGAACGACGGTGTGGAAGCGATGGAGGCCTTAGGACAAGGTCGGGCCGATCTCGTATTGATGGACGTAAACATGCCCCGCATGAGCGGGCTCGAGACTTTGAAGAAGATTAAAGAGCTCGACCCGTCGATCCTCGTCATCTTGATGACGGCTTATTCCAATATCGAAGATGCCGTTAAGGCCGTGAAAGACGGCGCTTACAACTACCTCGCCAAACCGGTAAAACACGCCGCGCTGGTGGAGATGGTGGGACGCGCCTTGGACGCTCAGGAGATGGTCGAAAACATGGCGTTCTCCGCGCCCATCGTGAAAATCGAGAACGGCGAATTCGTCGGCGCCTCGAACGAGATGCGTAAGATCTTTTCCATCATCCACAAGCTGGCCAAGGTGGAAACCTCGGTGCTGATCCGCGGCGAAAGCGGAACGGGTAAAGAGCTAGTGGCCCGCGCCATTCATTACAACTCGGCCCGTAAAGACAACAAGCTCGTCGCCATCAACTGTAGCTCCATCGCGGAGACGCTGTTCGAGAGCGAGCTTTTCGGCCACGAAAAAGGTGCCTTCACCGGCGCCGACCAACGGCAAATCGGCCGATTTCAGTACGCCGACGGCGGCACGATCTTCCTCGATGAGATCGGCGATCTTTCGATGGCGATGCAGGTAAAGCTGCTTCGCGTACTGCAAGAACGAAAGTTCACTCCGGTTGGCTCCAATCGTGAGATCGACATGAACGTTCGCATCATCGCGGCCACGAATCGCAACTTGGAAGAGGCGATTCAAAAGAACCAGTTCCGTGAAGATCTATTCTACCGTTTGAACGTAATTCCGATCTTTTTGCCGCCCCTGCGCCAACGTAAGGACGACATCGAGCGCCTGGTGCGCTTCTTCGTGGCGAAGTTCAATCGCGTACACCAGAAGCAGATCACCGGTGTGGCCCCCTTGGCGATGGAAACTTTGCTGAAACACCAGTGGCCGGGCAACATTCGCGAGCTCGAGAACGTCATCGAACATTCATTCGTCATCGAAAACAGCGATCAGGTTTCGGTCTCGTCGCTGCCGGGCTACCTGCGTCCCCATTTGAAGGATGCCGGCGACCTGGATGCCGACGCGGCGTTGTCGAACCCCGACACGTTTTCCGCAGAGGGTGAAGATGGCGAAGATGGAGAGATCGCGGCGGTGCCCGGAACGGGCGCGCTCGACTACAAGAGCCACAAAGAGCAGTTCGAAAAGGACTTCATCATCAAGGCTCTGAAGACATTCCGCGGTCGCATCAACCAAACCGCGCTGCACGCCAACATCCCCAAGAAGACTCTCTTGAGGAAGCTGCAGAAGTACAACATCAAGGCCGAGGACTATCGCGAATAACGCGTACGCCAGCGTGATTTGATATCATTAGGGGTACCGGGCCTTCGCCCGATACCCCTTTTTCATGATTGATACCCGTAAATCCTGGGACGGCCTGACCCTCGGCATGGTGGGCACCGTACTGTTTCTTTTCGGAACGGGCCTGCTCGTGCTTTATAGCGCTACCGGCGTGATGAGTAGCCAGAAGTACGGGACCAGTCTGTACTATGCTTATCAGCAGGGGCTGGCCGGCATCGTCGGGCTGTGCCTCATGTACCTGGTTTCCCGGTTTCCGCACACCAAGTGGTACCAGCTTGCCCCCTGGATTCTGTTTGCCGAGATCGTTCTCGTGGGCGCCACGTTGTTCACGCCGCTGGGCCATAACGCTCAGGGGGCGACGCGTTGGCTTCACCTGGGGCCACTGGCATTTCAGCCCAGCGAGCTCGCCAAGATTGTAGTGAGCCTTTACGTCGCTCGCCTCCTGTCCCAGCCACAAACCAAGCCCCTGACTCCCGGACGGGCCTGCTGGCGCCTGCTGCCCCTCGTGGTACTGCTGGTGCTCATTCTTCGGCAGCCCGACCTAGGCACCACGGCGTTACTAACGGTGGTGATTCTTTCACTACTGTTCGTGGGTGGCATGCCACTAAGTTATTTCATTGGGCTGTTCACGGTAGGCTTTGGTTTCTTCCTTTTAGGAATTCTCACCTCCGACTACCGGCGTCGGCGCCTTATGGCGTTTTTGGATCCGTGGTCCGATCCACAGGGCGTGGGTTTTCAAACGATTCAGTCGTTCCTGGCCTTTCATACCGGCCGTTGGTCGGGCGCAGGGCTCGGCAACGGGAACGGAAAACTTTTCTTCCTGCCCGAGGTGCATACCGATTTTATCTTCGCCCTGGTGGGTGAGGAGCTTGGTTTTCTGGGAACGTTCACGCTGCTCACGCTCTTCGGCTTTCTGGGTTACCTCTTGTTCCGCGTCGTCCGCTCTTGCCACAGCCGCTTTGGCGGTTTTTTAGCCATCGGCTTGGCCCTCACGCTGATGCTTCAGGTAGTCATCAACCTGGGCGGAGTCGTCGGTTTAGTGCCGATGAAAGGGTTGCCGCTGCCGTTTCTATCCTGGGGCCGATCCGGCCTCATCGTAAACCTCCTTACCATCGGCATCCTCTGGGGCATTTACCGGGGCGAGCGAAAAGTTCATACTGAACCCGGATCATGAGCGAAGCCAAAAAAGTTATCCTGACCGGCGGCGGTACGGGAGGCCACGTGTTTCCGGCGTTGGCTATCGCGGATGCCTTACGCAAAAAAGGTTGCGACGTGCTTTACGTCGGTAGCCCCACGGGAATGGAAACGAAGCTAGTGCCGCAGGCCGGTTTCCGGCTCGTCACCCTAAAGTCGGGAGCGGTGAAAAATCAGGGGCTGGTGAAAACCGCCACCTCACTGGGCCGCGTATTTCTGTCCATCTTCGAAGCCCTCTCACTGCTCCGCAAAGAAAAGCCCATCGCGGTAGTTGGCGTGGGCGGTTACGTTTCCGTGCCGGTCAGCATCGCGGCCTTCCTTCTCCGCGTTCCGCTTTTTTTGCAGGAGCAAAACTGCAGCGTAGGCATCGCGAACCGGTTTCTCGGTAAACTTGCGCGCAAAATATTTTTGGGTTTTTCGCAAGCCGAGCAGTACTTCGATGCCCGTAAATGCGTGGTGACCGGAAATCCTCTGCGATCGGTTTTCTACGATCAGCCGATGAAACCGCTCTCCACCGAAAAGATTCATCTACTGGTGATGGGGGGAAGCCAGGGCGCCCGCGCCATCAACCAAGCCATCGCCTCACTGTCGCCGAAGCTGGCGGAGAAGTTTCCCAACCTCACACTCACCCACCAAACGGGAGAGAAGGACTTGTCGGTCACGGCGGAGGCCCACCGGAAAGGGCTTGGCGATCGTGCCCTGGTTTTTCCGTTCCTGAACGACGTTCGGTCGGAGTACGAGAAGGCTTCGCTAGTTATCTGCCGGGCCGGAGCCCTTACGGTTTCCGAGCTGATGTGGGTTCAGCGCCCGGCCATTTTCGTGCCGTTTCCGCGTAAGGGCCAGAACGACCAGGTAGATAACGCCAAATTTCTCGAAAAGGCGGGCGCCGCCCGGGTGGTCGAGCAGGGCGACGCTTTTGAAAAGCGGCTGGAGGAGGCTCTCTTTTCTTCTCTAAGCCCCGGTAATCTCAACAGAATGTCGCAATCCTATTCGGTATTGCCCCGATCCAGCGCCCTTGATAGCATCCTGCTCCATTTATTCCGTGAGCTAGATACTAATCCCTGAGGTATTACGTCCTCAGGTTAACGGCGTTTCATGTACAAAAAGATCGAAAACATTCATTTCATCGGCATTGGCGGCATCGGTATGAGCGGCATCGCCGAGCTGCTCCTTTCCCTGGGCTATCGCGTGAGCGGGTCGGACCTAGGGCAGGGTGAGTCGGTAAAGCGGCTACAATCCTTGGGCGTTACCGTTTCGCACGGGCACCGCAAAGAGAATGTCGGAAGCTCGGGCGTGGTGGTCTACTCGTCCGCGATCAAGGCGGATAATCCGGAAATGGTCGCCGCGCGTGAACTGAAGATTCCGACCATCCCTCGTGCTGAAATGCTGGCCGAGCTGATGCGTTTGAAGCACGGCATTGCCGTAGCCGGGGCCCACGGCAAGACGACCACGACCTCGATGATCGCCTGGATTTTGACCAACGCGGATCTCGATCCCACGATCGTGGTCGGCGGCCGCATGGACAACCTGGGCGGCACGAATGCCCGCATGGGTAAGGGCAACTTCATGGTAGTGGAGGCCGACGAAAGCGACGGCTCGTTCAACATGCTCGCGCATTGTGTGGGCGTGGTGACCAACATGGACCGCGAACACCTCGACCATTACGGCAGCATGGAGAATGTCGAGAAGGCGTTCTTGCAGTTCTTGAACAAGATTCCCTTCTACGGGGCCAGCATCGTTTGCGCCGACGATCCGACGTTGCACCGGCTGATGGCCAAGTGCACGCGCCGGCTCATCACCTACGGTTTTACTCCGGGCAGCAGCTACGAGATTTTACGCTACCAACCCACCACCGAGGGCTCGGTTACCCGGTTTCGCTACCAGGGAAAAGAGTCCGAGCTGCGGTTACAGGTTCCGGGTAAGCATAACGCTTTGAACGCTTTGGCCGCCCTAGCAGTTTCGGAAGAGGTCGGTCTGACTCGCGACAAGATTCTCTGCGCACTCAATACTTATTCGGGTGTGCAGCGCCGTTTTCAAAAGCGGGGCGAGCGCAACGGCGTGGTCTGCATCGACGACTATGCTCACCACCCCAGCGAGATATCCGCCACCCTGTCGGCCGTGAAAGAGCGTTATCCCGCCGGGAAGTTGCGGGTAGTTTTCCAGCCGCACCGTTACTCCCGGGTGAATGATCTTTTTCAAGAGTTCAGTAGCTGCTTCGCCCAGTGCGATCAGGTGGCGGTGATGGACATTTACGCGGCCGGAGAGAAAGCCATCGACGGTATTTCCGGTGAATCGTTGGCGCTCTCGATCTCGAAAAAGAACAACATCGCGGCCAATCACGTACGGCAGCCTCTGGAGGTCATGGAAGAGTGGCTGTCCAATGGTGTGTCGGGCGACGTTGTCGTGACGTTGGGGGCGGGAGACCTTCCCAATGTCTACCAAAAGCTTTTCTAATCCCGCTATCGAGCAAGAGTTCCGGCTCCGCTTCGAAGACCGCGTCCGCTTTAATGAGCCGATGGCTCCGCTGATGGCGTACCGAATCGGCGGCCCGGCCGATATTCTCGTTTTCCCGAAGTCCGAAGCGGAGCTCACCTGGTTAGCCGACAGCGCAAAACGCTTTGGTCTACCCGTAACCGTCGTGGGAACCGGTACGAATCTCCTCGTGCGTGACCAAGGGATTCGCGGCATCACTGTAGCGCTCTTCAATGCCTTCAGAGAGATTCAACCGCTGGGCTTGAGAGGCGACGAATTCTGGGTAAAGGCGGAAGGCGGCGTGGAAAAGCCCACGCTTCTTCAATGGTCCATCGACCAGGGGCTTACCGGTTTAGAGTTTAGCTCGGGCGTTCCCGGCACCATCGGCGGCGGCATCTTCATGAACGCGGGCACCAAATACGGCTGCTACGCGGACATCCTAAAGGAACTACGCTTGTTCGATTTTGAGGCCGGCGCCAAGACCGTGACTCGCCAGGACGCTCATTTTGGTTACCGCCACCAAACGGCGGTGAAAGATCAGCTCGTACTTTCGGCCACGTTCGCCCTAAAGCGGGGCGATACCGCAGCGGTGCGCGCAGAACGGGACCGCATCATCGCCGAGCGGGCTGAGAAGCAGCCGCTCGATTTTCCCAGCTGCGGCTCCACCTTCAAAAATCCAGAGGGTCATTCTGCCGGAAGACTCATCGAAAAATCGGGGCTCAAGGGAACGCGCATCGGTGGCGCGGAAATTTCGCTCAAGCATGCGAACTTCATCCTCAATGTGGGCAATGCCAAGGCGAGTGACATTTTAGCCCTTATCGGTATCATCAAGACAAAGGTGCTCGAGCAATTCGGAGTTCCTCTTGAGTGCGAGGTAATCGTACTCGGCGATCCTGATGAGAACCAAATTCCGCACAAGAATTGAATTCAGTAAAACCGGACTAGTCTGCAGCGGAGGTGCGAGCAAAGCGGCCGCCTTCCACATCGGTGTGTGCCTTGCCCTGCGCGACAAAGGGTTTTCGTTCGTTGGCGGCAAAGCGGTGAATCCGGGACCGCAGGATGCGATCCCCTATCCGCGCCCCGTTTTCCATCCCCACGAAATTTCGACGTACGTAGGCTCGAGCGCGGGCGCCATGATCGTGGCGATGCTCGCCGCGGGAATCAAGATCGAGTCGGTCATCAACTCTTTTTCGGACGACGACACGTTTCAGGTTCCGGGCTCTTTCAAGAAGCTGCCGCGCATCTCCTACCGGGACATGCTCTCCATCGATTGGCCAAAGCCGTCGAACATCATCAAGAATTTTCGCCGCAGCTCGGTGTTCGGTAAAACTCTCGAGTCCATGGTGCTGCGAAACATCCGGCTACCCGGCCTGTTTTCTACCAAGGGGCTCGCGCAATATCTGCGCACTCACGTTCTGCCGACCGAACGGTTTCATGAACTGACGCCCGACCTGTTCATCGTCGGCACGCAGCTAGATCATTCCCGCAAGATTATCTTCGGTCGATACGGCACGGAGAAGATTTTCGACAATTACAGCCAGTACGCCTCTGACGCGAATATCTCCGATGCCGTGGCCGCCTCGATGTCTTTGCCGGTGGTTTATACCCCGTACTTCATCGAACACCATGGTGGACGGAAACGGTTTTATATTGATGGGGAAATCCGCGAAACCCTATCTACCCACGTCGCCAAAGAAAACGGCTGCGATTTACTGATTTGCTCCTACACGCATCAGCCCTATCACTACAAAGAAGATATCGGCTCGCTTTACCATTACGGTTTGGCTTCCGTCGTGATTCAGGCGCTGTACCAAGCCATTGAACAGAAAGTTTACGGAGCCAAGAAGGCTCACGAAACGAAGATTGTGGCCCTGGAGACCGTGCGGGAATTTTTCCGAACGAAGAAGTACCCCGAGAAAGACCTGGACGAGCTGAGCTTGAAGTTGCAAGAGCGTCTGGATTTTCGTGAGAAGCTCAAATACATCTTCATTCACCCCGAACCCAAAGACCGCGAGATGTTCTTTGGCGAACACTTCACACTCAATCCCCGAACCCTTCAAAACGTGGTTACGGTGGGCTACCGCCGCGCGATGGCCGAGCTGCGTAAGTACGAGTTCGTCCCCAAGAGCTAGGGCCCGTACCGGGGCCGCCAGACCGCATTCTCGTGGCATACACCTTGCTGACTAACCGGTGAGACCTTTGGGTTTACGGGCCAATGCGCGCCCGAATCGCCCACGGATCGAACACAGCTGACAAAAATTGTCGCTCTTAGTTGAGGCAGGTTTTATGCGGAAGCAGAAGGCGAAAGCGGAGTTGTCTTGGAAAAAACGGTGGAAGCGTTCGTTGAAAACGCTATCTCGTCGTTTACCGTACTTCAGAAAGCAGCTACCGGCCGCGGCGAGGGAGTGGATGAACTCGCCGTTCAGCCTCGCGGTAATCGTTTTCCTCGGAGCAGGCCTAGCCAGCATCGTACGTCTCGCTGACGTGTCTCGTGCATCGGAACCGCCAGCACCGGTACCGTCGGCCATGGCGCCCTTGCTCTCGAAGATCGATCAAAACGATACCGCGATCAAACTTCCGGACCAGCCGTGGAAGTATTTCAAACCGTTCTACCTGGCTAACCGCTCAATCATTCCCGTGGAGCCGAATGCCCCTGAGTTCGACCTCATGGAAAAAGCGCTCACGATCGTTTCAGATCCCAAAAATAAAATCGAACAAGATTTCCGTGTTCCGCCCTACCTGCGCGAACGCGTGAGTTTCTGGGTGTTGGTGCACACGATTTTCGGTAGTCGCACCCGGGTGGTGCACGATCGTCAGGACCCGTCTCTCATCTACGGCTTCATCGATCTTCGCCCGCTTTATCGTATTAATGGCCCCGGTCCCGACACCGAGACCAAGGCCTACCGCATTGAAGCGGCAATCGTGAAAGAGCTGAAGAACCAGCTGAAGCTGGCGGGTAGTGCGATCGCGGCGGATAAGTTGCCGCCCGAGACCGCGCGCTTACGCGACTTCCTCGCAAAGAAGGGGTTGACCGAGGCCCCGGCCCTCGAGAAGCGGATTGCCATGTTGAGAACCCAGACTGGGCAAAGCGACGAGTTCATCTCCGCGCTTCACCGTTCCAAGCAGCTACTTCCGCACATCGAGACGGTGTTCCGCAAGCAAGGTCTGCCGATTGCGCTGGGCCGCATTCCTTTCGTGGAATCTTCCTTCAACGCTCGCGCCGCTTCCAAGGTAGGCGCCGTAGGTGTGTGGCAGTTCATGCCCGAAACGGCGCGGCAAATGATCTCCGCCACGGACACTCGCGCGTGGGCCGATCCGCTCAAGCAGACCACGGCGGCGACCAGGCTCATGAAGATCTTCCGCACGCTGCTACCTGACTGGGGAACTGCCGTTACGTCGTACAATTCGGGCGTGGGTCGTCTTCAGCGCTTGGTGAAGAAGTATAAGGCCACGGACTTGTCGCCCATCCTCGCGTCGGAAGACGACGACGGGCTAGGCTTCGCGGGTAAGAACTTCTACGCCCAGTTTCTCTCGGCCAACCTGGTCGAAGCGTACAAGGACGAGCTGTTTGGCGGACTCATCGAGACCGTAGACCTGAACTTGGTGTTCAAGGGGCTCGACCCGTTCTCGAACGAAAAATGTGACATGTAGGCCGCAGCGGCGACGTTTACTCGACGGCGATCGTCACGCGGCCTAGGCCGACGCGCACGACGCGGGAGCGGATAGATGCGCCCTTGGAGTTACGCCATTTGAGGATGTACTCGCCGGGCTGAAGGTTGAAGAACGTAAAGCCGGGGTGGCTCTGCGTGAGACACAGCTTCTGCGCTTTGCCGGAGGGGCGTTGACCCGACAGCGGGAAGGGGCCGAACTCCGCGCCCAATCCTTGGCCAGACAAATTCTCTAGGGTAACGGCCACGCATTCTTTGCGGTCTTTGAAGAAGCTTCCCGAGGCACCGCCGACAACGGCACCCAAATGGCTCTTCCACTTCAGTTTCGCCAACCGCTCGGCACTTTCGGCCACCAGCTCGTTTTCGATCATGAATAACGAACGGGTCTTCTCGATATCGCGAGGATTCCAAGGGAGGTCGTACCACATGATGGGGTACCCCTCGGCCTGCACTTCGAGCAATAACGTGCCCGACGGGAAATCGATATTGGGAATCTGAAAACGACCGTGGCTGTTGGTGGTCACGAACGAGCTGTTGTCCATGCCAACGAGCCTTACGTGCGCCACTGGCGTGCGACCCGCGAAGGGCGCCACTAGTTTGCCTTTCAAAGCCTTCTCACCACCGCGGCCCAGCTCTACGTACAACGCGGAATTAGCGGGCACGTGGAATAGGAACGGGGTCTCGTTGGATTCGCGCGTGAGATGGCGGAAGGCGGACGTCACGTTGAAGAAGCCAAACAGCCCCGTTTTGCCCGTGGAATTCAGCTCGGGATCTGGCAGGGCGTCGAAGTAGAGAGCCTTGCCCTTACGGTACTGTAAGGTAACCGTTTCATTTCCGCTCGGCGTACGGTTCTTGGTGTTGTACACGCGGCCCATCACGACACCCTTGTTCAGGTCCTGCGGGCTCTTCGTAAAAAACTTGGTGATGGTTTCGACCTTCTCTTTAGAGATAAGGAAAATGGGCGCGTAGACCTGAACGCTTTGGGTGGGCACGACGACGTGCGTGTCGTAGTAGCCGTCCGCCATGGCGTGAATCTTCAGCGTGGAGTGAGCGGGAACGGTGGGAATGCGAACGTTACCTTCGCTGTCGGCCCGGAACGTTCCCAGCTCCGGGAAGCCTTCAATGGCCACGCGCGCCTGGCGAATCGGCTTCGGGCTGCGGTAATCGCCCGTGGCGCCTTCGAAAACGGTAAGGGTCATCGAAAGCCCCTTCGCACGGGCCTGCTGCCACTTGTGGGCCTTTTCGAAATCTTTGTGCGTCAGGATGAAACGAACGCGCTGCTTATAGTTCGAGGCGGAAACCGTTTTGGGATACGCGATCTGCGCAATGGCCGCCGCGGCTTCGGGCACGAAGATGCCGGCCACGAGGCGGTAATTCCCGCGCAGCCCCTTAGTGGAGAAATCAAACTCTTCTTCGGGGAAGCTGTAGTCCAGAAAGATGGTGTCGGAGGGGTTCTTACCCTTTACCGGGTGAAGATAGAGCTCGATGTGCCCCTTCTTCGCGTCGAGCCATTGGGCGAGCTGGCGGTCGATATCGAGGCGGCCAAAGCCATTTCCGCCTTCGGCGTTCTCGTCGATCTCTTCTTCGGGCTCGGCCTCGGCGGAAGACAACATGTCTTTCGTTTCCGAAGGCGGACGCACCAGCTTACGCGCGGTCAGCTGGGGACTGGACGAGGTCGCATTATCTACAATAGAAGTTTCGGCCTCCGCCGCGCGAGAAGCCACCAACGGCGTGGTGGGCACCGGGGCATCGGTAAGGGCGGCGAGGTCAGCGCTGGCGTCGAAAACTTTTTTCGGCGGAGCCGGAGCCGCCTTTGCGGGCTGAGTATCCAAAGTTGGCCGAATACCCAAGCCGGCCTGAATAATATTGGTGGCCGCGCGGGCGACGGGCGCCGCGGCACGAGCGGAAGTGGCCGCTACGATAACCGGCGCGGCGACTTTCGGCATGGGGGTAACGAGCTGTGGTTCGTTCGACTCTTCCGTTTCATTTACGGCGATCACGGCGGAAGAAGAAGTTGCGGGCTCCGAGGCTAGCTCGCCACGGCCGGGAATTTCGTAGGTAGGCTCGGCGGCCGGAGCGGCGACTGGCTCCGCCACTTTGGCGGGGGCCAG
>JBGSST010000156.1:0-3177 GCA_041736915.1 Bdellovibrionota bacterium
GGTCGACCATCCGGGTAGTGACGTTGTCTTCCGTCACGACGAAGTACGCAAAACCTAGCTCGTCACTTTTCCAAATCGTCCGCTGACCTTTGCCGCACCGCCGGTTCTCGGCAGCCGCCCCGGAAACGATGAAGTTTACGCCGCCCTCGTTTTTCAGCACCTGCAGGTCGTGATCGTGGCCGGTCACGTAGAAGTCGGCCCGGCCGGCCTTTAGCACCGGCAACAGGTCGCGCTCGAGACGGCGGTTGTGGCCGTGGCTGCCGTACGAGTAGATGGGGTGGTGGCCATAAACGAAGGCCCATTTGGCGGTCGAGGCCGCAAGCCCTTCCTCGAGCCACGCCGCTTGCGTTGCGTTGAAGTCGTTGGTGTCGATGACGAAGAACTCCGCCATTCCCTTTCGAAAGGAGTGGTACCGGGCCGGTAGCCGCCAGGTTTTACTGAAAGCGGAGTAGTCCAGCTGAGCCTGTACGTTGCCGCCGTAGTCGTGATTGCCGAGCGAGGCCATGAACGGGATGCCCAACGCTTCACCGTATACCGACTCGTAGCGGTCTTCCCAAAAAGGGTCGGTGGTCGACTCCACGCCGGCCGGGTAGAAGTTATCGCCCAGCCCCATCACGAAGTCGCAGCCGTACCGGTCGCAATGCCGGTCGAGCGCATCGGCGATCTTTTGCTGGTACTTCTTGCCCATGCCCCAGTCGCCGAAGGCGGGAAAGCGAAGCTCTTCGGAAGCGAAGCCGGTGGCGGAAAGGCTAAGGGCCAAAATCAAAATGGCGTGGGTCATCGGTCCTCCCTGGAGTTGCCAGGAAGTCTCGAAAAACGGCCCCGAAAAGTCACGCCCGGAAACGTCAGGTTTACTTTTTGGTTAGGCGGCGGCGGCGATGTGGTCTTGGTGTGCTGCGGCTTCGCGGCGTTCCCAGCGGGACAGCATGAGGTACACGCAGGGAACTACGAATAGGGTCAGTACCGTGGAGAAGATCACGCCGCCGATGACCGAGATGGCCATGGGAATCAAGCTCTCGGCCCCCGGCCCAATCGCGAGCGCAGCCGGTAAGGCGCCGACCGTGGTGGCGATAGAGGTCATCAAGATGGGACGCAACCGCACCGGGCAGGCTTTGAGCAGCGCCTGCCGCACGTTGCTCGTTCCTTCGTCGCGCACCTGGTTCGTGTGATCGACGAGCAGAATCGAGTTCTTCTTTACGATCCCCATCAGCAAGATGAGACCGATCATCGAATAAAGGTTGAGAGACTGATTCGTGGCGAGGAGGGCCAGGAATGCGCCCGACAGCGAGAACGGCAGCGCCACGAGCACCGTGAACGGGTGGACGAAGGAATTGAACTGCGAGGCGAGAATCATGTAGGCCACGAGCAGCCCCAGCACGAGCGCAAAGATTAAGCTCTGCATCGATTCCTTGAACGACTGGGCGCCGCCGGTGAGGACCAGGCGGTAACCATCGGGCAAAACCTCTTTGCCGATGCGGGTGGCCGCGTCCATGGCCTCTTGCTGTGATTTGCCGCGGGCGATGTTGGCGCCCATGGTGACCGCGCGTTGCCGGTTTTGGCGGGCGATGGATAGGAGCGACGGTTTTTCTTTAATCGTGGCGACCTCGCCCAACGACACGAGCTCGCCGCGGTTATTGCGCACTTTGAGCTGTTCGATGCGCTTCGTGCGGTTTTCCTCTTCCGCCAAAAGCTTCAGGCGAATGTCGTAGCGATGGCCACCCTTTTCGTACTTGCCCACCACCGTGCCGCCAATGAGGGCGTTCACGGTTTGGCCGATGGTGGCGATGCTCACGCCACGCGCGGCCGCCTTCTCACGGTTGGGCACCACCTGAATTTCGGGCATGCCGACGAAGTAGTCGGTGTCGATGTCGGTGACGAGCCCCGACGCCTCGAGCTTTTTGCCGATCGCTTCGGAGTACTCCCCGAGCTTTTCCCATTCGGGGCCTTGAATTGAGAACTCCACCGGAAACCCTCGGCCCGCCGAAAAACCCCGCATGGAAAGGTCCTGCACCCGGGCCTTCACGTCGGGGATCTTATTCAGCTCCTTACGCGTGACCTCCATCAGGTCCATCTGGGACAGCTCGCGCTTCTTGGCCGGATCGATTCCTCGCTGACCCTTGGCCTTCAGCATGAGAAACACAATTCCCGTATTGACCTCGCCACCCCCGAATCCACCGACGGAGATGAAGTACCGAGCCAGCTCGGGACGTGCCGCCAGGAACTTTTCCACCTCTTTGAACTTGCTATCGGTGTAGGCGAGCGAGCTGCCCACCGGCGTTTGAATGCGAACCATGAAACGCCCCTGGTCTTCGGCCGGGAGCATCTCTTTGTTCAAATACTTCACCGAAAAAGCGCTCGCCGCAAACACCAGCACGCCACCCAGGATGACCGTTTTAGGGTGGGCCAGGCACTTGTCGAGCAGTCGGCGGTAGGCCGCCGCTACGCCGTGGATGAAGGTTTCGATGCCCCGGCCAAACTTAGTAGACCTTTCTCCGGCCTCCACGAACTGGGCGCAGCGCATGGGGGTGAGCGTGAGGGCTTCGACGAGTGAGAGCAGCACGGCGGCGGTCATCGTCACCGCGAACTGAAAGAAGAATCGGCCAATCACTCCGTCCATGAAGGCCACGGGAAGAAAGATGGCGACGATGGAGATGGTCGCCGCCATTGCGGCGAAGGTGATCTCCTTGGCGCCGTCGAGAGCGGCGGTGCGCTTATCCTTACCCATCTCTTTGTGCCGGATGATGTTCTCTAGCACCATGATGGCGTCGTCCACGACGATGCCGATGGCGAGCGAGAGCCCCAAGAGCGTGAAGGTATTTAAAGTAAAGCCCGCGAAGTACAGAATGAGGAACGTGCCGACAATCGACGTGGGAATCGACATGAGTACGTTAAAGGTCGAAGACCAGCTTCCCAAAAAGAACCAGCAGACGAGCGACGTCAAAATGGCCGACATCACGAGGGTGAAGTTCAGCTCGTGCACCGACTCGCGGATGAACTTCGTACCATCGAAGTTGACCGCGAGCTGCACGCCGTTCGGCAACGACTTCTTGAGCTCGTCCATGCGCTTCATCACCTGGTCGGCCACGGCGACGGCGTTGCTGCCACGTTGCTTGCGGATTCCCAGGCCCACGGCGGGCTTGCCCATGGCGCGGCTGATGCGGCGGACGTCGGCGAGAT
>JBGSST010000183.1:0-8950 GCA_041736915.1 Bdellovibrionota bacterium
GGATAAGAAGCCCTTCCGTTATCCCGGAACCTGCCGCACCAAGAATCTGCCCAAAGGGTCGGGGGTGGTGCGCATCAAATCGTTCGGGGAAGGGGAGACCGGGTTTACCGATCTCATCCGTGGGAACATCACCTTCCAGAATCGGGATATCGATGACTGGGTCATCCTCCGCACGGACGGCAGCCCTACCTATAATTTTTGCGTCGTCATCGACGACTCCGACCAGGAGATCACCCACATTCTGCGGGGCGACGATCACATCAACAACACCCCGAAGCAGGTGCAGCTTTACCAAATGCTCGAGCGGAAGGTGCCATTCTTTGCCCATCTGCCGATGATCCTGGGGGCGGATAAGACCAAGCTGAGCAAGCGTCACGGGGCAGCCTCGACCTTGGAGTACCGCGTGCAAGGGTACCTGCCCGAAGCGCTGACCAACTTTTTAGTGCGCCTGGGCTGGAGCCACGGCGACCAGGAGATTTTATCGACCGAGGAGATGTGCAAGTTCTTCTCCCTCGAAAAGATCGGCAAATCGAACGCCGTGTTCAACCCCGAGAAGCTGAACTGGCTTTCGGGTCAGTACTTCACGAACAAGCCGACCAAAGATTTGGTGGCCTACCTTCATAAGTATTTCGAAACCGAACTCGCCTTTTGTAAAGACGTGGAGCCGGCGCGCTTTGAGCTAGGGGTAAAGATCGTGCAAGGGAAGGTGAAGACGATCCTGGAGCTGATCGATCAGCTGGGCTGCCTCTTTGGACCCGACCCCGAATACGCCACGTTACCGGCCACGCCGGAAGAGAAGAAAACCTTGGCCGACCATCTCAAACTGCTGCTGCCCCTTATCAATGAGGGTGAGTTTAAAGCCGCGGATATGGAGCTGCGAGTCAAAAACAAGGTGACCGAGCTCGGCGCCAAGCTAGGCCCCTACGCCAAGTCGCTACGCTTTGCCGTGACCGGCGGGAAGATTAGCCCCGGACTGTTCGAAATGCTCGAAGTTCAAGGGAAATCCGTAGTTAACCGAAGAGTAGACAAGGTGCTCGGTCTGCTCTGAGCACCGGTGAAGTTTGAAAAAAACGGTTTTCCATCACAGTTCCCCCATGCGTGCTTTGAATCGACAAAAGCCCCTGGTGTTGCGCGACGAGGTCCACGGGGACATCTCGTTCGATCGCCTTTTTCGTGCCGTGATCGATCACGAGTGCGTCCAGCGGTTGCGCTATATCAAGCAGCTTGGGCTGGCGGAGTACGTTTTCCCCTGCGCGACCCACACTCGTTTTCAGCATTGTATCGGTGCCTCGTACCTCGCTCAGGAATACTTCGACGGCATTATGGAAAGCTGGCTCAGTGATCCTTTCCGCTTCAACGGTAAGGTGAACGAGACCGAGTTTTACGCCGAGAAAACGGCGCAGCTGTTTCAAAAAGTGGCATCGCATCCGCCCTCGTACGAGTTCTGGAAACAGATGGTGGGGCTGGCGGCCTTGCTACACGATGTGGGGCACGGACCCTGGAGCCACTCGTTCGAAACTTTGGATCTCGAGCAGGATTTTTCGTCGGTAATCGCCGAGGTGAGCGAGCCCATTCAGAACTACTTCAAGACTAAACTGAAGAAGGGACAAACCCTGGCGCACGAAGATATCTCGGTGCTTTACGTGCACCGGATCTTTTCCGATCTCGAGAAAGAAAAGATTCTCAAGAACAGCCAGCTCTACTTTTTGTGTGTGGCCTCGCTCATCAACGCGAAGCTTTCGTGGCGGGATGAGACCAAGAAGTTAGATGAAGCGATTGAGAAGTCGCTGGAGTCCGCCGGTTACCATGGGGGCGCGGACTTTCACCGGCTGATGAGGGCAATCATTTCCGGACCATTCGATGTGGATCGCATGGACTACATTCAGCGGGACGCGCGTAATACCGGCGTGCATATCGGCGGGATTGAATGGCCGCGTATCGTAAAGAAGCTGATTCCCGTGCTGGCGAACCACCAGGGCAATACCAGTGAGCCTAAGGAAGTAGTGCTGATTTCGAAGGTGAAGAACCAGCACGTACTCGACGATTTCATGTTCTCGCTCTTTCAGATGTACGCCCAGGTGTACATGCATCCCAAAATCGTGGGGCTAGAGGAAAGCATTCGCGAGATTCTCGAAGCCAAACGGCCCAAAAAAGGCGAACTCATCATTGATTTCGATACCCATTGCAGCCTTTCGGACGAAAAGTTTCGTGGCATGCTCGATGAGCGGTTCGGCATCAAAGAGGTAAACGATCTGCTGTATCGCCGCAAAGGCGCGCGATTCAAAGTGGCGAGCTTTCCGCTCAAGTCAGGGCTGAATATTCCGCTGAAGAAGGAACACTACACGCTTCTGAACACCCAGGCGCGGGCCATGATGAAGGACAGCATGGGCGTGTTTCTCTACCAGGCGGTAGGTGAAAACGGCGGCGCTTTCGGCAACAAAGGCTATTTCGTACAGCCGTGGGTGAGCGTGTCTCCCATCTCGGCGCACTTCCATGGCGTGCAGCTGAATCCCGAAGTTTGGGTTCGGAGAGAGGAGTAGCCGTGGAACTCCTGAGTGACTGGCTACAAACCTTCAGTGCCATTTTCGCCATCATCGACCCTTTCGGTTACATCCCGATTTTTATATCCATGACGGCCAATGACTCGCCCGCGCGCCAGGCGAAGATGCTGAAGCGGGCGTCGGTCGCGGCGTTTCTGGTGCTGGCCCTATTCACCTTACTGGGCAGCAAGATTTTGCACCTCTTCGGCATCACCATTCCGGCCGTGCAGATCTCGGGCGGCCTCATTCTACTGGTGATCGGTTTTGAAATGCTGAAGGTGCTGTCGGTGGAGGAGAAGATCTCCAAGACTGAAGAGGTGGAAGGCGTGGAGCGTGATGACATCTCGATCATCCCACTGGCCATTCCCATGCTTTCGGGGCCGGCCTCGATCGCGACGGTAATCGTACTGTCGTCGAAGGGCGGAACGTATCAATACGTGCACATCATCACGTCCGTAATGGTGACCCTGGGCATCACCTACGTGATTCTGCGGTCCGCGGGGCGGATTTTGAAGGTGATCGGACTGACCGGCGTGAAGGTACTCACCCGTATCATGGGCTTTCTTCTCTGCGCGATGGCGGTTCAGTTCATCATTAACGGCTATCTAGCCGTAGCCGCCGGCAAGCCCTGAGTGGGCGCAAGTACGGTTCCCACCGGTTTGACCGGCGAGGGGGCCGGCGCATCGTGAATGATGAGCCAGCGCAACATGATGCCGAAGGCGAAACGCACCAGTTCGTCGCGGGACGCGCCTTCCAAAATCTCGTCGGCGGGGCGGGCCTGAATGGTGCGGCAAACCCGAATAATGATCTCGACCTTGTCTTCGAGGCTCATGTCGATATCGTTGCGAAACTCACCTTTTTTGGGAAGGTGGGCTCGAACTTCGCCAACCGTGGACGGGTGGTAATAGTGGAGGCCTCCGAAGAGATTGTACGAATGCAGCAACGCCTGCACGTAGCTATCGGCCGCTCCGGCAAAATCCCGTTCGCGAATGGCATCGCCCGCCGTTTTGAAATGGGGACCGAATACCAGTAGCTGATTGTAGATCTGGCTATTGATGAGCCGATCCTTTTCATTGAGCGCTTTTTGGATCTTTCCCCAACTGTCGCCGTCATTCGGGTCCCAAACTTTGATTACCGCTTGCTCGATATGTGGCCCCAGCATGCGCTCAAGGATGGCGCCGGATCTTCCAAACAGCATCGCGCTGATTTGGGAAACCGAAGCGCCCAAGATGATGCGCTGGCCGTCGGGAATATTGTAGAGCGAAGTCAGGTAGTAGGTCAGGGCGCCCGGTCCGATGACCGTGCCCGAGTAAACCATCAAGACCAGCAAGCGGCGGGGAATCGTAGTCAGCTTGCGGAACCAATTACGGTGACCTTTGCCATGAGTGACGATGACCTTTTCCAGAATGTCCTTCAGTTCCTCGGTGCCGCAGGCGGTTTCATTCGCACAGTGGGTCTTTACGCGCTTGATGACCTCGGCGACTTCGGACACCGGGGCTGGGTCTAACTCCATTAGCTCTCGCGAGCAGAGGGTTGTTTCACTCGCTTTCGCCTGACCGTCCGAGTTCGACGGGTAGCCTGAGGCCTGTAGCGCCCCGATAAGGGCATTGAGGTCGGCGGCTCTTGCGCCGGTGCCGATTGTGGTCACCAGGAAAAGTAGAGGCAGGAGTGCCGTAGGTAGTTTTAGGCCTGCTTGCCGAGATGCAATCCGCAACGGAACCCCCTAATTGGCTTTGAGACGCGCTGTTTCTAGCCTAGATTAGTGCACCGTTACAATTAGGGAATGGTTAGGGACATACGTTTTATTTCTGGGAGCGCGCAACACCTTGAAACCTAATGAAAAGACCGCAGAGCCCGGTGAGTTTTCCTTAATTGAGAGTATCAAGAAGCGCTTCGCGGTGACCCGTTCCGACGTGAAACTCGGCATTGGCGACGATGCTGCCTGGCTTACCTCTCCAGCAAACGGCCTACTCGTGACCGTGGACATGTTGATGGAAGGGGTTCACTTCGACCTGAGTTACTTCGAGCCCGAAGAGGTGGGACAAAAAGCGTTCGCGGTAAATTTGAGCGACATCGCCGCGATGGGCGGAAAACCCTTATACGCCGTGGCCTCGCTTGGAGTGCCCGCGCGGTTGGGGGAGGCGTTTTTGTTTCGCCTGTTCGACGGATTTTCCGCGCTCATGGCACGCTACGAGACCGCTTTGGTTGGCGGCAACTTGACCCGATCGCCCAGCTCCTTCGTTGCCGACCTGACCGTGATGGGCACCCCTTACGCCAAACCGTTCACCCGTAGCGGCGCCAAGCCCGGACACAAGGTGGCGGTTACGGGAACGTTGGGGAAAGCGGCGGCCGGGTTTCGTCTCCTGAAGGAGATGGGTCGCAAGGCCTTGGACTCGAACAGCGAGCTCGCGTTGGCGCAACTGCGGCCGGAACCGCGGTTGCGGGAAGGCAAGCTTCTGGCGGAGTGGGGCGGGGTAAGCTCCGCGATGGACGTAAGCGACGGCGTGGCTTCGGAGCTAGGACATCTGGCGGTGGCGAGCGGCGTTGGGTTTCGGATTTTGGAAAGTGGATTTCCGGTGGCGGAGCCGGTGGTTCGCTTCGCGGAAACGAAAAAGCTATCCGCTTTGGATCTCGCGCTACACGGGGGTGAAGACTACGAGCTGCTCTTTACCTTCGACCCCGCTAAAGGAACGCCGCCGGTACCTCATTTCGTGATCGGGGAAGCGGTGGAGGCAAAGTTTGGTGTGAGCTGGGTAGCGGCCGACGGCAAAGCCGCACCACTACTGGCCAAGGGTTGGGATCACTTCCGGTCCAAGTAGTACCCAGCGCGCCGGGCTCATCCTTGTAGTATATTGCGGTCTAAATCTTCGGGGGAAAACCATGAAATTTATCGCTTCTCTGTCTCTCGCACTTTGTGTTCTCACCACTTCGGCCGACGCCGCTACCCGCAACGTGACCTCGCGCTCGAGCGGTTGGGTGGCTTCCGGGGGCATCGGACTTTGGATTGACCCTTCACTATTTTTGCTGAGCCCGCAGCTCGAGTACGTTTACCGTTCGAACTTGTATTTCGGCCCGCTAGTGCAGCTGGGGCTGGGCAGTGGAACGTTGTTCACCGCCACGGCGACCGGTCGTTTCATCATTGGCCATTCGCGCGTGAAGCCGTCGATTGAGACTGGTCTCGGGATGGCGTTTGCGACGGGCGGCGCGGTGGGGTTGCACATCCCCGTCGGCGTCGGCGTGGATTATCAGCTCGAGCCAGGAATTGCGCTGGGCACTTTGATTCGCGGCAACATCCTCGTGGGATCGGCCTTTGCGAATACCTTTTCAGTTAGCTGGCCGCTACTCATTGGCCGCTTCTCGATCTGATGAGTAAAGAGAACGTAGCCGAAGGTATCGTCCGCCAGTTACAGGGGGCGGGCTTTGATGCCTACTTCGCCGGGGGCTGCGTACGGGATCGACTACGGGGTGAAGAGCCCCGCGACTTCGACATTGCGACCTCCGCGTCACCGGAGCAGGTGCAGGCTCTGTTCACTAAGACCGTGCCCGTGGGGGTGCAGTTCGGCGTCGTTATCGTGGTCGAGAACAAGCTGCCGTTCGAAGTGGCGACATTCCGGAGTGAGGGAAACTACAAGGACGGCCGGCGACCCACGGATGTGAAGTTCGCGTCGGTGGAAGAGGATGCCCAGCGCCGCGATTTTACGGTGAACGGGCTCTATTACGATCTGAAGCACAAACGCGTGATCGATCTCGTGAACGGGCGCCAGGACATCCAAGCCCGTGTGATCCGCACTATTGGCAATCCCGTGCAGCGGTTCGAAGAAGATCACTTGCGGCTGATGCGGGCCGTGCGCTTTGCCGTGCAGCTGGGGTTTCGGATTGATGACGAAACTTGGCGGGCGGTGAAGAAGCTATCGCCGTTGATCGCCAAAGTGAGTGCGGAGCGGATTCGCGATGAGTTCAGCAAAGTTTTGACGTCGCCAGATCCCGAACGAGGGGTTCGTCTGCTCGACGAAGCGGGGCTGCTGAAGGTGTTTTTGCCCGAGGTGGAGGTGCTCAAAGGCGTAGAGCAGCCGATGGAATATCACCCGGAAGGCGACGTATTCATCCATACGATGATGCTGCTGGAAGGGTTGAAGAATTCGCCGATTGAACTCGCGATGGGGGCTCTGCTGCACGACATTGCTAAGCCGGCCACGTTCGTGCGCGCCACGGACCGCATTCGTTTTCACGGCCACGACACGCTGGGGGCCGAGATGTCGGAAAAAATCTGTAAGCGGCTGGCCTTTTCGAACGAGCAGACGAAGCTGATTTGCGAGCTGGTGGCGCAGCATCTGCGTTTTAAAGATGCGTTTCAGATGCGGCCCGCGACGTTGAAGAGGTTTCTGTCGCTTCCCCGGTTCGATCTCCACCTGGCCCTACACCGGCTGGACTGCATGGCGAGCCACAAGAAGCTCGAGGCGTACGACTTCGTAAAGGCGAAGTACGAGGAGATGCTGAAGGAACCTCCGCCGCCGCTGAAGCTGGTTGGCGGGAAAGATTTGATCCGTTTGGGAATGAAACCGAGCCCCGAGTTTGCCACGATTTTGCACGCCATCGAGGATCAGATTCTAGAGGGAAGCGTGAAGACCAAAGAGCAGGGAATAGCCTGGGTAAAGGCGAACTATCCGGGGAAGGCGCCTAAAGCGAAGAAAGTGGTCGCGAAGAAAAAGTCGCCGCCCGCAAAGAAATCTGGGACAAAAAAAGCCGTAAAGAAACCAGTGAAAAAGCCGACGAAGACGAAGGCTACCAAGAAGGGCAAACGGTAGGTGCAGGACACCACGAAAAAATGGGTTGAGGCCTTCGGTAAAGGCGACGTGCGGGCGCTGAGCCGACTAATTTCGCTGGCCGAGAATGCGGATCCGGACGCACTTGCGGCGCTCGAGGCGCTAAGCCACGGACCGAAGAAAACCAAGGTGGTCGGTATCACCGGCCCGCCCGGCGCGGGCAAGAGCAGTCTAATCAATGCGTTTCTGCAAACTTTGCGGCGCGGCCAAGATAAGGTGGCCGTGTTGGCCGTAGATCCCACTAGCCCCGTCACCGGCGGCGCGGTGCTCGGCGATCGCATTCGCATGAGCGAGCATTTTCAGGATCCTCATGTTTTCATCCGTAGCGTGAGCACGCGCGGCCGCTTGGGCGGCGTTTCGCTCGCTACGCCTCAGTCGGTGGCGTTATGCGAAAGTTTTGGTTTCGACTGGCTGTTTTTGGAAAGCGTAGGCATCGGCCAGAATGAAGTTGAGGTCAGCCGTTGGTCCGACGTCACCGTGCTGGTATTGACCCCCGATTCGGGCGACGGAATTCAGGCAATTAAGGCCGGCGTGCTCGAGGTGGCGGATATCATCCTTGTGAACAAGAATGAGGATGGGCGTGGCGAAGGTTTTTACCGCGAACTCGAAGCGACGTTTCACGAATCCAAGAAGAAAATGCCGGGCCTGTTTCTGACCTCCGAGAAGGATTCCACGAGCCGCGAGACGGCCGCAAAGGGGATCTCCGAGTGGTTCGAGAAGAACCAGACGTTGCTCAAAGAGCGCCGGGCCGGGATGGCGCTGCGGTTTGCCCGCGTGCTTATCGAGAATCATGCGGAGCAGGGTCTGACTAAGTGGCTTGCGGCGCAGAAAGAAGCCGACCCATTTGCGATCTTCCGCCGCTACCAGAAGTTAGGACACTGGAACCAGTAATGAAGGTGCTGGCGCTAAGAATGGATCGGCTGGGTGATGTGCTGATGTCGTTGCCCGCGATTGAGCTGCTGCGTAAGTCGCTGCCCGACAATGAGCTGGCGCTGGCGGTGAAGCCCGAGGTGGCGGAGGCGATTCGTCCTTATCTCAAGAGCCGTTCCATTCAGGAGTGGCCAGTGCGGAATGGGCAGCTGGAGTGGACCCTGGCGCGGCCGCAGGCGGCCGTGGTGTTGAATGCGGCCCCCCGGGCGTACCGCCAACTTTTTACGAAGCGGGTTCCCGTGCGTTTCGGCATGTACTCTTCGCTACCGAGCTTTCTGTTTCTGACCGATGGCCTGCGGCAGCGGCGGTCGCGTGCGGATCGATCGGAAGCGATCTACAACGCCGAGCTGGTGGCGAGTTTTTTGACGTCGCAGGGTAAGCCGGCGGACTTCGCCGGTGAGTACTCTCCGCTCGTGATTCCCGAAGACGAGAACGAAGCCGCGCAGGCAGGGCGAGTTTTACAGGAACTTGGGGTAAGCGGTCCTTTCTTGGTGGTTCACCCCGGCATGGGCGGTAGCGCACTCAATCTTTCGGTGGAAAGTTACGTGAAACTGATCCGGACGGCGCAACGGCAGCATCCGTTTCCGCTCGTGCTGTCACGCGGGCCCGCGGCCGCCGACCGGGAGCTGACGGAACGGCTGAGCCAGGCGCTGCCGG
>JBGSST010000210.1:0-16688 GCA_041736915.1 Bdellovibrionota bacterium
TGTCGAAGGCCGCGATTCTAGGTAGTCCCATCCACTTCTTTTGGGAGACCGTTCGCAAGTTCGGGCGGGCGATGACCATTCGCGCACCGCGGATGGACGTAAACGTCTACGGTGATAACCGCACGGTTGAGAAAGGCACCCCGACCATATTGCCGTCCTGGTTTCCGTCGTTTCACGCCGTCCTTCTTGCGATCAGCAAAAAAGTAGATGCCGTGCTCATCCCCCTGTGGCCGTTCCTAGCCGGGCTTGCCTTCTTCACCAGCCTAGCCTGCCTGCTGGCTCCACCTGACCCGCGGCGCACGATGTACGTTCTGGTCTTCCTCTCTTCGATGGGACTGATTGCCGCCAGCTGTATCGTTTCGGGGTTTTCGTACCGGTATCACGGCCCCAATCTGCCGGCCTATCTGTTCCTATTTGCCGAAACCGGCGGTGTGCTGACCGCGGCGTACTCCGCCTCGTTTAAGTTGGTTCGACGATCGATTCTTTCGCGCAAAAGCACCGCTTAGTGACACGATCCCATTGGGGGCGGGCAAGATCTCATTCACGCCAGGCCACGCGGCTGAAGCCGGCTTTTTTCAGCATGGCTTCGATGCCGCGAAGGTGGGCCGCCCCCGCGACGACGAGCACGGGTTCGTCTTTCTCGCGATCGAGCTGCTTTAGAATATTGCCCGCCATCGTTTCATTGCGGTTGCCGATGATTCCCCACGTGGCTTCGGGATTGTAATAGCTGTAACCGTTTCCGCCGAAAACGTAGGCCGACCCTCCGTAAATGGAGAAGCGCAAAATCTGCGGGGCCCGGCGGACGATCGCCGAGAAGGTGCTTTCGCACGGATTGATCGATTCTTTTTCTTTTTTCGCCCACAGCGAGCGCCAATACTCCGCCGGGCCCATGCGGATGGTGTGAATGACGGCGTTACCTGCCGAGTAGGTCAAACGGGCGCCCGAGTAAGTGATGAGCGACGTAAGGTAAACGAACGTCGCGTTTTCGAGCAGGTCTGGCTCGTGCCCGTCCTCCAGCGAGATGACGACCGGCCCCTCCTCCCCTTCAGCGCGCGCCTGGGCGTCGTAGATTGTCGACCCGTGAGAGAACGGGATCAACGAGTGCAGAATGGGTAGGATCCGCTTCTTGAAGAAGTTTCCTAGGACGTACTTGTGCACGTTACCGCCGATACCTTCTACCCCAATGACGCCGGGAAAAGTCGCAAGCACGTCTTTACCAAGACGGCTGGCGTCGGCCGTTTTGGAGTGCGATTCGCCCATGAGGAAAACTACCTGCCGTTTTCCTTCCGTCCGGCGCTCCAGTGCGATCACGCCATACAGGGCATGGTCGTCGGCGGCCCGCAGGGCCTTGATGGCTTCGGGAGGGATGGGAAACTCTTCCGCCGCTACGCTCAAACTTAAACCCAATAGGGCCAACGATAGAAACCGCACCATCTAAAACCTCCGGCTGACTGTCGAGCCGTGACTCTACCCAAGCCCGTCCATCCAAGAAAGTGACAAATTGCGTCATTTGTCCGGTCAGCGCTACGATCCTTTTTCGCCGCGTAGCGATAACTTCGCCTTTCGTGCTATGAAGCGCCATGCCCCGCTGGACATTACTCGTTCGTATCGTCGGATGCCTCGTGCTCGTCGTGGTTCCCATCACGAGCATGGATGACTGGCTCTACGATCGTTTCTTTCGTGTGAGAGGTCCGCTCCGTGAGGCGGCCCCCTTTCTGCTGGTCCGTATCCACGAGGCTAAGCTGTTTCCTCGCTACTTCGACGTAATGGCACGTCCCGAGGAAGGCGAAACGTCGCTGCAAGCCCGCCGTCTTTTTGCGTGGCAGCCACAGGTGTATCCGCAGCTCCTCGAGAAGATTCTCGCCAAAAAACCCAAGAAGGTAATCTTCTCGACCTACTTTGACTGGGTCGGACAAACGGATCAGCCGCTGCCCAAGGAAGTATTGCTTTCCTCGGTGCTCGATCTGGAAAACCGGCTGATTCCCCCTTCGCCGCGACTCACGATTGGTGACAACTTCGGCTTCAATAACGTGTTTCCCGATCCCGACAACACCGTAAGATCGCACCGTTTGCTGTACTCGTCCGTTCCGTCGCTCGCGCTTCGCGCCTCCGCGGGTGAGCGAATGAAGCCGGTTACGCACAATTTGAATTTGCCGATGTGGATCGATTTTCGTGGGCCCAAAGGCACCTACCCCAGCGCCGACGCCAACGAAATTCTCGATGACCTGATCCCCGAAAGCGCCATTCGCGACAAGATCGTGCTCATTGGCCGCGAGGAAAGCCCGGCCGAGTTCAACCTCACCCCCTTCGGCCCGATGGCGCAGGAAGAGATTATCGCCAATACGATCGATACCTTCCTCTCCGGGCGCGAAATTCGCGGCATACCCAAGTACGTCTCCACGTTCATCGCCGTGGGAATCGTCTGTTTGTCGATCGTGCTCATCATGCTTTTCCCGCTTACGCTCGCGTGGATTTTCTTGGTGTTGCTGTCCCTCGTAATGGCGTTAATCAGTCTGTTCCTCTTCTCGCAGTTCAAGCTGTGGCTCAGTATCGCAAGCCCCATCTTCTGCGTGTTCGGCACTCATCTGATCATGGTCGGCTACAAGCTGCGCCGGCAGGAAGAAGAGCAATGGCAGATCGAGCAGGAGTCGAAGACTTTACGCGAGATGGATCGCTTCAAGAATAACTTCATTTCACTGTTCAGCCATGACCTCAAGACCCCGCTGGCCAAGATCAAGGCCGTGGTGGACCGTTCGCTGAATGACACCAAAGAGCTATCCTCGCTCGTGCGCGACAATTTCAAAACGATCGACCGGGCGAACGAAGAGCTTTCGCGACTCATCTCCGACATTCTTAAGGTGACGAAGATGGAAACGCACGCCATCGAGCCGAAAAAAGGGGTCGTCGATCTCAACCGCATCGCCCAGAAAGCCATCGAACGGCTCACCTTCGCCGCGAACGAAAAAAAGATCGAACTGGTCGCGGACCTGGAGCCGCTCTTCTCCATGGAAGGTGACGATTGCCTCATTGAAGAGGTAGTAACCAACCTCGTCGAAAACGCCATCAAGTACAGCCCGAACGGGTCACGCGTCATAGTTCGCACCGGCGAAGAAGACGGCAAAGTGAAGGTATCGGTACAGGATCAAGGGCCCGGGATCCCCGATGAAGAGCTACCAAAGGTCACGAGCAAGTTTTTCCGCGGCCGCAAGGCTGCCGGTGAAACTAAAGGTACGGGGCTAGGTCTCTATTTAGCGAAGTACTTCGTGGAGCTGCACGACGGCCGGCTAGAAATCCACAGCGTGGTCGGTGAAGGCACCCGAGTCAGCTTCTGGCTCCCCCTTCCCTAAAGGGGCCAACCCCCTTTTAGGAAAGGATTCCCGAAAGGGGGTTGGCCCCTTTTGGGAAAGTGACGAGAATTGTCACCTAAGTGGCTGGTCCCATTGGCACTTTCTATTGGTTATGACGCTTTGCTCTTGATCCGCGATCCCCGTTTCTGGTACCAATACGGCACTACTTATTTGCGGGGTGTGCGATGTATCAAGTCCTAGTCGTGGATGATGAGTCCGACTTAAGAACACAGGTCGCGGGAATGCTTCGGGCACGAGGCTACCAGGTTGATGAAGCAAGTAACGGCGTCGAGGCGCTGGAAAAGCTTCAGGCGAATAACTACCCCCTCGTCCTCTGCGACGTAAAGATGCCGGAGATGGATGGTCTCGAGTTCCTGCGCCACGTACGTGAGCAGCAGTACTCCACCGCCGTCGCGCTCATCACCGCCCACGGAAATATTCGCGACGCTATCGAAGCCATTCGCGAAGGCGCCTTCGATTACGTAGAAAAACCGGTTTCCGAAACCCAGCTGTTAGCCTTGGTCGAAAAGGCCGAGCGCGCGTTCGAGATGATCCACCGCATTCGTTATTCCGCTCCGTTGATGCCGGGCGAAGGGCGCGAGTGCGTCGGCAACAGCCACAGCATGAAGCGCGTCTTCTCGCTGGTCGAGCGCCTTACCCGCGTGAATACCTCGGTGTTGATCCGCGGCGAGAACGGTACGGGCAAAGAGCTGGTTGCCCGCGCGATCCATTACAATAGCCCCCGCAAGAACGGCCCATTCGTGGCCGTTAACTGCGCGGCCATCCCCGAAAATTTGATCGAAAGTGAACTGTTCGGCCACGAGAAAGGGGCCTTCACGGGCGCTGACCAACGTAAGATCGGAAAGTTTCAGTACGCCGCCGGCGGCACCTTGTTCCTCGACGAAATTGGCGATACCAGTTCGGCCACGCAGGTGAAGCTGCTGCGCGTGTTGCAGGAGCACACGTTTACTCCGGTGGGCAGCAATCGCGAAGTGAAAGCGGACGTTCGTATCGTTGCCGCCACGAACCAGGATTTAGAGAAGGCGATCAAGGAAGGGAAGTTCCGCGAAGACCTCTTCTACCGGCTGAGCGTAATGCCGCTCTTCTTGCCCGCCCTGCGCGAACGCAAGGACGACATTCCGTCGCTCGTTCATCACTTCATCGAGAAGTACAATAAAGAGCACGGCTCCCGCATGCTGGGCATTGCCCCGGAAGCGCTGGCCACCCTGGAAGGCTTCCATTGGCCCGGTAACATTCGCGAGCTAGAAAACGCGATCGAACACGCCTTCGTAGTGGAGAACTCCGACAAGATTACCTACTTTAGTTTGCCCGAGTACATCCGGCAGAACACGGCGCAGACGCGTCGGCCCACTTTCCCGCGCACGACGCAAGGGGCTCCCATCTCGTTCCTCGGAATGGATTGGGAAAAGGGGAAGGAAACGTTCGAACGGGAGTTCATCGTGCAGGCGTTGCGCAGCAACAAAGGCCGTATCAACCTGACGGCGGAGCTCGCCAACATTCCCAAAAATACGTTGCTAAGAAAGATCAAAAAATACAGTATCAACCCACGCGAATACGGTGGGAACGATACCGAAGCCACCAGCAACGTTTAATCACGCTACGATGGACCCGAAGAGCAAACTGACCTACACGTCGTACCTCAAGGTGAATGAGCTCATCGCTTTGCAAGAGCCGCAGGGTGAGCCGGTCGCGCAAGACGAAATGCTTTTCATCGTAGTGCACCAGGCCTACGAGCTGTGGTTCAAGCAGGTACTCCACGACATGACGTACCTGTTTCGGGCGATGGAGCAGGACAATCTCGTGCCGGCGAACCGCATCATGGATCGCGTGAACGAGATTTTCCGGCTCGTGATTCATCAGATCGAAATTCTCGAAACGATGACTCCTGTGTCGTTCAATCAGTTTCGGTCGCGCCTGAATCCGGCCAGCGGTTTTCAGAGTCACCAGTTTCGGCAGCTCGAGCTGATGAGCGGAATCGACGCGGTGGAATTTCAGGCGTTGTTCGCGCTCTCTCCGGAGTGGAAAGAGTCTCTACAAAAGCTGATGGGAAAACCGAATCTGCGCGATGTTTTCTTCGATCACCTGAAGCGCCAAGGATTGATCACGGAGCGTACGCCCGAGCAGATCACCAAGGCGCTCACCAAGATCTATTCCGACGAACCGAAGTGGTTACCCCTGCAAGACCTTTGCGAGAAGCTCATCAAATACGATGAGCTCTTCTGGCTATGGCGCTTCCGTCACGTACAGATGGTGGAACGCATGATTGGCAAAAAGCCCGGTACGGGTGGCTCCATGGGGGCCGCATATCTGACCACGACGCTCAAGAAGCGCTTCTTCCCGGAGCTATGGGATCTGCGTACGAACCTCGGGGCCGGCATCGAGTACGGCGTACCGGCTCCAAAGTAGCCGAAGCTACCTCACTCTTTTCAGGGCCACGCGAACGGGGCTGGCATCCCCATTTTCGAGCCTTAACGGCAGGGCGGCCATGTCGTAAACCCCATCTTCCATTTCCGGCGGAAATACGATTCCTTCCAGTACCGCAAGCTTCCACTCGTGCGTTTTCTTGTGGGCGGTCAATGTTTTCGACGAGAAGGGATCCATCGACGGAGTGTCGATACCGATCAGCACCACACCGAGGCATCCTAAGTGATCGACGAGCTCGGGGCTTGGCGCCACGAAGTCTTCATTGAAGTGTTCGGGATTGGGAAACGAACCGGTACGGAACAGAACGCGCTTCGTGCGCAGAACGGTCTTGCCCAAGTCGGACACCGAAATCGTCCCTCCGCGCGGCGTGCGCACGGACACCACGTCGCAAAGGCCCAAGTACTTTTCCAGTGGAACCTCGCCAATTCCTACCTGACCGGCCTCGAAGTGATTGGGACCGTCGGTGTGCGTGCCCACGTGCACCGTAGTTTTGATCGCCGACAATGTGAGGTGGCTACCGTGGTTTGTGTCGAGGCTCACCTCGCGCGAGAAAGGAACGTCGCCGGGCCACACCGCCGTCTTCTCATTGACGACGGGGCTCAGGTCGAAAATCCGCCGGCCCGGCTTTTCGAACGCGGCGTAGTGGTACTCGAGCGTTTGCCCCTTGGGCAGTTCGTGCAACGGGCTTAGTCCAAGGGCCTCCAGCACGGGGGCGACCGCCATGGCGGCTAGCTCCGGAAAAAACCCGGAAGCGATTTTCACCAGTATGCCGACCGGGCCGGAAACTTTAGTTTTCGCAATGGCGCCGATGCCGGTTAGGCCGTCGGCCCCTTCCTTGGCAATCGTGGCCGGTGAGTTTTTCTGCATGGTTCGCGTGTCCACGCGATTGGGTCCACCGATCCACTCCGGGTGGGCCGCCATAGCGCGCGCCACGTGATTCTCCGGTGAACCCGCCGGCGCGGACATCAGCTTCTCGAATAACGACGCTAGCTCCGACGACAGCAGCACGGGGCTAGGCAATCCGCAGCCGTCGACCACGTATCGGCCCACTTTGCGTCCGAGCCATTTCTCTAATCGCTGCATGAGCGCCGTATGGTACGGGTGCTCAACGCGTAGATACTCTTTCGGATTCCAACCGTGCAGCTCGCACGCCTCGACGATCGCCGCGTGTTTGCAAAAGCAGGTATGGTACCAACGGCTCGCCGGCTGGCCCCCTTCGCGCGCCAGAACCCGCGCCCGCTCTTCGAGCGGCACCGAAGCGGGTACCTGCACTCCGTCGGCAAAGCGGGCGTTCTCACCGGAAAACCAGTCCTGAATCGTCGCCACCTGTTCGGACGTACCCGACACCGATCCCAGCGCCGCCACGTGCCGCAGGGGCAAATTGCCCGTGGGTAACCCCGTGGCCAGAAACTGAAACGGCTTTAGCAACGATCGCGCCGGGTAAAGTCCGAGCGCCTCGGCGGTTTGAAAAACGATGCGGCCATTGTGCGTGACGGTAATCTCACCGTGAACCGTAACTTCGGGAATGCCGTCCCGCAGAAGCGAAAACAGCGGCGACGCGCCAATCATACGAGTTTCTCCCCGACCTCTTCCCAGAAGTACTTCATCTGATTCTGTACCGCCGTTGAATCCAGCTGATTGAATTCGAACCAGAGCATCAGGCGATCCGTTGCATCGAATCGTCGTGGATTGTCGGGATGAAGTTGGTCGCGCACTTCGGCGGCGTCGCCGACAAGCGCTCGTTCCAGTAGCACGGCCTTATCGGGAACTTGCGCGGTTCCCTTCATGGCTTCGATGTAAGCATCGAGCACGAAGTTAGCTAGCGCCTGGGCCTTCTTGCGATCCGGATCGATGAAGACCATTACCGTACGCGGCAGGCGCGACCGGTGCCAAGTAGCCGATGCGACACTCATCTGCTCGTGCAGCTTTTCAATCTGCTCGGGCGGGGTGAACGACAAGTTGAACAAATCCACGTCGAAGAATTTACGGGCCACCTTTAGGGCCTCTGGATCGGACGATCCGAGCACGACGGAAAACGGCGCCGACTTTTCTAACGACGGTACCAGCGTGAGATTCTCGAACTCCCAGCGGGGCTTCACGAAATAGGGAAAACCGACTCCCACCGGAAGTTGCCCCTTGAGGCCGGCCCGGGCTTCGCCTTCGGAGATGTAGTATTGCGCGACCGACTTAGAGTTAAAGGTTTCGCCGTTCACGAGCCGCAGAAAAATTTCCAACGCCTCCAAGAACACGTAGCGCTTCACCAGATTCCACATTCCAGTTTCCGCGAGATCTCGCGGTACGATGCCGAAAGGTGAGTTCTGATAAGGAAACCGCCCGGCGGCCACCCCGATCTTCAAATGGCGCGGCTCATCCCAAACAGTGGCGTTGCAGTAACGCAGAAAATTCACGCGATCGGCGCTAGCAATCGGCCCCCCACTGCCGCCCACGATGTTGTGAATCGCCGTGCCGAGATTGATGCGCTTCGTGCACCGTTGAAGCGCATGAAATAGCTGAAACGAGTCGCAGTTCAGGCCGACCTCGCCAAAAAACTCGGGAATGGTCGCGACCGACGTGGTCTTTTGTGTTTCCGAAGAGAAATGGCTCTCCGCGCACCAGAGGGTGTCGAACCCCAGCGCCTCGGCCAGCTCTACCTGGTCGAAAAAAGCCTGGTAACTCTTAGCGGGGCCGGACTGCTTGCCCCCTACCTTCGGATCGCTAATCGAATGAAAAAGGTCGAAAACCATGCCCGAATATTAGTAGGCGGTACCCCGGCTTGTCATCGAATCGCTTAACGCGGCCTGGCGCTTTATTCCCACTCAATGGTAGCCGGCGGCTTCGACGACACGTCGTAAACTACACGGTTGATTCCCGGAACTTCGTTGATGATCCGGTTAGAGATCTTACCGATCGCCTCTTTTTCGAAGTGGTACCAATCCGCCGTCATGCCATCGCGGCTGGTGACCGCGCGCAAGGCGACCACCGATTCGTACGTCCGTGAGTCCCCCATCACCCCTACCGATTGAACGGGAAGGAGCACGGAGAAGGCCTGCCAGATATTCCCGTAGAGCCCTTGTCGGCGAAGCTCTTCAATGAAGATGGCATCGGCTTCGCGCAGCAGATCGAGCTGTTTGCCCTTGATGTCCCCCAGAATTCGAACCGCGAGGCCGGGGCCAGGGAACGGGTGGCGATCCACGAGGTGATCGGCAATGCCGAGCTCGCGCCCGAGTGCCCGCACTTCGTCTTTGAACAGCTCGCGGAACGGTTCGACGAGCCCAAGCTTCATCTTCTTGGGCAGACCACCCACGTTGTGATGGGTCTTGATGGTGTGGCTCGGCCCCTTCACGGAAACGCTTTCGATCACGTCGGGATAGAGCGTGCCTTGCGCCAGGAACTTCACCTTCTTCACGCGCTTGCACTCTTTGTCGAAAATCTCGATGAAGGTCTTACCGATAATCTTCCGCTTCTTTTCGGGATCGGAAACTCCTTTGAGCTTCGTCAGGAAAAGCTTGGACGCATCGACCACGCGCAGTTTTACGCCGGCGGCCTTCAAGGCCTTGTCGACCTCTTTCGCTTCGTCCTTACGGAGAAGCCCCGTATCGACGAGAATCGGATGAAAGCGTTTACCCAGGATTTTGCCCAGGAACACGGCCATCACCGTCGAGTCCACACCACCGGATACGCCGCCGATGACTTCCGCGTCGCCCACCTGCTCCAAGATCTCTTTCGACTTCAGCTCGAAGAAGTTCTCCATCTTCCAGCCGGATTCGAGTCCCGCCATTCCGAAAAGGAAGTTGCCCAAAATCTGCTGTCCGTCCCGGGTGTGCGCCACTTCCGGATGAAACTGCACCGCCACGAACCGGCCTCGTTCGAAAGCCGCCACGGGGCACGTTTCACTTTTCGCGGTGATCTGCCCATCCGCCGGAATCTTTTCCACGCTGTCGCCGTGGCTCATCCACACCGGAATCTTTTGGCCTACCTTGAAGCCTTTGAAGAGCCCCGAATTGTTCATCACCGTAAGCTCGGCCGCACCGTACTCACGCGATCCGCCCGACGTCACCTTGCCCTCGCTCAGGTGCGAGAGCAGCTGCATCCCGTAGCAAATTCCGAGTACCGGAATCGGCGAATCGAGAATCTCTTTCATGAGCTTCGGCGCCTTCTTCGCCGAAACGCTAGAGGGGCCGCCGGAAAGAATGAGCGCCTTGGGATTCTTGGCGTGAAGCTTAGCGAGCGAGATTGAGTAAGGCTCGACCTCGCAATACACACCGAGCTCGCGCACCGAACGCGCGATGAGCTGGGTGAACTGAGATCCGAAATCGAGGATAACGACGGGGCAATCCACGCTGATAACCTTTCTTAGCCGTTAGGCCGGTAGTTGGGGGCTTCTTTAGTTACGAATACGTCGTGCACGTGGCTTTCTTTTAGCCCGGCGGCGGAGATCTTTACGAATTCCGCTTTGTCGCGCAGCTCACTCAAAGAGCGGCACCCTAGGTAACCAAGGCCCGCGCGGATACCGCCGACCAGCTGGTACAGCACCCGCGACAGCTCGCCACTGTAGGGAACCATGCCTTCGATACCTTCGGGAACGAGTCCGTCCGGATCTACGCCCTGCTGCCCGTACCGATCCCGGCTACCTTCTCGCATCGCTTCGATGGAGCCCATGCCGCGGTACGATTTGTAGGTGCGGCCCTGGTAAAAAACAATCTCGCCCGGAGCTTCGTCCGTACCGGCGAAGAGGCTGCCCACCATCACGGTGTCGGCCCCGGCGGCCAATGCCTTCACCGCGTCGCCGGAGTATTTCACTCCACCGTCGGCGATGATCATGCGGCCAAACTTCTTGGCTACCGGCGCACAGTTACGAATCGCCGTGAACTGCGGCAGCCCTACCCCCGCCACGATGCGGGTGGTGCAGATCGATCCGCAGCCCATGCCCACCTTAGCGGCGTCGGCCCCGGCTTCGAACAGGTGCTGCGCCCCTTCGGCGGTCGCAATGTTACCCGCGATGACCACGAGATCCGGAAAAGTCTTCTTCGCCCAACGCACCATCTCGATCACGTTCTTCGAATCGCCGTGCGCGGTATCGACCACCACGAAGTCGGCCCCCGCATCTTCCAACGCCTCGATCCGCTTTTGTGATTCGGGTCCCGTGCCCACGGCGGCGCCGACGCGCAGCCGGCCCTTGGAGTCACGATTGGAAAGCGGATTGCTAATCGTTTTTTGAATATCCTTGATGGTGATGAGCCCCTTCAACGTCCGGCCCGAATCCACTACCGGGAGTTTTTCGATGCGGTGCTTGTGCATGAGGCGCATCGCCTCTTCCCGCCCGATACCTTCTTTGGCCGTCACGAGCTTTTCCTCGCGGGTCATCACCTCGGAGATGGGGCGCTTCATATTCTCTTCGAACCGTAAATCGCGGTTGGTGAGAATGCCGACCAGCTTACCGTCCAGCACAACGGGGAGGCCGGAAATGCTGTTCTTTTTCATGATCTCGAAAGCTTCGTTCACGCTCTGGTCGGGACGTAAGGTAAGCGGCTCGATGATCATGCCGGTTTCGAACTTTTTGACCTTTTCCACCTCGAGAGCCTGCCGCTCGATCGGAAGGTTGCGGTGAATCACCCCGATGCCACCCGCCCGGGCCATCGTGATGGCGGTGCGGCTCTCGGTTACCTTGTCCATCGCCGCGGAGACGATGGGGACCTTAAGATCGATCTGCGGCGTAAAGCGCGTGGAAAGCTCGACCTCGGGAGGGGTCACCTCCGAGTACCGGGGCACCAGCAAAACGTCGTCAAATGTGAGGGCTTCTTGAAGGGGGGCGGTTTTGGTTATTTCCATGTTTGTGTGTACCACCACGGCGCGGTTCTTGACAATAACCCTGGGCCGAAAACTAACCTTTCCCTAACCAAGCCGTGAACGACCCTCGCCGAAAAATCGAAGAAGTAGCCAGACGCGGGAAAAAAAACTCGGCTATAATCGGGTTGCCGTGAACCCAACGCGACCGACCGCTCCCGTAACTGCGTCCCCCGATTTGACTCTGCTGCTGCCTTGCTACAACGAGGCAGATTCGGTGGAAAAGGTGCTGCGCGAGTGGATCGACTGCCTGGCCCCCCAGGTGCCCAGCTTCGAGATCGTCGCCATCAACGATGGCTCCAACGACGGCACCGGCCGCGTGCTGGACAACCTGCGCAAAGAGTTCAAAACCTTGCGGGTGATTCACCAGTTGAACCTCGGCACGAGCCACGCCATCCGCCGCGGAATCGAAGCCGCCCGGGGCAACTATCTCGCGGTCATCGAAGGCGAAGGGCGCTACGAGCCCAGCGATTTTTTCCGGATGTGGGATTTGCGCTTGGCTCACTTGGCCGTGCTGGGCACCCGCTCGCACCGGCTGGAGCGTTTTTTCCACCGCGCCCTTTCGCAGATTCAGGCCTGGCTCGTGAGCTGGTTTTTCGGCGTTCACCTGAAGGACATCAGCACTCCCTTCCGGCTCATCAAGCGCTCGGCCGCGCTGGAAGCCATTGCCGGCGTTCCCATCGAGCACGTTCCGGTGGAGCTCGCGGTACCTTTGTTTCTGGCCAGGCAACGGCCGGAGTACGTCGCCGAAGTACCGGTTCCCCATCAACCCAGCCGCAGTCTATCGCGCCGTCGCGGTATCTTCACCCTGGCCGGCCGGGCGCTGACCACGTTCCGCGGCCTATTTCTCTACTGGGTGGAACGCCCACGGCTCCCCATGATCCCGGCCCTTCTCTCTCGACGCACAACAGCATAATCCCTTTCGGATTTATGCCGATAAGTGTGTGAAGGGGTAAAGCCGATGAAGGAAGCCACCACTAAGAAAGTTGCCAAGCCCAAGAAACGTTACTGCATGCACGAAGAGTGTAGAGCGGAGGCCGTATCGCACGGTTACTGCCGCCTGCACTACATCGCCAACTACCGCACCATTAAGCTCAGCGAGCAGATCAAAGCGGAGCGCCGCTTGAATGCCTACGTCGATCGCCTCTCCCGCCGTTACCCCGGTGAGGTGATGGAGAAGATCAAGGAAGGCATCGAGAGCGAAGAAAAGTTCAAAGAGGCCGTTGAAGAGCTAGACCTCGACACCGATCCGGAACCGACCGAAACGGATCGCGAGTTCCTCGAGCGCTACAACCGCAAAAAAGAATAACCAAAAAGGAGTCCCTCCCTTTTGGTGCGCCCGTACGAATTAAAAAAGGCCGATCGCAGCGCGATCGGCCTTTTGCTTTTTCGCAAATGAGAAACGCTTAGATCGTTTCGGTGTTGTACGTCACCGTGGGGGCCGTGGTGCAGTCCGGATTAAACGTATAGGTGATCACGTTGTTCGACGCGTCCGTGTAGGAGTAGCTACCTTCTTTAAAGAACTGGGTGCAGGTCGTGTGGTGACCGTACTTCAACCCGGTGCTCGACATCTTGAAGACGTAGTTCTTCGTCTTGGAATCTTCCGTCCAATTGAAGGCGTAAAAGCCGCCCATCTCGATCGACCCGCCACCCGTGTACGGATTGGTCATATCGGTCGGAGTGATCTTGTGGCTCCACGTGCCACCGCCGACGTAGGTTTCGGCGACACCATCGCGTGTTTCGCTACCTTCGCCGCGATAGTCAGAGGCGTAGGTAATCGTGGTGGCATCTTTGGTCAATTCCCAGAAGCCCTTGTACGAATAGGTATTGGTCTGCTCTGCGCGGGTGCTGTACTTGTACGAGCCCGTCATGTCGTAAGCAAATTTCCAACCCGAGTTGGCGTCGGCATCGTCTTTGTCGGTTACGGTGACCGTACCGTTCCGAGTCAAAGTGCTTTCTCCCTGGGCAATGTTGCTGCAGGCGTAAGTACGCGTCTGAGTCTTGATCTGATCGCTATCCGCGTCGACTTCGGTCGTCGGATTCTTCGTGGTGCACGCGGCATAAACGTCATCTTCGCGAACCCCCGAGGGAGAGTTCGTGGGAGTTCCGCCGCTGAAGACGAGCTTCGCGCCCGACTGCATGGTGCCTTTGTTGCTGGTAGCTACGGCTTTAGTAACCGTGCCGGAAGCCGCGGTGAAGCTGGTGGAGGCGTCGTCGCCGCAGGCGCTCAAGAAAAGAGCCGCCGCTGAAAAGACAAATAACCGTTTCATGTTTGATTTCTCCTAGGATGTTTCGGGATTGGTACTGCGGGGAAAGGGTTATTTTCCCTCACCTCCGTCATTTTTAGAACTCCTCTTTAGCTTAATGCGCATATTCATCCCATTTGGCACTACCGGCCTGATGGCACTAAAAATTTTCCCTGTTTATAGGCAAATGTACCCAGAAGGATTGGCCGAGCTCTTGCTGTTAGCGGGCTTCGTTGGCCTCAAAATCGAACTAAGGGGAAAAAATGAGAGTGAAGCTACTTGGTCTGTTGGCTCTGGCACTTACGTTGGGCACTTCCGCCCACGCGGAGGAACGCTTCGACTGTCTGCGGGTCGTCATGAATGGCGAGAACATCTACGCCGTCGGCCCCGGCGGCGTGAACGTCATTCCCAAAGATTGGAAAGCGGACAACTACAAACAGAGCTGCGAGATGGTCGCCTTCAAGCGCGGCGATTTCATCTACGCGTTCAATAAATCGGGAATGCGCCTCACCCCCGAAAATTGGAAGGCCGACACCTACTCGGTATCCGAAGGTATTCTGGGCCTCACCTACAACTCGTACATCTACGCCTTCAACGCCGCGGGCACGCGCCTCACGCCGGACAACTGGAAGGCCGATGGTTATCTGATTTCGAACACGATCGTGGCGCTCACGCTCGGCGATTTCGTCTATGCCTTCAATGCGAGCGGAAAACGGCTAACGCCGGAAAATTGGAAGGGCACGAATCTATACGTCGACGACTACGGCGTGCAGTTCTCGTGGGGCGGCAAGACCCACCTGATCGACGTCGAGGGAAAACACATTCTGCCCTAACGCACTTCTACCCAAACCTGGCGTTCCTCGAAGGGGAACGCCGGGTTTTCCCATTTCACGAGCGAGACGTCCCCGGCTTCCCACTCGGCGCGTGGCGACTCCCATTTCACGGAGCCTTTGGCCACCATCTCGCGCAGCCCTACTTTCTCGCGCCGTTCGTTCACGTTGACCGGGGTACGCCACGACTCGGCGGAGAGCTCGGCCGCGTGACGAAGTTCCGCTCCGGAAAGGGGAAGCCCCAGCTCCGCTTTTTCGTACGGCTCCACCGAAACCGCGTTCCACTCACGAACCCGTTTCCGGCCGGCCTTCGGCAAGGGCAAAAGCGGATCGGCCAGCAACGTGAAATTCCTCCAGCTCCACGCGTGGTACTCGTCGTCCCACGCGTGACCACCGCCGTAAACGTAGCGGCGCTGTGCGGCCCGGTGCACGTCACCCAAGCGCGGCCCATCGGCTCCGGCCAGCTCCTCCGCAAACGTCATCAGCATCTCTACGCCGTAGCTACCGCCCGCCGTCGACAAATTGCCAAAGCGATCGACGGAAACATCGGGATCCCCCATGGCCCGCCGGATCGAACCCACGTAGGCCACGGCCCCGCTCTTCGCCCCAAGCAGCGCCTCCGCCACCGACGAGTTACCGCCTTCGGGATCGATTAGCAGGCGCTCGTTCACGAGCCGATGGTCGAAGGCCGCGTTCGCGCAGGCCATCGACATCGCCAGGTACGGCAGCGTGGCGGTCCCTTTCTCGTGCGCCAGCTCCCTAATCTGCCGCGACGACAATCGCAGCCTATCGAAGTGGATCTGATTTCCTTCGCCGTGGTCCACGTGCAGCAGGTACGGCCGCCGCGCCTGGCCCAGTAACGCTTTGGTCATCTCCTCCGCATTAAATCGCCCAAACGATCGGTGGCGCTTGTCGACGGCGGAGGTCCCCCACGTGGTCTTCAAGCCATCGGCCACATGCAAGGCTGCCGCCTCGCCCGTGAACAACGGCCCCGGAAAAGCTTTGCCTGCGAGCGAGGTGAGGCCGCCCTCCCCGTCTTTCACGAAAGCATTCCACCGCTCGAGCTTAGCCCGGTAGGCCTCCCACTCTTCGAGGGTCGTAACGGGTAAACGCCCCACCGCCACCGACGGCAAACACCCCAACGCCCCTCCGTAACAAAGATCGGTTGGCAGCCAACGCCGCCGTTTGGGGAAATACAGGTAGTGACTCGGCGGCACATCGGCCGCGCCCCCTAGGATGAGGACCGCTCTCGGTCGCCCAGCGGCCATCCGCGATCGCAGATGCGCAACCAGCTGCCGCGCGAAACCAGCGTCGAAGCCGCCATTCCGAAAATACTTCCCCGCTTCTTTCTCCGACGGAGTGAACGGGAGATCGTCGAGGGCGACTACCGGCGCCTCTTTTCGAATCGCCTCCACCGTCACCACTTCACTGTGGAACCCCCAATCGGCATGAATCGCCGCGAGCTCTTTGGCCACCGTTCGCCACCGCTCACTCGTGAGGATGAGCGCCTCGTTCGCGGGCCGATCCCCCGGCCCTTCCGACTGCACGGCCGGCCCCGCCTCCCCATCGAAAGCAATCTCGGCTGACTCCAGCGCCTTCAGCTCCCCGTTTTCCACGCGCCGGGGAAAGAAGGTAACCCAAAGCGAGTCGCCGTCTCTTCGCACGGTAAACCAGCGCTCCGCGAATTCACTGGCAACGGGCCGCTCGGCGGGGTCGGGCGGCCAAAACGAGGGGGCCTTCCCTCGCGCCGGCAACTTCCCGGCGACTTTCCGGATCTCCCCTAAAGTGACCCGCACGTCCCCCACCACCCCTTCGGGCACGGCAAAGCGTTTCACCACCACGGGCACGCGGTACTCACCCGGCTCGCGCCGCCACGACGTAGGCCGCTCGGCCGCAAAGGTAACGGTTTGCCGCAAAGAGACAGGGCGCAGGGGGGCCGGGCGGCCATCGGTACAGCCCGAAAGCACCACTAAGCA
>JBGSST010000231.1:0-23392 GCA_041736915.1 Bdellovibrionota bacterium
TGGGGATCGAAGTAGTAACCCGCATCGCCCACTACTTCGGGCAAACTGCTGGCGTGTGACACGGCTAGCGGGGTGCCACTCGCCATGGCCTCCAACGCCGGCAGGCCGAACCCTTCGTAGTACGACGGGTAAACCAAGGCCGCGGCTAAGTGGTACAGCGTGCGTAGGCCGTGGTCGTCTATCTTCCCCACATTGTAGATGCGGGGTTTCACGCCCGAGTCTTCCAGTAGGCGTTGTTCATCAGGGGCCCAGCCTTCGCCCGTAACCACCACGTGGAAGTCGTCTTTAAGCGGTGAGCCGCGGTACGCCTCCAGGAAGCGAGCGAAGTTTTTGTGATTCTCGCGTCCGCCTACGATCAGTAAGAACGGTCTGGGAGGAAGCGATGATCTGAACCGACCGACTTCGGACGGTGACGGCGCGGTAGAGAAAAATGTGAAATCAACCGCGAGAGGAATGTGGTCTACCCGGTCGGGCGAAACGTTGAATCGGCGACAAAGATCGTTGGTCGTCGATTTCGATATGGCAATGAGACGAGTTGCGCCGCGGATAAGCTCGGCTTTCTTTTGGCGTACCTTGTCGAAGTGGGGACCGGGGCTTTGCTCCGGGAAAATCTCGCTGATGAGGTCGTAGATCGTGGCCACCGTGGGTAGCGGAGCGGGGCAGAGCGTGTAGTACGGCGTGTGGAAAACGGTATTCTCCATCCCGGTGAGCCTTTGGGTCCAACGAGCCTCCTTGAACGGAATTTCGGGCAGCAGCGAGAACGGGAAGGGAAGGCTGGCGTCAAAAGAGTGGGACACGGCGGGCGGAACATTCTTGCGTGCGCGGCATAGGTAGCCCACCGAAACGCCGTACTTTTCCGCCATTCGCGGAAGAATTTCCCGCATCAAGCGCAAAGCTCCGCCCGTGTTGGAGTAGAACACACGCCAATCGACCAGAGTTTGAATCCGGTTAAGAGGCTTTTCGTTGGGGAGTGCGGTCATGTTCGGGTCCTCTTAAGAGACGCCGCAGGGGCTCGGGGAGCAAATTGCGGTACGCTACGCCAACCCACTCGGCCCGAAAGGGGCCCAGCGTTTTGGCGAGCCAGCGGAACGACAGCGATCGGCCCAAGTATTGGGGCGTGCCTAGCTGCATAGCGAGTCCGTAAGCTTCGCGCGCCGACTTGGCGTCGCCCAGCTCGTAAAGCCGACAGCCGGTGGAGCAAAGCGCTTCGATGAAGGTGGCGTAGTACTTCGGCGCGAGATCCAAAAAGAGCAATCGCAGTGAGGCCAGACGCCATTGCCAGACTTCGATCTGTTTCTGGCTGCGCGACTGGTCGCGCACTTCGATGGAGGCTAGCGCGTCGGTGAGTATGCGCACGGTGGGCTCGGCTAGCGCGAGCCGTGCGTGAAACTCGAAGTCTTCCGACTGCCATAGCACCTCGCGGTACCCGCCCAGCCTTCGCACGAGCGAAGTGCGGTAAGTTCCCGACAAAGGCAGTAGGGCGTGGTGCAGGCTGAAGGTGACCAGATCCAAACCGTTCGCCACCTTTTGCAGCTCGAGCACGTTGTTCCGGAAAAGCGAGCCGTGGCGGTAAGAGTCGATCTCCGTGTAGACCACGTCGGGATTGTGCTGCTCCAGCTCTCCGGCCACTCGCTCGCACCAGGTGGGGGCAAACCAATCGTCGGAGTCGTGAAAGTGAATGAAGTCCGACTTGGCGGCCTTTAGCAGCAGATTGCGGCCGACGCTGGGACCACGGTTCTTCTCGCTGCGGTGGATCTGAATCAGGGGGTGCTTGGGCAGGTAATCGGCCGCTGGCTCCGGCGAGGCGTCGTCGTGGATGAGGATCTCGGCCACCGGGCGGGGGTTGGCCAGCAGTGAGTCCACACAACGGCGTACGAGCTCTCGCTCGCGATAATAGGTAATGAGCACGGAAATAGGCGCCGGGCGGTTCATGGAGTTGGATTCTGTTTTGACGTGGGAATAACGCGCCGTGAAACGGCGTTAGGGACGGATAGATCTATTTTACCGCAAAAATAGAAACGGCGGGGGCCAGTGGCTCCCCGCCGTTTGAAACTTGGTGTCGAGTGAGCTTTAGAAGCGAGCGACGATCTTCTTGAAGTAATCGCCACGCTCTTCGTAGTTCTTGAACATGTCCTGGCTCGCGCAGCCGGGGGACAGAAGAATCACGTCACCCGAGCGCGACTTTTGGTACGCCAGGTACACGGCTTCTTCGAAAGTTCCGACGAGGAACGTTTCGCTGTAGTCGCCGATGGAACGGTTGATCTTCTCTTTCGCCTCGCCCACGAGAATCAGGTTCTTCACGTGACGACGGATGGGCAAAGCCAACGGAGCGTAGTCTTCGCCCTTGTCCTTGCCACCGGCGATGAGGATGATCGGTTCGCGGAAGCTTTCCAAACTGCGAATCAAAGAGTGCACGTTGGTGCCCTTAGAATCGTTGTAGAACGCGACCTGATTCTTCTTGGCCACGAACTCCATGCGATGGGGCAGCGGCTTGAAGGAGTTGAGCACCTTTTGAATCGACTCGTTGGTGATTCCGCAGAGCTTGGCGGCCAGCGTGGCGGCCATCATGTTCTCTTTGTTGTGCACGCCGCGCAGGGCGACGTTCACGAGCGAGAAGTCGTGCTCTTTCCAGCGGCTCGCCTTTAACTTCATGGTCGTGCCCGGATCCAAAATCGCCCCCTGGAACTTCTCCAGGTAGTGAGGCGGGATCTTCGCCACGGGATCCGAGGTGAAGGTCAGCAGCTTCGGTTTAATCTCCGAGAGCAGTCCCATCAGCTTCTGATCGCGCAGGTTGGTGATGACGTAGTCTTCTTCCGTCATGTTCGCGATGAGGCGCATCTTCGCCTGCACGTAAGCATCGTAGCTCGGGTAGCGGTCCAGATGATCCGGCGCCACGTTGAGGAACAAAGCCACGTGCGGCTTCAAAGAATAAGTAGAGTCGAGCTGAAAGCTCGAGATCTCGCAGATCACGTAGTCGCACTTTTCGCGGCGCATTGCGTACTCGGAAAGGGGAATGCCCACGTTTCCGCCCAGGAACGCGGTTTTGCCGCCGGCCTGGATAACTTCCGCAATCAACGTAGAGGTGGTCGTTTTACCGTTCGTGCCGGTGATGGCAATGATCGGCTCGGAGATGAACTGACAAGCCAGTTCGATCTCGGAGATGATGGGCACCTTCGCCTTTTCCGCCTGCTGCAGGGGCTTGATGTCCAAACGGACACCGGGGCTCACCACGATGAAATCCGCATCCGTGAACGACTTGAGCACGTGCTTACCGAGCTCAGTGTGAAAGTCATAGCCTTCCAACGAGTCCAACGCGACCTTGAGGTCGCTCTTGTTGAGCTCGTCGGTAACGGTGACTTTGATGCCTTTTTTACAGAGCAACTTGGTAGCGGCGGCGCCGCTGCGGCCGAGTCCGACCACCAAGGCCTTCATGCCCTTTTTGACTTTAATCATCTAATTTTCTCTCCCATTCCAACTAACGTAACTTCAGTGTCGCCAGCCCCAACATAGCCAGCACCACTGAGATAATCCAAAATCTTACGGTCACTTGCGGCTCGGCCCACCCACTCAATTCGAAGTGATGGTGAATCGGAGCCATGCGGAATATCCGCTTTTTCGTGGCCTTATACGAAATCCTTTGCGTGATTACGGAGATGGCTTCTACCACAAAAATTCCGCCCACCAACACGAGAAGTAGCTCTTGTTTAACCAAAAGCGCCACCATGCCGATCGCGGCGCCTAGCGCCAAAGCTCCCACATCCCCCATGAAAACCTGCGCGGGGTAGGTGTTGAACCACAAAAAACCCATCCCGGCACATACGATGGAGGTGCAGATAATGGCCAGCTCACCGGCCTCGTTGATGCGCGCGACGTACAGGTAATCGGCCAGCTTATAGTTGCCGGCTAGGTAAGCTAAGATACCGAAAGTTAAGGCAGTACTGATGATGGGGCCAATCGCCAAACCATCCAGACCGTCGGTCAAATTGACCGCATTCGACGTGCCCACCAGCACGAACCAGGCAAAAACCAGGTACCACAATCCCAGGTCCGGCGTGACGTTACGGAAGAAGGGGAGATACAGCCGCGTATCGAATCCCAGCTTGATGTAGAGGATGAAGATAGCTGTTCCCGCAAAAAGGGTCATGAGCCCCATCTTGGCCCGTTCGGACAACCCCTTGGAGTTCTTCTGGGTGATTTTCTTGTAGTCATCGAGCCAGCCGATGAATCCGAAACTGAGCATGACGCCTAAGACGATCCAAACCAGGGAGTTGTTCAGGTTGGCCCACAAAAGAGTCGAGCAGGTCACCGTGAACAGGATGAGAATCCCGCCCATCGTCGGCGTGCCTTGCTTCTTCAAATGGGATTTCGGTCCGTCATCCCGCACCGATTGCCCATACTGACGGCTACTGAGCAGCCGAATGAAGTACGGACCGAAAGCCAAACTCATGGCTAGCGCCGTCAGCCCCGCCATCAGGGACCGAAAGGTAATGTACTGCACTACATTCAGGACTTTGAACTGTCCGTGAAGTGAATACAGCAGATGATAAAGCAATTTTTTCTCCCGGCGATGGTTTAACGGAATGGATTTTCAGCAGCAAGAAGAAACTATTAACCTACTGAATTGTAAGGAATTTTAGTGTTCTTCCCGGTCCCCAAAACCCAATGAGCTAGCGTGTCAAAAGTTGCCGTCATCGTAGCACACGATTTTAAGCGGAGTAAGCAACCAAAAATGCATAATGAGTTGGTATTCAGGGCACTTAGACACGCGATGTCGAGAGCTAGCGCGTACGGGTGCGGTACGCCTCGGCGGCTACCTTGCGGTCGTCGAAGTCGACCTTGTCGCGACCGAGAATTTGGTAAGTCTCGTGCCCTTTGCCGGCGATGAGCACGAGGTCGTGAGAGCCCGCCTCCGCTAACGCCAGGGCGATTGCCTTACGCCGGTCCACCTCGCGGTGGAAAGGGGGCTTTAGGCCGCTCAAGCCCGCAAGTACGTCGTCCACGATCGCGTCGGGATTTTCCGTGCGGGGGTTGTCGGAGGTGATGATGAGCAGATCGCTGAACTTCGCCGCGGCCTGGGCCATCAGCGGCCGTTTCGTCTTGTCGCGATCGCCACCCGCGCCGAAGACGGTGATGAGGCGGCCGTGAGGGGCCCGAACATCCCGGAGCGTCTGGGCGGCTTTCTCGATCGCGTCGGGGGTGTGCGCGTAGTCCACGAAAACCTGGGGCGCCCCTTGCGGAAGGGGTACGCGCTCGAGCCGGCCGGGAGCCCCTTTGAGCTGCGGCAGTCCGGCGATGAGCTCTTCCGGGGAAATCCCCAGCGCCAGCCCGGCCCCCACGGCGGTAAGCACGTTGGCCACATTGTGCTGCCCGATGAACGCCGTACGAAAAGAAAACTTCTGTCCCTGCCACCGCAACGTCCCGCTGGTGGTTTTGGAATCGAGCACCAAATTGCTCGCCGTGAGATCGGCACCGGCCCCGTTCGCGGAGTAGGTGAGGATCTCGACGTGGCTCTTGTCGGCCGCCAACTCTTTGGCGAGGCGACGTCCCCACTCGTCGTCGACATTGATGAGGCACTTACGCGGATTCATCTCGAAGAACAGCATGCGCTTGGCTTCGTAGTAGCGTTCCCACGTCTTGTGATAGTCGAGGTGATCCTGCGTGAGATTGGTAAAGGCGGCGACCTCAATCGGCGTGCCGGTAAGGCGATGCTGATCCAGGGCGATGGACGTGGCTTCTATCGCGAGCGAGTCGAGGCCGTTGGTTACCATCTCCGCAATCGACTTTTGCACGTGAAAGGCGTCGGGCGTAGTCATGTTCGACTCTTGCGACGAACTGCGCCCCGTCTTGGTGACCACGGTGCCAATCAAGCCCGGCCGCCAGCCCACCCGCTCGAGAAGTTCCGCCGTCAAAAAAGTGGTGGTGGTTTTGCCGTTGGTTCCGGTGACCGCCACGGTCTTGAGTTTGCGCCCCGGAAAGCCGAACCAGTCGGCGCACGCGCGGGCGTAAGCCTCGCGGGTGTTTCGCACGAGAATGGTGTTGGGCAGCTGCTCGAAGAGCGAACGATCTTCGACGACGATCGTCTTGGCCCCTTTGGCCGCGACTTCCGCCGCGAACTTATGCCCATCTACCTGAGTGCCGCGAATACAGAAAAATAATGAGCCGGGCCCTGCATCGCGCGAGTCGGCGGTGATCTTTGAATACGGACCGGAGGTGGAGTCCACTCGGGACCCGCCCAAAATTTCCGCGGTAAGCCAGGAGGCGAGAGATTTCATCTCCCTTTTCACTATTACGCGCGTGAAACGGGGTCAAATTCCGCGGGTCGCAAATTCTTCCAGCGTGAACTCTTTGAGCGGAATCTGATTGAGAAACGATGAGTAGGTTAGAAACGCCGCCAGCTTCTGACGGTTACGCAGCCACGGAGGCAAGTAACGGGGTGGCGAGAGCCAGCCGTTTTCGATGAGCGGCTCCAAGCGAACGATATCGCCCAGCGTGAGCCGGCCCGTGAAGAGATGCTCGGCGAAGAAGAATTTATTCTCTTCGATACTCTTCAGCAGGAAGAGGTGGGTGTAGATGAGGCCTTGAACGTAAACCGCATCCTTCGTAAAGACCACGCCTCCGCCGGAAGGAATGCCGCCGCGAAACACGCGGGCCGCGGACTGAAAGCTTTCTCGATCGCTCTGGCCGCTTTCCAGGAAAAAGCGGAACACCTCGATGAAGTCTGCCCCATCGAGACCCATCTGCACCGCCGGGATTCGCAGCGCAATCCGGCGTAGGCGGTTTAAATCCATCGTGCCGGTAATCAGCTCGGAGAAGGTGGCGAGCCCTTCCTGCGAACGCGTGGTGCGCGGTGAGCCCAGCCCCAGCGAAGCAAAATCTTTCTGGCGTCGCCCGTTAATGGAAGTCAGCATGTGCACGAAGCCTTCGTGCTGAATGAGCTGATCCACTTCTAGCTCGGAAAACTGTGTCTTGCCGCGCAGGCGGACCCGCTGGGAGCCGGCGGTGGCTTTGGCATTGAGATCGTCATCGATTACGACGGTAATCTTGTCGTCAGCGAAGAACGCTCCGAGTTTAGCGATGAGTGAAGCCGCCACGTCCTCCGCGGTCAGGCAGAAATCCACGTCGCTCACCTTGAAGGCGTCCATCGAATTCTTGGTGAGCTGAATGAATTTTTGGGCCGCGTCCAGATGCGTGAGACCCGATGATTCAATGGCGTCGGAAGGGCGGCCGTAGAGCGTGGCGGAGATCTGCGTAAACTCCGGCGTACCCTGAGCCTCCAGCATGCGCGCGGCCATCAGATAACTTTGGGCGGTCTCGGCAAGGTAGCCGCCGAAGGGGTGCGACTGATCGCACTCGGCAATGATTGTCTCCAGCGTCTTCAGCTCGTCTTTCAGCGTGAGCTGGCGAAAGTACGGCTGCGGATTATTCGGCTGACCCTTGTTCCACGCCTCGAGGAACTCGATATCCATTCCCTGCGGCCACGCCAGCACGGACAGAATCTTGATCTTCTTGCACGTCTCGACGAGCCGGGCATCGAGGTCCGAAAATTTTTTGTAGTCGGGATCGTTAGTCGGGGCCATAAAAAGAAGAGTTCCAATCCGTTGCCAAAAAATCAGCTGGAGGGGGAGAACGCAAGCTCGATGGTCGAGCTCGTGCCCAAAGGGGTTCCCGCCTGGGGCGTTTGGCTCTGTACGTAACCGGTTCCTTTGATACGCATCGGAACGGCCATGCCGCCCAGCCGTTCCATTGCTTCGCGCATCGAGGTGCCGCGTAGCTCGGGCATCAAGGTGCGCCCTTTTTCATCCTTCACCGGAGCAGGGATCTCCGACGGGGAGGCCGGCGCCAACGCGAGCTCCGTCGACGGAACGAACGGCTGCTTGGGAATCCGGTTCATGATCTGCAGGGCCCGTCCGGCCAGCCGCTGAAATACGGGGGCCGCCGTGTCCGCTGCGTAGTACTTGCCCTGCGGCTCGTCGACCATCACGCCAATGATTAGCTCCGGCGCTTCGGCGGGAAGAAAGCCCACGAAGGACGACATATATTTTCCCCCGGAGTAACCTGAACCCGCGACGTACTTCTGTGCGGTACCGGTTTTGCCCGCGACCCGAATTCCCGGAATGGCGGCGGCTTTCCCCGTTCCCTCTTTCGACTCGACCGCACTGGTCAGGAAAGACCTCATCCGATCGGCCACGCGGGCGCTCAAAATTCTCTGCGGCACTAACGGCTCCGTCGGCGGAATCAGGTGCGGGCTCACCCGGAAGCCACCGTTGGCGAAGGGGGCGTAGGACGCGACCACGCTGGTCAGATTGAAGGCGGCGCCTTGTCCGAAACCGACGGTGGCCAGGTGAATCTGATTCTTGAGGTAGCTATCCCACGCGTAGTGGGGGACGGCCTCGCCCGGCAGCGGGAGATTCAATTTCGAGATGAGGCCGAAGCGCCCCAGTGCTTGTTTCACCATGTCGGGGCCAAGGGTTTGGGCGACGCGAACGGCGCCCACGTTGCTCGACACCGTCAGGATTCTCTCGAGTGAGATGAGGCCGAACTTTTCTTTGGCTTCGGCCTCGCGAATGGTCACTTTGCCGATCTTGATCTGGCCCATGCCGCAGTCGACGAGCGATTTCGTATCGAGCTTGCCTTGCTGCAGGGCTTCGGCCACGAAGAGTGGCTTCATGATGGAGCCGGGCTCGTAGCCGGTCGAGAACGGGCGCAAAGGGTGGTTCTCCAATGGCGAGTCGTTGGCGCGGTTCGGGTCGAACGACGGGGTCTGGCCCATGGCGAGAATTTCGCCGCTCTTGGGATCCATCACCACCGCGAAGACGAATTTCGCGTTCGTGTCGCGTTGGGCCTGCTCCAGCTCTTCTTCCACTACGTGCTGAAGGTGGCGTTCGATCGTCAGCTTCACGGCGGGCATGCTGGTGGCTTGCGCGTCTTTCGGCCGTTCGATGTAGCTGGGGTTGCCCTTGCCGTCGGGTACCAGCGAGTAACGCTGGCTCTTCTCGACCAACGTTGAATTCAACCCACGCTCGAGGCCCATGAGCCCATTACCGTCGATATCTGTGAATCCGATCAAGTTCGCGGCGAGCTTTCCATTGGGGTACACGCGCTTGTTTTCGGATTCGATGAAGAGACCGGGAAGGTTAAGCGCGGAAACTTTGTGCGCCACCTCGGGCTCCACCTGTCGCGCGATCCACACGAAGCCTTTGCCATTGTCGAGCCGGTGCAGCCACTTCTCCGGTGAGCCGCTTAGAATCTTGGCCAAGGCCGTCGCGGCCTTGCGTTTGTTACGGATGAGACGAGGACGGGCGAAGATCGAGCTGGAGCTGATGCTGACCGCTAGCTCTTCGCCGTTACGATCCAGCAGCGGAGCGCGATAAGGTGCCGTCTTGCCTACGCGCTGGAACTGTTTCTGCGCGAGCGATTCGAGGTCCTCATTACCGACCACCTGAAGCTTGAACAGCTTGAAACCGATCGCCATCAGAAAAACTAGTACGCACCCGAACAGAAAACGAATTCTGTGCCAGCTAACTCCGGGATTTACGTTCGGCTCAGTTGACTCGTGAGGCCTGGAGCGTGGTTTCATTTGGATCATAGCGGATCACCTGTTGGAAGCCGGGCGCTTTTAGACCCAGTTTTCTCGCCAGCGCCTGGAGGTGGCGCGGCGACGTGAGCTTCAGCCATTCCACGCGCAGATTCTGCAGGCTTTGCTCTTCGATCTTGAGTTGCTTCTCGATCTTCACGTAGTCGTACGTCGCATTCACCGTGGCGGTGCGGAGCGAGATGAGTCCGTACGTCGTGACAAAAACGAGCGCGACCCAGAAGAGGGCTTCCCATCGTTTCATCGTTATTCCGTGTGTGTGTTGGCTGGTTGAAATCGGCAGGGCGTTCGAGCCCTTATAGAGCTAATTCTACCACTACTCGAGCCGCTCCACGCATCTCAAAAGCGCGCTGCGTGAGCGCGGATTCTCCGTTAGCTCTTTATCAGACGGGGCTACCGGCTTTTTCGTGATCCACCGAACCACTTCGCGGCGGGGGCAATGACAGGGCTGGGAGAAGCACACGCATTTGCCGGCCAGCTCCTGAAAAACGTTCTTCACCCAGCGATCCTCGGAAGAGTGAAAAGTGATCACGGCCAGGCGGCCCCCGATCTTCAAAAGGGGGATCAGGCGGGGAACGGTATCGCGCACTTCGCCCTGTTCGTCGTTTACCCACATTCTCAGCGCCAAAAAAATGACAGTGGCGGGGTTCATGCTGCCGAACTTGGGGCCCGGACGCCGGTCTTTGAAGAGCTCGGCGAGCTGGTCGGTGGTCTCTAGCTCGCCTTTCCTGTACGCGAAAAGAATCTGACGGGCGGCACTGCGCGAGGTCTTCAGCTCGGTGTTGGCGTAGATGATGTTGGCCAGATCGTCGGCCTCGATGTCGCGTAAAAGCTCACTAAGCGGCTTACCTTCCTCACGATTCATTCGCATGTCGAGGGGGCCGGGGTTGGTGAAGGAGAAGCCGCGATCGGCTTCCAGAATCTGCCGGGTGCTCACGCCAAGGTCCATCATGATGCCGTCCAGGGGCCCGTCTAGCGGCACGTCGGGGAAGGAGGAGAGGTTGCCATGCAGGAGTTTCAAGCGCTTATCGTCGCGCAGGGCGCCCGACTGCAGGTACCGGGCAATCGCTTCCTTGTCCCGGTCCACCGCAATGACCTCGGCGGCCCCTCGATTCAGCAGCTCTTCGGTATGCCCACCCTCGCCAAAGGTCAGGTCCGCGAAGCGGCCACCTTTGATTTCTCCCAGCGAGCTCACGGTCTCGTCCAATAGGACGCTGCGGTGCCATTTTTCCATCGCCCCTTTTTCGACCGGAAACGTTAAATTTGCAAACTCCCTCTCTTGAGGGGTACGGCGGGATTTTCACCTGACCTATAATCAAAGCAGATCCCGAAAATTCCCACGACCAACCGACCCGGGCCTACCCCGGTGACTACCCCCACAAAATAGAGGACAGCAATGGAAGATGTGATTCACTATCTCGAGCTGAAGAACCGTTTCTTCGAGAAACTGCTGACGATGACCGAAGGTTTTCTGTCGAAGGCAAAGCAGAACCTGTGGAACCAAGTGAATCAGTTTACCGAGGACCGCGAGCGTATCCTCGACATGATTCGTACTTTCGAATCGAAGATCGCCGTTTCTTTCTCGGCCTTGAATCTCTCGCAAGAAGAGGTCGACTACTACCAGCCCCGCATCAAAGAGATCTTCACCAAGCGTGAGATGCTCGTTAACCGTATCGTGAACCTGGACCTGGAGCTCATCGCTCGCATCGACGAAATCAAGTCGGAGCGGATCCTGGAGCTCACCCAGAGCTCGCCCGAGCTTCCGCCCGAGCTCACCATGGCAATTCCCGCCACCGCTAAAATCCAATCGCAGAACTAATCGCCCTCGTGCGTCAGTCAGTGAAGTGACGTCGCTGACGGATTCTTGACGATCCGTCGGCGAAATCGCGCCTTTTTCGCCGCAAAAAAGAATCTCACGGTGGCACGGCATTTGCTCAATGGGATTTTATCCATGCCAACTCAATACGAGCTCCTCGCCTCTCAGGTGATCACCGCCTTGCGCCGCGGCCAACGCCTTACCCGGCCGTTGCAGCATAGGATATTCGAGTTCTCACGCGAACTGATGGACTCGGGCGAAGCCGTACTCGCCCGCGTACTGCTCAGGGTCTTAAGAAAAGTGGAACCCTACGAGGCCCGTTTCCAGTGGCTACTGGGGCTTTGCGAGTTTCATCTCGGCAATTTCTCGGTGGCTCGTCGCAATCTGGAATCGCATTGGCTGCAGACCCGTCGGCCGCAGACCGCTTTTTTGCTGGCCCGGCTCTGCAATGTGACGGGCGACCAGGAGCAGATGGCCGACTACCTGCGGTCCGTTCCTCCTTACGAGCGCTACGTCGTGGGCAACGCGCCTTTGTTCCAGCTGCTCTACAGCTCTTCCCAGCGTGACGGAGCGGTCGACAGCACCTTGCAAGCGCTGTGCGGAGAGGCGTCGGTGCGCGTGGTGAATGACTTTGGGCCCTTCATCAACGTGCAGGAAGAAACGGCGGTCTCGCGCCTACTCGCCCGTTTGTACTGGCGGCGAGGAATGTCGCGGCTGGATTCGGAACAGGCCGGCGAAGCCATCGAGGATTTTGCCGCCTGCGAAAGATTTTTGAACGATTCGAACAAAGGGGGAAACATCCATGCGTGATTTCGAGGGGGATTCTCAAGCAGATTTTGGTCTTACGTCGTGTTCACCCGTACGTGAAGAGTTAACCGCGGCCCAATCGCTGGATATCTGGGGAAAGATCCACCAGCTCGAATTCTCGCTTTCGCGCCTGGAACGTCTCGAGCAGACGTTCGTCCGCGTTGCCCAGTTTCTACACGACGAATCGTTCGTGGAAGGCGATCGTTTGCTCCGTCATTGCATGGAAACATTGAGCCAGCTGGCGGCGCAGTGGCCGTCGGCCATGCTTGCCGAAAACTCGGCGCTGGCTATCGGGGTGGCCGCCGTCGTCAATCGCCGCAGCGATTCGCTGGCGTTGATCCGCGCCATCGCTGGCTTCCGCGAGAACAAAGACTTCGACTCCGTCGCTCACTGCATTGAAGACGAGCTGATGGTGAAGCTTAAGAACTGGGAAATGGCCCTTCGCCATCTCATGCGCTGTCTTTCGCAAGAGAACTACTGAGGCCCTTACTCCGGGAAGTAAGAGATGCGGATGTTCGAGCCTTCCGGCGGCGCCACGTCGAACACGATCTCGTTCGTGGTCTCGTCGTAATTCCACTTGATGTCGAAGATCTCGTTCGAGTTCGCCTTGAAGACCGAAACCTTCAGCGTATCGAGCTTGGGCTCGGACTCGAGGGCGAAGCGTTTCGAGGGCTCCTTCATTTTCAAGCCCGTGATGTCGATACCGGCCGAGAAGGCCTGGCACAAAGTTCCCGTGGAGGCTTCCGGATTCGCCGTGTCGACGGCGAAGCGTTTTGCCAGCTCGTCGTAAGCGTTCACCGCGCCCGCTTGGTCGGCGTCGACGTTGAAACGGGTCGCGCAGCGGTTATCGTTATTCTGGCCGGCCGCCATGAACTTGTAGTTGATCGAGTACACCCGAATCATCTTGCGGTTGCCGCCTTTCATGGCGAGCAGGCTGGCCTCGTAGCTGTCGACCAAGTTGGATACGGCGGCCGCGTTCGTGAAATTAACCTCTTCGTCGAACGAGTCGGAAACGAAGATCACGACGAGCGGAACGTTCGCGCGCGGTACGAACTTCGTTTGCAGGATCGCTTTCACGCTCGAAAGACCTAGCTCCTTGGCGCCGGTCGACAAATTGATGTAACGGCCGAGGATCGAGCTGAAGAACGCGGCGCGATCTTCAACGGTATTGTTAGACGACGATTCCTTGGTCAGAATCGCCGGCGCATCCACGGGGCGGAGAATGGCGGGATTTACTTCCATGTCCGCGCTGGCAAACGCCATGCGGTAGCTTTGCGCGGCCGAGTCCAAACGTTTGAAGAAGGCCGTCGCCTCGGGGCGGAGTTTCGGCAAGGCGCTGCTCATGGGCGACTTATCGTTGATCATCCACAGCACGTCGACGTACGGAGGATTCAAATCCTGCGTGTAATCGATACTCACGCCGGTCTGCAGGAGTGACTCCTCATTGGCGCAAGCCGCCGCGAACAGGCTCACGGCCACCCAGGTCATCGCTACTAAAACTCGTTTAAGCTGTTTCATCTTTAAGGCCTCAACCCCTCTAGAGTCCGTGGTCGATTTGCCGACGCACGTATTCTGCCAAGACACGCCTTTTGCAATCGGTTAGCCAAAGGAAAGGCTACGCGATTACGTTCACTTAGCGGGCGAGGACGGTCGTGGAAGCGTATCCGGGCTGGGCAGCGTGACGGGAATCGTCACCGGTCGCCGGCGGTTTCGCTGGCTTCGAGCTTGGTCAGAAGTTCGGGAATCGCCTGGGCTTTTGCCGGGACATCGAAGGGATCCCAGCGCGCGATCGTCAGCTGACGGGCAATACGCTGGCTGCGGAGCAGGTTCCACTTTGCCGCGACCGGGTGGTCGTTCTCGATTAGCAGGTGGCCAAGATAGTAAGAGATGACGAACTGGCTCGAGGGGTCGCGCAGGCGCGATGACAGGCTGCGGAACAACGGCTCGGCCAGCTCTTTCTTGCCCGACTCGTAGTACGCCGACGCCAGCGCCAGCTCTTCACGTGCGGTACGCCCAATGGGCCGCGCCTCTTCGAGATCGATAATTTTCTGGTACGCCTTGAACTTCAGATGGGCCTCGGTCACCTGGATGCGCAGATCGCGCTGGAAGGGCACGAGCCCATTCAACGTCACCAGCGTGTCGTAGTAAGCGGGGTAAAGTCCAAGGTGGAACTCGGTAAGCAGCTTCTGATTGAGCAGCGTCAGATTTTCGGGCTCCTGCCGCACGGCCTGGGTGAACAGCCCGAGGGCTGAGGTGTAGTCCCCATTCTTGCGCTGAATGTCTCCACGAAAATAGAGCGACTGCGCCTCTTCCAAACGGAAGCGGGATAGCAGCGACACCATTTTGTTTTGGAGCGCCGTCGTGGTCTCGGTTGGCAGCACGAGCCGGCGGGATAGGTACGACTGCAACCATTCGCGGCTGGCGGCGTGGCCGGCCGTGAGCAGCTTTAAGTCGGCAATGGAGAGAACGAGGGGCAGGTCGAGCGGATCTTTCTCGATTAGAGCCTGCTCACGTTTTAGCTGATCGGCAAAATCGTACGACGGCTTGCCGTCGGAAATAGAAACGGCGGCCGAAGCCGCCGTTGCCAAAAGATACGTGAGTGAGAAAGCGAACACTAGAACTTCAGGCCCGCCATCATGCGGAACCCGAAGACTCCGCTCGGACTAGCCTTCTGCAAGCCATCGCCCGCAATCAGGTAGCCCAGGTTCAAACCGAGATTGAAATTCTGATAAACGGCGTAATCAGTACCGATGTCGATCTCGGTGCCAAGGTGCGACGCTTCGCCGGCCTGGACCGCGGCCTTTTTCGCCACGATTAGCTCGATGCCCGACGACCAGCTCGGCGACCATTCGATCTTCACGCCGGGACGGATGTAGTAGCAACCCGCAAAGCTATTGGCGTTGCCGTAGATCACGCAGCTACCGACACCAACGTTGTTGCCGCCGCCCGCGTAGGGGCCCAGCAGTTCGCGGCCGAGGATTAACCCCGGACGGCGATTGCGGTGCAACAGCACGAAGCCATTCAGGTGGTTCGCGTTCAAGTTCGAGTCGCCGCTGGCGTACATGAAATCCAAGAAGGCTTTCACCGAGTGCGAGTCGTACTGCGCGCGGACCGTGGCGCCGATCGCGTTCAGCGTGTCGTTCACGCCGTCACCGTTGTAGTCGCCGGCGTTGCCGGAAAGCCACGCGGCCTCGCCACCGATGGAGAAGCTACCCATCGTCTTTTTCAAATAGATGTCCACCACGTGGTTGTTACGCGGGTAAGGCGTTTTGGCCGCTAGGGGATACGCGCCGCCGGCGAGTCCGTAAGGATTGCCCGCGCCGGTCATGTACGCCGCCATCTGGCCAGGAGCACGCCATTGGTTCTCGTACAAGAGACCACCCTGAATATCCGATTCCGGATTTTCGTATTGGATGAAAGCGGAGTAGTGGGCCGAGTCGGCACGGTCACCCAGCACCTGGCCCTTGAGCCCCTTCGAGTAGGCCAAGCCGCCCACGAGGTGGCCCAGGTACAAGCGGTACTCTACGCGGTCCATCGTGGTCTGGTAGTCGTCCCACAACTCGTCGCCCGAGTCCCACAGCAAACCGTACGCCCACGCGAAGGGCATGCGGCCGATGCGCAGAACGCCGTAATCGGACGTCCATTCCATCCACGCGCGGGTCAGGAAGAGACCGGCGGTGGCGCTGTCGCCAAAAATGTAGCTTCCCTGTCCATTCCCCAGCGCCGAGGCGCCCGAGGTCAGGGCCGGAGAGGTCAGCAGCGACCACTGGCTCTTCAGCGAGAAGTGATCGTCGATCAAAAGGTTCGGGTTGAGCAGCGCTCGCGCCCCCAGGTACGACCGGTTGCTATTGATGTTGCCGGCGCCGAGATCGGGCTTGTTGTAAAAGCCGGTATCTGCCCGGAAGTTGCCGTTGAAATTCATCGAAACGGCAAAGGATACAGTCGAGACACCGAGGATTAACGCGGAGAATAAAGCTTTAAGCATAGTGATGGGTCGGACGTTACGTCATAAGACAGGGTCTGGAAACACGAATTTTGGGTTTAGAAACCCTTCTTTTTCATCTCTTCTTCCGAGTACTTGTTGAAGAGAATGTCCCACTGCGGCGTACCCTGCATCGGCGCGTTCTTCTGAGTGGAGATGCGCTTGATGGCGATGTCGGTGACCGAGTTCATCGCGCCGAGCCACGTTACGCAAACCTTCTTGGCCTCTTTGAGTGCCTCGTCTTCATCGGAGTAATCGACCATGTCGTCATGGTAGATGCCGTCGATCATCAGATGCACGATGTGGATCATTTTTTCTTCGGAAATCATCGCTACCTCAAATCACCGCGTTGCGGTCTTTAATCAGCTGCTTCTTGATCAGCAGGAACATTTTCTGACGGTCGATGTTGCCCGTGCCGCCCTTGGCCTCGAGCTGTTCCAGAAGTCGTTTCGCCTCCCGGTCGATATCCTGCTCGACTTTGAGATCTTTCATGAAGATCTCTTCCATCTTGGCGAGGACGGCGGATTCCGGTTTCTTGAGAATAATCAGTTGCTTTGCCCGAAGGGTGAGCAGTACCTTTTGGCAAAGGTGTTTAACCTGGGGTTCCTTTAAGCGCATGGGGCAGAGGCTACTCGACAGGGGGCTTCCCTATCAAGATGCGAACAAAAAGATTTCGAGGACTGTTGATAGGACTTCTACTTTCCTTCTTGGCCTCGTGCGCCGTAGTGGCCGTGTTCGCCATTGGCTACGTCACGAACGCCATCCGTGAAATCGACGCCAAGTTCGCGGAGCTGAAGACCGCCCAGCCCACCAAGCTACTAGCCTCGCACCCCGATTTCGTGAACGGGATGAAGATTCGCCCGGCTCATCTAAAGTCCCTTTTGCTCGACCAAGGGTACCGTGAGATCAAAAGCGGCGGCGAGCCAGTACCGGGCGAGTTCATGGTGGACGAGCAGCCGGATCCGCGAGTCTTGCTCTATCGCCCCGAGGTGAGAGAGCTCGATTTTCTTTGGGAGCCCGGCCTCTTCCTGCTCGACTTCGACGCCGTGGATGGCGGCTTCTGGCAGCTCATCAAGCTTACCAAGATGATGGATCGGTCGGACCTGACCCACCTCGAGAGCATGCCCAAGCGAATCGGCTCTTATTACGCCGGCCGGGTACGTACGCAGAGCTACATTTCCCTGTCAGATATTCCCACTTCGATGCGGCTCGCGGTAATGGCCATCGAAGACAAAAATTTTCTCGAGCACGGTGGCGTCAGCATCCGCAGCACCTTGCGGGCGCTGTGGAAAGACATCAAGGCCCGGCGCTGGGTGGAAGGCGGCAGTACGCTGACCCAGCAGCTGATGAAGAATCTTTTTTTCTCGCGCACCAAATCGCTCGACCGCAAATTCAAAGAGGCGCTGTACGCGCTCGTGGTGGAGTCGCGCTATCCCAAGGAGGCGATCCTCGAAGCCTACCTGAACGAAATTTATCTGGGGCAGTGGGGAACGCACGAGATTCACGGCGTGAGCGAAGGGGCGCAGTTCTACTTCAGCCGTCCCATCTCGCAGATCTCGCTCGCGCAGGCGGCGACGATAGCCGCGATTATCCAGGCCCCCAACGCGCAGGACCCGCAGCGGTTTCCCCAGAGGATTATCGAGCGCCGCAACCTGGTGTTGAAGCGCATGGCCGACGCCAACTTCATTCTTCCGGATGAGGCCGAGTTCGCGCGGTCGGAGCCGCTAGGCGTGGTTTCGGCGGAACGTAGCCTGCACGACGTCGATTACTTTACCGACTTCATGCTCGACCGCATGTCGCCCGACGTGAAGGACCGCCTCGATAAAGAGCCGATGGTCGTTTACACCACGCTGAATCCTTATTTGCAGTCGTTGTCTTCACGGCTATTGAACGAAAATCTTCAGCGGCTGAAAAAGAACTACCCGTCGATCGCCGAGCGCGAAAAGAAGGGCAAAGTCTTGCAAGCCGGACTCGTCGCGATCGACGTGAAAGAGTGCTCGGTCATCGCCCTTCAGGGGGGGCACAGCTACCGCGCCACGCAGTTCAACCGCATTTTGCAGGGTAAGCGCCAACCCGGGTCGCTGTTTAAGCCATTCGTGTTCCTTGCGGGCTTCGACCGCCTGAAGTCGGAGCTTACTCCGATTACCGAGATCGAAGACGGGCCGTTCGAGTGGAAATACGATAAGCAGATCTGGAAGCCTAAGAATTACGAGAAAGAGTTCCGCGGCAAGGTCACCGCGCGCGAAACTTTGGAGCTTTCGCTCAACACCCCCACCGCGCGCGTGGCGCAGATGGTGGGTATTCCCGCGATCATCGAAACGTTGGGGCTGGCCGGAATTCGTACGCCGCTCAAGCCGCTGCCGTCGGTTTCGCTCGGCGGGCAAGAGGTGACGCCGCTAGAGGTGGCCGAGGCTTACCTTACGATGGCCGGGCTCGGGCAAAACTGCGCGCTGCGCGGAACCAAGAAGATTGCCGGCAAGACTTCGACGGTAGAGATGCCGATTACGCGCACCCCAGCTTTGAATCCGGCGCCGACGTACCAAACCATCAATGTGTTGAAGGGCGTTTTCAATCACGGCACCGCGCGGGCGGCGCAAAGCTCGGGTATTCCGCTGCAGTACTACGCCGGCAAAACGGGAACGACCAACGAAGCGAACGACGCCTGGTTCGTGGGCTTCTCGCCGTCGCTACTGGTGCTCGTGTGGGTCGGTTACGACTCTACGGAAAAAGCGGGGCTAACGGGCGCGGCCGCCGCGTTGCCGCTCTGGGTAGAGTTTGTAAAAGAGGCCGCCGCCTTTTTCCCCGACGAAGATTTCAAGACGCCCGAAGATCTCAACATGGTGAAGATCGATCGCACCACGCGCAAACCCTGCGCGGATGGTGTCTGCACCGACGGCGTAGACGAGTACTTCGCGCCGGGCACGCAGCCATAGCCTTCGACTGGCCCAAAGGTATCCGTTACATTCTGCCAACCTTGGCAGAATGTAACGGATACCTTTGGGCGCAATGATGGGGGGCCGTTATTCCGTGAAGCGTTGGATCTTCGCGCCGAGCGGTCGCAGCTTTTCTTCGAGCCGCGCGTAGCCGCGATCGAGGTGATAGATGCGGCCGATTTTCGTGGTGCCCTTCGCGCACAGTCCCGCGATGACGAGGCAGGCGCTGGCGCGTAAGTCCGTGGCCATTACCGGGGCGCCGCTGAGTTTTTGCGGCCCTTCGACGCGGGCCATGTTGCCGTCGAGCTCGATCTTGGCGCCTAAGCGGCCAAGCTCTTGCGCGTGCATGAAGCGGTTCTCGAAAATAGTTTCGCACAGGTGGCTCGTGCCGTTGGCCTGCGTGAGGCAAACCATCAGCTGCGCCTGCATGTCGGTGGGGAAACCGGGATACGGTTCCGTCACCACGTCGATGGGCTCGTACTCGGCGGCCGGAATGATCTCCATCAGTCCGCGCGCCACGTCAGTTTCGAATTTCACGCCCATCTTTTCGAAGACGCTGATCATCGAAGTCAGGTCTTGCGGGCGGCATTTTTCGAGCTTGAGCCGGCTCTTCGTGGCCACCGCGATGGCGATCCACGTTCCCGTTTCGATACGGTCGGCGGGGATTTCCAAAGGCGGAGGCGTCTTTAACTTCGTGCCCACGATCGTAATTTCGGAGGTGCCCAGGCCCGTGATCTGCGCGCCGGCCGAAATGAGGTACTCTCCCAGCGCCACCACTTCGGGCTCGCGCGCGGCATTCCGCAAAACGGTAGTGCCTTCGGCGACCGCCGCCACCATCAGCAGGTTTTCCGTGCCGGTGACGGTGATCTGCGGAAACTCCAAAACGGCTCCGCGAATGCGGTCTTTCACCTTTGCCTGAATGTAACCTCCGGTTACCTCCAGCGTGACGCCCATTTTCTGCAAGGCTTCGAGGTGAAAGTTAACCGGGCGGGCGCCAATCGCGCAGCCACCGGGCAAGCTTACTTTGGCCTCGCCGCAACGGGCGACCAGCGGTCCCAGCGCCAAAATTCCGGCGCGCATCTTTTTCACCCACTCGTACGACGCTACGGGGGTGGTCACTTTGGGAAACAGCGAAAGGCGGCCTTCATCTTTGTTCCACTCGGAGTCGGTTCCCATTTCCGCCATTAGGTGCAGCGTGGTTTCGATGTCCCACAGGCGCGGCACGTTGGTGAACTGCACCTCTTCGTCGAAGAGCAGGGTGGAGAACAGAATCGGCAGCGCGGCGTTTTTCGATCCGCTGATGGTGACGGTACCTTTTAGTTCCGAAGGTCCTTCGATGATGAAAGCATCCATTTACTTTTTCCCCCACACGGCACGATCCAGGCCGGCTCGGTCTTTGAAAAGTTCGACTTTGTTGAAGCCTTCATCCTTGAGGCATTGCATAGCGGCTGGTCCTTGCTCTTCGCCAATTTCCATCAAAAGATTGCCCGCTTCGGCAAGTATCGCTCCCGATTTCGCTAACTGACGGATCACGCTAAGGCCATCGTCGCCGCCGTCCAAGGCCAGGCGCGGCTCACGGCGTACCTCGGCCGAAAGGGTGTCTATCTGTTCAGACGCCACGTACGGCGGGTTCGTGACGATCCAGTCGAAGGCGCCCTGCGCTACGTGCTCGGGGGCGAGGGCAAAGAAATCGCCTTCAATCAGCTGGTAACGCGGGTTTCCACTCAATAGAGTCTCGTGGTTTAGCTTTGCGAACGCGAGGCTTTGCGGGTTCATTTCGAAGGCGAACCACTCCCAGTTCGGGCGCTCGAGCAGGGCGGACAAGCCTATGTTGCCGGTGCCGGGCCCCAGCTCGGCCACGCGAATTTTTCCGGGCCCCGCTTTGCGCAGCAGCACTTCGACCAGTAGCTCCGTCTCGGGACGCGGGATGAGGCAACCTTCGCCCACGGCGAACTCGCTTCGCCAAAAGCCGGCGCGGCCCTGTAGGTACTGCAACGGTTCCCCGTTCACCCGCTTGGTGAGGATATCGGAAACCTTATCGAGCTCTTCTTTAGTCAGCTCGTTGGTGAGGCTCGAGTAAATCTTTGCGCGGTCCCAGCCCAGCGCCACCTCGATGATTCGCAGCACGTGGTCATCGGCATCCCCGAACGAAGCGGAAGATTCCGCCAGGTGCTGCTTTCCCTTCCGAATGGCGTCGGAAAGAATCATGAGTTGGTCTGCTGCTTCAACGCTTCCGATTCGTAGAAGGCCGAAAGCTGGCTCAGCATCGGCTCGATATCGCCGCCCACGAAGGAATCGATCTGGTGCAAGGTCACCCCGATGCGGTGATCGGTCACGCGGCCTTGGGGAAAATTGTACGTGCGGATCTTTTCGCTGCGGTCACCGCTGCCCACCTGGCTCAAACGATCCGCGGAAATCTTTTCGTCCTGCGCGCGTTGCTTTTGCTCGAGCAGACGAGACGCCAAAACCTTGAGCGCCTTCGCTTTGTTTTTGTGCTGCGACTTTTCGTCGCGGCAGATGACCGCGAGCCCCGTGGGGTTGTGCGTGACGCGCACGGCGGAGTCGGTGGTGTTCACACTCTGGCCGCCGGGGCCGGAGCTGCGAAACACGTCGATGCGCAAATCGTTGGGATTGAGGTGCACCTCCACCTCGTCCGCCTCGGGCAGAATGGCCACGGTGACGGTGCTGGTGTGGATGCGTCCCTGAGTTTCGGTTTTGGGCACGCGCTGTACGCGGTGCACGCCGCTTTCGTACTTCAGCCGGCTGTAAACCTTGTCGCCCGTGATCATGGCGATGATCTCTTTAAAGCCGCCGACGTCGTTGGTGCTGATGCTCATGGGCTCGACCTTCCAGCCGAGCTTTTCCGCATAACGCCGGTACATGCCGTAAAGATCGCCCGCGAAGATCCCGGCCTCATCACCGCCCGCGCCGGCCCGGATTTCCAGAATGATGTTCCGCTCGTCATTCGGATCTTTGGGCAAGAGCAGAATACGCAGGTGGCGCTCTTTCGCCGAAATCTCTTTTTCGAGATCGGCGTTTTCTTCGAGCGCCATCGTTTTGAGGTCGCCGGCGTCTTCGGACTGGATCAGCTCGAGGTTGCCGTCGAACTGCTTCTTCAGCTCTTTGAACTCACGGTACGCCGTGACCAAAGGGATGAGCGCAGCATGCTCTTTGCTCAGGCGTTGAAAGCCCTGGGCATTGCCAACCACTTCCGGTGAAGTGAGGCGCGACTCCATATCTTCGAATACGGCCTCGACCTCATCGAGCTTTTTGAACATGAAATAGGGTTACGAAAAAAGCGCTTAGTATTTACGCTTGTTTCCGTACTTCTTCATGAAGCGATCGATACGGCCTTCCGTATCCATCACCTTTTGTTTACCGGTGAAGAGCGGATGGCAGTTCGAGCAGATTTCAACACGAATGTCCTTCTTCGTGGCGCGCGTGTTGATTTCGTTACCGCAAGCACACCGGATGGTGGTTACGAAATATTCGGGGTGAATTCCTTCTCTCATTGCCTATTCCTTTTATGGGCTCTGGCCTAAAGGGCCATATGCCGTCCAAAATTCAAAGAGAGGGAAATTGGCATATCCGGGGACCCAAGGCAAGGCGTAGTTTGGGCGTTACCCGGTACACTTCGCCCTCAAGTCCCTGAATTTCAAATATTTCCCTTATCTTCCGCTGGCCAGCAATGCGCTCCACGTAAACCACCACCTGGACCGCCGAAGCGACCCACTCCCGCATCGCGTGAAAGGTGAGCGGAACTCCGCTCATCAGGGCCAGCGTTTCTAGCTTACGTAAGCCGTCAAGACACCCCTTGGCGTGAAGGGTGGAAAGCGATCCGCCGTGGCCGGTGTTCCACGCCTGAAGCAGCTCGAAGGCCTCGGGCCCGCGGCACTCCCCCAGCACTATCCGGTCAGGGCGCATGCGTAGGGCGTTCTTGAGCAGCGTGCGAATGGTGACCTCACCTAGGCCGTCGGGGCTGGGAGGGCGGGCCTCTAGGCTAAGGGCGTGGGGTCGGGTAAGCCGCAGCTCCCGGGCCTCTTCTAAAATCAAGATCCGCTCGTGGCCGGGTAGCGACTCCAACAGCAATGAGGCCAGCGTGGTTTTTCCCGAGCCGGTGCCGCCGCAGACGAGGATGTTTTGCCGGTCGCGTAGCTTTCCCTCCAGGTACTCCACCCAGGCCACATCGCCAAAAGAGTGGCGCAGGGCCAAAGGGCTCTGCGCGGCCTTGCGAATGCTGATGAGCGGGCCGTCCACCGCCA
>JBGSST010000315.1:0-4430 GCA_041736915.1 Bdellovibrionota bacterium
GCCGAGCAGCTTGCCCCAGAAACCCCATTCGACGGGCGGCGTGACTAGACCAAAGTCCGGGCGCAGCTCCGTGTCGTTCGCCTTGCGCCGGCTGACTACCTCCAGCGGCACCGACTCGGACGAGAAGGTATGCGGGCCGAACTTGATCTCGACCGGCGGCACGATGACTTTGCCCTTTTCGTAGCCGGTCACGTCGAAGCGCCAGATCAGCTGGTCCTTCTCTCGGCGAAAATCACGCTCGAGCACGATGACGTGCTTATTGTCCATGATGAGGTCGTCATTCAAAACCGGCAGCTCGCTCTCATCGTCGTACTTGGCGAGCCCCAGCGCCGAGATGGGTAAGGAGAATTCGATTCGAGTGCGTTCGCCGTACTGGATCGATTTTTTCGAGACGGTGTAGGTCAGGCCGTCGGCCCACGCCGGTAGCGAGACTAAGAAAAAGGCTAGCGTGGCAATCCGCTCAAGCACGCGCCGGCCCCCGATTGCGGAAGAAGGTAACGAGCCGGCGGATGTAATCGTCTTCGAGGCTCAAGCTCAGGTAGTCGCTGCGCGTGCCCTGGCACGCACTCTCTAGCCGATCGCGAAGCTGGTTTTGAATTCGGGCGAGTTCCTTGCGCACGGTGCGCGAGTTACCGTCCAGCAAATAGGCCTCTCCCGTTTCGGGATCGGAAACCTCGTACACCCCCGACAAACCGTAGCCGCGCTCGGCGTCGTCGTAGCAGTGAAGCATTATCACCTCGTGCCGTTTGCACAGGCGAGTGAGCTCGGGCTGAAAATCGGGGGTCAGAAAATCGGAAATCAGAATGAGGATGGTCCGGTTGCCGAGCAGCTTGTCGAGGTAAGTGAGCGGAGCGCGCAGATCGCTTTTTCGGCCTTCGAGCGGCTGGGCAAGAAGTTCGCGCAGCGCCAGTAGCAGACTGTTGCGCGTGCGGCTCGGCGGCAGATAGCGCAGCGGCTCGTCGGCAAAGAAGAACGCGCCAAAGTTGTCGCCCGAGCGAATCGCCGCCAGCCCCAATAGCGCCATCAGCTCGCCGTACATGTTGATCTTACTTTGGCCGGACATCCGGAAAAGCGAAGAGCCACTCACGTCGACGGCCACCACCACGTCGAGCTCGCGTTCTTCCTCGTACACCTTGAGCGTAGCCTTGCCGGTGCGGGCGGTGGCGCTCCAGCTCATGTGGCGAATGTCGTCGCCCGGCTCGTAGTGACGAAACTCTTTGAACTGCATGCCGCTGCCGCGAAACGCGCTTCGGTAGTTACCGGAGAGCAAGGCGGTGACGTTGCGGCGGGCCCGTATCTCAAGCTCGTTGGCCGCCCGCAAAATCTCTTCGGTGAAGTGAAGTTCCTGGGCCACGTATTCCTTTATGGCACCGTAACCGCATCCAGCAGCATCTGGATGACGTCGTCGGTGGACAAGCTGCGTGCCTCGGCCTCGAAGGTGAGGATGAGACGGTGACGCAGGATCTCGTAGGCCACCGATTTGATATCGTCGGGGGTTACGTACGTGCGGCCTTCGAGCAGCGCTTGCGCGCGCGACGACTTCGCCAAAAAGATGGTGGCGCGGGGACTGGCGCCGACGGAGATGGCGTTGCGAATCTCCTTCAGCTTGTCCGCCTTCGCTTCGCCCGCCGGAAACTCGACCTCTTTACGGGTCGCGAGTACCAGCCGCAGGATGTACTCCTCGATTCGCTCGTCGAGGTAGATGCGGCCGACGTCGCGGCGCATTTCGAGAATCGCCGGCGTCGACAGAACTTTACTCGCCGACGGCGTTTCCAGCCCCGACATGCGCTTCAAAATCAAACGTTCTTCATCGCGCGTCGGATAGCGCACCTTGAGCTTGAAGAGAAAACGATCGAGCTGCGCTTCGGGCAGCGTGTAAGTACCTTCCTGCTCGATGGGGTTCATGGTGGCGAGCACCAGGAACGGCTCTTCGAGCGGGTAGGTGGTTTCGCCGATGGTCACCTGCTTTTCGGCCATGGCTTCGAGCAGCGCGCTTTGCACCTTGGCGGGGGCACGGTTGATTTCGTCGGCCAGTACGATGTTGGCGAAGATCGGCCCCTTCTTCGGAAGAAACTCGCCGGTCTGTTCCCGGTAAATGACCGTACCGACTAAATCCGACGGCAAAAGATCCGGGGTGAACTGCACGCGCTGAAACTTGGCGTCGATTACCTGCGCGAGTGTTTTCACGGCGAGAGTTTTCGCGAGCCCCGGTAAGCCTTCGAGCAGCACGTGGCCACCGGTGAGCAGTCCCATCAGCAGCGAGCGAGTCATCTCGCTTTGCCCCACGACGACTTTGCTCATCTCATCGAGTGCTTTCTTGAGCACCTGTGATTCAGAAAGCAGGTGTTCGGCTTCGCGGCTATTCGGTTCGATCGGCGTGTCTGGCATACTGATCCCTAGGTTTGGGTAATGCCCCGAATTGTAACGCGAAAGAAAGGGAACGGCGAATGCCAATCGTTACGTTTACGCCCGGCGATTTCACGACCGAAGTAGAAGAAGGGACGTCGCTGTACGAAGCGGCGCTGCAGGCGGGCCGGCCCATCGCGTCGTCTTGCGCGGGGCAGTGGACCTGCGGCAAGTGCAATGTGCGCGTGGTTGAAGGGGAAGAAAACGTATCGCCCCGCGTTGCCATGGAGGATCGGCTGCTGAAGAAAGAACGCCGTCCGCCCACCGATCGGATTAGCTGCCTCGCCAAGGTTCTTGGGCCCTGCAAGATAACGACGAGTTACTGGTAAACGGCCTTAACGCAGGGCAAAAGCCAGTCCAGAAAAACTCCATAATCGAGCGAGTTAAGTGTTGGATAAGTTAACGGAAACGACCAACGCCGAAATTTGGAAAATCGCCTCTGACGCGCTATTCTAATAAGACGGAAATCAGGAAACTGCGGTACGTTGAGCTGAGCGGTACGTAGGGTGTCTGAAATCTAATCGAAAACCCTCTGTTGAGTTCCAAAAAAACAATCCTTCTGAATTCCCAAATCCAAATCAAAAAAATCAGTGCGTGGTGGAGCGTTGTTCCACGTAGTACCGGCCCGTAGCGCGGAAGCGATCTTCGGATCGAGCAGGGCCGTTCGGGTAGCCGTTTGGGGCTCCATCACGCCTGAGTTTTTTTTCCATCCAGGATGTGCGGGCGTGGAACGTTTTACTCGACGGTTTTTCTATTTCGCCATTCTCCTATTCGCGGTCTTTCAATCCGCCTGTAGCACGCAAAACGTAAAGTCGAAGATTCAGGCGACCGGCGTACGTGGCGCGCTGGGGGTTAGCGGGACCTTCGGTCCCGGCGATGAAATCAGCTTTATTTTTACCGACAGCTTCAACGTGGCGGGAGTACGCGGGGCCAACGCTTTGAGCGACGGCACGCCGGTATCGGTATTTTTCGTGAGTGCGAACGGCAAGACCCGGCGAGAGAGCTCGGGCTCGCTTAAGGAGACCGTATTGCACGCGCTGGTTGCGGAAGAGCTGGTCACGGGAAAGTACCGTTTGGTTTTTGGCTTCGGGAATGCTTACTACGTGGCAAAGAAATCGGACGGCAGCTTCCTCGAGGTCGACGTGCTGAACGACGAGGATGACGACGAAGGCGACACTTCGGGAACTTCAGCTACGTCGGCAACGTCGGGAACCTCCGTTACGTCTTCCTCTTCGGCGACGAGCGCTTCCTCGGCCACCAACAGCTCGGGCGGTAATTCCAGCTCTGCGGTCATCACTTCGGTAACTTATCAGCAAGGCAATACCTACGAAGCGCGCGGCACGGGTTTCGTTCCCTCGGGCACTACTTTCCACTGCAGCGTGAACGGGGGGATCAACTATTCACTATGTGGAGCGGCTACCTCCACCACTACCGGCTCCCTGCAGGTCACCTGTTCCATGATGGTGCAGTTCCAGGTGCGGCCGGTTACCGGCAATGTGACGGGACCGAGCTTCAGCGCCACCTGCTCGAGCGGCGGAAGCTTTGGAATGTAACCTCAGGCGGCTTTTTTCACCGGTGGCTCCGCGGACATTGGCTGGACCTTCGCCTCTACCTGACCAAGCTCTAAGAAGAGCGCATCGAAACGCGTCTCGATCTTTCCCACGAGGCGGTCTACGACGGGTATCCAGCCGCGCGGGGCGAGGCTCAGGTACGTCCCCCACATGGCGAAAGAAAAGAAGTGCACCTGAAACAGCACGAAGATGGACAAGTGCGCTACGAAGCCAAACGCTAGTACCGCCATCCGTAAATGCCGCTGCAGCAGGAAAAACGGAAAGAGCAGCTCCCAGTAAAGCGTGACCTGCTCGGCAAACTTGAAGAGCGACGACTTGAGCAGCCACGCGAACTGCAAGATGGAGTCGTAGCTCCAGCGGCTTACCGTGGGATTGAGAAGCGCCCGCAGGGTGGCGATGCCCGTCAGCCAGTCGGTGCCGCGTTGCTTGGCGAGCCCCGAGGTGAGGTAAACG
>JBGSST010000028.1:0-2589 GCA_041736915.1 Bdellovibrionota bacterium
CTCTCTTCCCGTCTGCTGGACTTGCTTTCGCGGGAGTTGGTATAGCCACCGAATGCGGTTCATTTTCGGGCCGCCGGAGGACACACCCTATGAAAACGCTTTTTTCTTTCGTTATGCTTTTTTCCGCGCTCGGCGCGCAGGCCGTGGAGCTGCACCTGGCTACCAATCGCCAGATCTTGCAAGAGCTCAATCGCCGTCTGGATAACAGTGGCGGCCCCGGCGAGTCCGCGTCGGCGTCGTATCTGTGCGACGGTTCGGGTTACCTCAAAATTGAGGTCATCAACGCCAAGGGCGAGCTAAAGACCGATTCGAAATATCTAGGCAGCACCGCCAGCTGCCAGGAGCAGGTGCCGCTGCTGAATCAGAATAAGGCGCGCATCTACGGGCTGACCACGTTCGCGCTGTGCGATGGCTCGGGCTACCTCGCGAAATACTCGGTAAACGAGCAGGGCGTCCTGAAAAGCGTGTCGTCGAACTACATTGGCAGCTACGCCACGTGCCTGCCGCAAGCCAAACAGATCAACTCAAACAACTAATCACCAAAAGGGAGTCCCTCCCTTTTGGTTAATTTTGGAACTGCGGGTGGCTTAGGATCTTGGATTCGAAAGCCGCCCGCGCCGTTTCGTCGATCCCCTCGGGGAACTTCGCCTGGCTGCGGCTCCACCGGTCGAGCCACTTGTCGCCGAGTAGCTTTTCTTTCCAGTGCGGGGTCACGCGCGTAGTGGCCGACGTGGTTTCCGCCTTGGGGCCCGAGCCCGATCCGGTCGCGGTGAAAAAGCCGGCGTAGAGCAGCGATGCGCGTACCGCGGTAGAGGCCGAGTAGGTGAAAAGCTCCGAGTGGTGCTCGCGGCAGTAATCGAAAAGCCGGGCGAAGAAGGCCGGCGACCACAGCCCCGAATCGGTTTTCGCGGAGAACGGGTCGAAGAAAATGAGATCGGGTACCGGGGCCTTGGCGAACTGTTCCGCGAAATCGCCCTCGATGAGCTGCCAAGTCACGCCGGTGGCGGACGTCCACAAACCTTTTTCCAGAATCACGTTTGGCGAGGGGTGCTTCAGATACGGGAAATCGGTGCGGTGCTTTACCGCGAGGCGGAACGAGTCGAGATCGTTTTCAAAGCTCACCACGTGCAACCGGCGCGCCTCGGGGCCGAGCTTTTCGCGCGCCTGAATGGCGGCCATCGCGTTGGCCCCCGCGCCCAAGCCCACGTCCCAAATCACCAACGGACGATCGCTCGGTTCGGTCAATCGCTTCACGAGCCGCGACTGCTCGACGTAAAGCAGGGTCGCTTCCTCGACGGGATTGCTCACCGAGTGCATCACCTCGCCCGAGCTTTTCTGGCGGACGCTGCAGTAGCCCTCTGCGGATTTCAGCACTTCGTAATCGCCCAGCGATTTGTCGAGTACGAACGGCGGCGGGGCGGACTTGTGCGTGTTGTCCGTCATCGCTAGCCTCTCGCGCTTCGCGCGATAAAACTCCGCGAAGTTCCCGGCCAAGATGGCCGCACGGATCTCGCGCATTAGGCGGTGATAAAAAGTGATGTTGTGGCGGGTGAGTAGTTTCCAGCCCAAAGTCTCGTTCGCTTTATTGAGATGGTGCAGATACCCGCGCGAATAGTTCTGGCAAACGTGACAGTCGCAGTTCGGATCGAGCTTATCGTCGGCGAACTTGTACTCACCGCGCCTTAGCTGAATTCGGCCCTGGTGCGAAGTGTAGACCCCGCCGCGCTGTGCGAGCTGTGAAGGCATGATGCAGTCGAACATGTCCACGCCACGGTGAACCGCTTCCAAAATATCCAGCGGCGTGCCGACGCCCATAAGATAGCGCGGCAAATTTTTCGGCATGAACTGCGTGGTGTACTCGGTAAAGTCCTCGCGCTCGGCCTTCGTTTCGCCCACGGCGAGGCCGCCGATGGCAAATCCGTCGAACGGCATGGCGGCCAATGTCTCGGCACTTTGCCGGCGCAGGTCGCGAAAGCAGGCCCCCTGCACGATCCCGAACATCGACTGCGGCGAATCCCCACGGGCCTCGAGGCTGCGGCGCGCCCAACGGTGGGTAAGCTCCATGGCGTCTTTCGCCGTCGCGTGGTCGACCGTGGAAGGCACACACTGGTCGAGCACCATCATGATGTCGCTACCGATGGCCCGTTGCACTTCGATACTTCGCTCGGGCGAGAGTAGGTGGGTGCTGCCGTCGATGTGGCTCTGAAACCGGGCCCCCTCTTCGGTCATCTGGCGAAGCTTGGAGATAGAAAAGATCTGAAAGCCACCCGAATCGGTCAGTACCAGCCCATCCCAGTTCATGAACTTGTGAATGCCGCCAAAATGGCGGAAAACCTCGGGCCCCGGCCGCAGCATGAGGTGGTAGGTATTGGCCAAAAGGACCCGTGATCCCGCGGCCTTGAGCGAATCCACGCTCTGGGTCTTTACCGTGGCCTGAGTCCCCACCGGCATGAAAATCGGGGTGATGACTTCGCCGTGCAGGCCATGAAAACGCCCGGCCCGCGCGCGGGAACCCGGCGCTTCGGCTTCGATTTTAAAGTTGAGGCGAGACACGGAGGCGTTTCTAGCACATCCCGCAGGTACCCGCTT
>JBGSST010000366.1:0-24484 GCA_041736915.1 Bdellovibrionota bacterium
GGCGGGGCCGAAGAAGGTGTTCCGCATGGTGGCCACCGATGCCCACCGGCTATCGTTGGTGGACCATTCTCAAGCCATCTTCGACGAAAAGGCCTGGGGACTTTTTTCGGAAGGCATCATCGTGCCGCGAAAAGGGTTGAACGAACTGCGCCGTTTACTGGCGGAAGAGAAAGAAGACTTTTTCGTTTCCGTGAAGGGTAAGATGCTGCTCGTTCGCCGCGAGAACATTTTCATCTCTATGCGTCTCATCGAGGGAAAATACGCAGATTATCGTCGTATTATCCCAGAAACTTCGCAGAACGCCGTCTCTCTCGACCGCGAGTCGTTACTGGCTTCGCTCAAGCGAATTTCTTTGATGTCTTCTGACAAATCTCGTAGTGTTACGTTCAATTTGAATCCGGGTTTGCTACAGCTTTCAAGCCAGAGCCCAGAGTTAGGTGACGCCAGCGAAGAGATCAGCATCGACTACGAAGGGGAGCCTCTGAAGATCGGATTCAACTCTCGCTATCTCATCGATGCCGTATCTACGATTGAAGGAGAAAAAGTTCTCCTCGAGCTTCGCGGAAAACAAAACCCTGGAGTGATTCGTTCCTCTCAAGGGGCCAACCACACCAGCGTCATCATGCCGATGAGAATTTGAGTTCGGAGCCGATGAATGTCAGAGAGTGAGACCACTATGGAACAGCCCACGTCATCCTATGGGGCAGGATCCATTCAAGTTCTCGAAGGACTCGAAGCGGTTCGGAAACGTCCTGGTATGTACATCGGTGACACCGGTGTACGGGGACTCCACCACCTGATTTGGGAAGTCGTCGACAACTCCATCGATGAAGCGATGGCGGGATTCTGCAAAAACATCCTGATGACCGTGCATGTCGACAACTCCATTACGGTGGAAGACGACGTCCGCGGTATTCCCGTCGGTATTCATCCCACCGAAAAGATCTCCACCTTGGAAGTCGTACTCACGAAACTCCATGCCGGTGGAAAGTTCGACAACAGCACTTATAAAGTTTCCGGCGGTCTGCACGGAGTAGGCGCTTCTGTCGTGAACGCGATGTCGGAAACGCTGCAGGTCGAAGTAAAGCGCGAAGGTAAAGTCTTCGTCCAAAAATACGAAAAAGGTAAGCCTCTTACCGGGGTCGACGAAGTAGGTAAGACCACGAAGACCGGAACCAAGATTCGTTTCAAGCCCGACACCGAGCTCTTCGAAGTCACCGAATTCAACTACGACACGATCTCTTCGCGCGTTCGCGAGCTGGCCTTTTTGAATAAGGGCATTCGCGTAGAGCTGTACGACGAGCGCACCGAGCAGCGGCAAGAGTTTCATTCCGAAGGCGGACTGAAGTCTTTCGTCGAGCATCTCAATCGCGCAAAAACCAAAATTCACGACGACGTTCTTTATTTCTACGGTGAGGCCACCGGAATTTATTTCGAAGTGGCGCTGCAGTGGAACGATTCGTACAAAGAAAACGTTTTCACGTTCGCCAACAACATCAACACGCACGAAGGCGGAACGCACTTGGCGGGCTTTAAGGCCGCGCTAACGAAGACCGTGAACAAGTACATCGAGAATAATAATCTCGCCAAAGACGTCGAAGAGAGTCTTACCGGCGAAGACATTCGCGAAGGCTTGACCGGCATCATCAGCGTAAAGATTCCCAATCCGCAGTTCGAAGGCCAGACGAAAACCAAACTCGGAAACTCCGAAGTGAAGGGTCTCGTCGAGAACTTGATGAACGAGCGGTTCAATATTTATCTCGAAGAGAATCCGGGCATCGCCAAAAAGATTGCCTTGAAGGGCATTGAAGGCGCGAGAGCTCGGATCGCCGCACGTAAGGCACGCGACCTAACGCGCCGAAAGTCAGCCCTGGATTTGGGTGGTTTGCCCGGAAAGATGGCGGACTGTCAGGAAAAAGATCCCGCGCTCTGCGAACTTTACTTGGTAGAGGGTGACTCTGCAGGTGGCTCCGCCAAACAGGCGCGCGATCGTAAGAATCAGGCAATTCTTCCCCTCAAAGGAAAGATCCTGAACGTCGAGAAAGCACGTTTCGACAAGATGATCGAGTTCCAGGAAATTCGAACTCTCATCACGGCACTCGGTACGGGTATCGGCCAGGGTGATTACGACATCGCTAAGATCCGCTACCACAAGATCATCATCATGACCGACGCCGACGTCGACGGGGCGCACATTCGTACGCTACTGCTCACGTTCTTCTATCGTCAGATGCCGGAGATTATCGAGAAGGGTTATCTCTACATCGCGCAGCCGCCGCTCTACAAAGTGAAGAAGGGCAAAGTCGAACGTTATCTGCGTAACGACTCTCTGTTCGAAGATTTTATCTTGGGACAGGCGCTCGAAGAGATGGAACTCACCGCCAACGGCGTGAAGGTGGAACGCAATACGGCGAAAAACATCTTCCGCAAACTGACTCAGTTCAATCATTTGATTCGCTTGTTTGCGCGTAAATCCGATGCGGAAATGATCCGCCAGATTGCTTACCAAGAAGTTTGGAACTCCGAACTGCTGAAGGACAAAGCGAAGCTCGAAGCGCAGCTGCAGAATTACAAGAAACACATCGAGAAAAAGTCGCCTTCGTTTCAGTTCTCCTACGAGATTCATGTGGACGAAGAGCATGCCGGCTTCATGGCCAGATGCGTGACTACGCGCCACAATCTAAAGACGAATACCTCGATCACGTACGATTTCCTGACCTCTTCGCAGCTTCAGGAAATGCGCAAGATCACGCAGAATTTGGCGAAGTTTGGCGAGGCTCCTTTCGAGGCTACGTTCCCGGACGGCCGCAAAGAAAAGTTCAACGACATAGAGCCGCTAAAGAACTTCGTGGTCTCGATCGGACAGACCGGCTTGCACATTCAGCGCTATAAAGGGCTGGGCGAGATGAATCCCGAGCAGCTGTGGGAAACCACGATGGATCCGCAGACCCGCTCATTCCTCCAGGTGCAGATCGAAGACGCTGCGGAGACCGACAACATTTTTTCGATTTTGATGGGCGACCAAGTGAAGCCCCGCCGCGATTTTATCGAGGCGAATGCGCTCAAAGTCAGAAGCTTGGACGTTTAAGCGATGGAACCGACGATCGAGACTTCCTTAATTCAGGTCAGCATCGAAGAGCAGATGAAAGAGGCTTACCTCGATTACGCGATGAGCGTAATCATCGGTCGCGCTCTTCCCGATGCCCGCGATGGTTTAAAGCCCGTGCACCGGCGCGTTTTGTACGCCATGCACGACATGGGAAACACCTACGATAAGGCGTACAAAAAGTCCGCCCGTATCGTCGGTGACGTCATCGGTAAGTACCATCCGCACGGCGACGTTGCGGTGTACGACACCATGGTTCGCATGGCGCAGGATTTTTCGATGCGCTATCCGCTCATCGATGGCCAAGGTAACTTCGGCTCCGTCGACGGCGATAGCCCGGCGGCCATGCGTTACACGGAAGTCCGACTCGACAAAATTTCTGACGAACTTCTGGCCGATCTCGAGAAAGAGACCGTAGATTTCACGCCGAACTACGACAACTCTCTGCGCGAGCCTTCGGTTCTGCCGACGCGAATCCCGAACCTATTGGTAAACGGATCCTCGGGAATCGCCGTCGGTATGGCGACGAACATTCCGCCGCATAACCTGCGCGAGATCATCGATGGTTTGATGATGGTCATCGAGAATCCGGCGACCACCTCCGAAAGCTTGTTCCAGATTATTCCGGGGCCCGATTTTCCGACGTCCGGTTTCATCTATGGCCGCCGAGGGCTACGCGATGCCTACCTAACGGGCAAGGGCATCATTCATCTTCGTGCTAAAGCCGAAGTGGAAGCCACGGCTAAGTCGGACAAAGAACGCATCGTCGTTACCGAGCTGCCGTACCAAGTTAATAAAGCTAAGCTCATCGAGAGCGTTGCCGATCTCGTTCGCGAGAAAAAGATTGAAGGCATTTCCGACCTTCGTGACGAGTCCGATCGCGACGGTATGCGTGTGGTGTTCGACCTGAAAAAGGGAGAGGACAGCCGCGTAATCATGAACCAGCTGTTCAAGCTCACGCAGATGCAGGTGTCTTTCGGCATCAGTATGCTGGCGCTGGACCATCAGCAGCCGAAGGTGATGAACATCAAGGAACTGCTGGTTGCGTTCCTGAATCACCGCAAAGAAGTGGTTACCCGCCGCACGGTCTACGATCTGCGCAAAGCGGAAGAAAAAGCCCACCTCTTGGAAGGCTTGAAGATCGCCGTCGAGAACATCGACGAGACGGTCAAGATCATCAAAGAATCGTCCAACCCGGACGACGCTAAGATGCGCCTCATCGCGCGCTTTAAGTTCTCCGAAGTTCAGTCGAAGGCCATTCTCGAAATGCGCCTGCAGCGCCTCACCGGCCTCGAGCGCGACAAGATCATCGCCGACTACAAAGCAACGTTGGCCCTCATCGCCGATTTGCGCTCCATTCTGGCCGACGAGAAAAAAGTGTTGAAGATCATCTCGGACGAGCTCGCATTCATTCGTGAAAAGTTCGGCGACGATCGCCGCACTCAGTTCATCAATGAGCAAGACGAGATGAGCGAGGAAGACTACATCACCGAAGAGCAGATGGTGGTGACGTTTACTTACTCGGGTTACATCAAGCGTCTTCCCGTCGATACGTACCGGGCTCAGCGCCGCGGTGGCCGTGGCGTCACCGGCGTCACGAGTAAGGCCGAAGATTTTATCGCCGATCTTTTCATGGCCTCTACGCACGAACAGATCTTGTGCTTCACGGATCAGGGAAAAGTTTATTGGCTCAAGGTGCTGAAGATTCCCGAAGGCAGCCGTACCGCGAAGGGTAAGCCCATCGTGAACCTGCTGAATCTTTCCAGCAACGAGCGAGTACAGGCCGTACTGCCCGTGAAAGAGTTCCGCGAAGACGAGTTCATCGTGATGGTCACCGCCAAGGGCATTATCAAGAAGACCTCGCTCATGTCGTTCGCCCGCCCCATGAAAAAGGGCATCATCGCGGTCACCGTCGACGACGGCGATCAGCTGGTCGACGCTCGTGTGTGCAAACCGCAGCAGAACGTGATCTTGGTCAGCAAAATGGGCCAGAGCATCCGCTTCGAGGACGACGATGTTCGTCCGATGGGCCGTGCCGCCCGCGGCGTGCAGGGCATGCGGCTCGATGAGGGCGACGAGGTTTGCGGTATGGAAATTGTCACTCCGACGGTTGCCGGCACGCAGATTCTCACCGTTACGGAAAAAGGTTACGGCAAACGGACGTCGATGGAAGAGTACCGCGTTCAAGGACGTGGCGGCTCGGGCATCATGACGATGAAAGTGACCGACAAGAACGGCAAGGTAATGGCGGTTCGCCAGGTCGTCGACAGTGATGAGATCATCATCGCGTCGAACCAGGGCAAAGTAATCCGTACTCGCGTTTCGGAAATCTCGGAAGTTGGCCGTGTCGCCCAGGGCGTTCGCCTGATTTCGCTCGAAGAGGGCGAAGCGGTCGGTGCGGTGGCGAAGATTGTCGACGAGAAGGTCGAAGGCGCGGTTGTCGAAGAGCAGGGAGAAGGTGCCGTTGCTAGCCCGGCCGCACCCACTACGCCCGGAACCGACGACGAAAACGGTGCCGAGTAAGCGATTCGCCAGACTCCTTATGGTTCTGGTGATGGCGGGCTTGCTATGTGCTTGTACCGAGCGTCGCCAAAATGGGCTGACCCAAAAGGCCGAAGAAAAAATTCAGGCCGGCGCGTACGCCGAGGCGGTGGACCTTTATCACAAAGCAATTGCCCTGAATCCCGACAACAAAATTGCCATTAAAACGCTCTATAAACTGGGATTCGCGCAAGAGATCTACCTAAAGGACTTCGAAGGCGCGACCTTCAGCTACCAAGAGTTCATCCGGCTCAATCAGGAACGGGTAGCGATTTACGAAGTGTTGAAGCGGGTGGCCAATATCTATTTTGAGCAGAGTCGCGACAGCGACAAGGCGATTGCCGCCTATAAAAAGCTCATTGAAATGGATCCGGACAGCCTCGAGCGCGATCTTTTCGAGTTCCGCATCGCGACTTCCTTTTTCCGCGCCAATAACTTCGACCAGGCACGGCAGGAGTTTCAGCAGCTCGTCGAGAAGTTTCCCAAGAGTAACCTGATCCCGCGGGCCCGGTTCGAGATCGGAAACGCCTATTTCATGGACGGAAAGTACGACGTGGCGGTCGAGGCGCTCAAACAGGTGCTGCGCCATCATCCCCAAAGTGAACAGGCCGTCGATGCCCAGTTCCTCATCGGCCAGTGCTACGAGCACGAAGGCAAGTTCGCTAACGCGCTGCAAATCTTCGAAGGGTTGAAAGAGCGGTATCGCGACCCCACCTTGGTCGAAATCCGCATCAAAGAGCTAAAGAAGCGCGTGATCGGCAGTAAATCCAAGCCATGAAAATCGACACCAAACTTTGGCGCCTCTATTCCGTCATGAGCGGGGTCGTCATGGCCAAAGCCGTGATGCTCTACGGGGCCTACAAGCTCGGTACGTACCTCGATCAAAAGTTTGGCACCTATCCCCTATGCTTTTTCCTCCTCATCACCGCCACGGCCGGAATTGGCCTATTTTGGATCATCAAGGTCATCGAAAAGAACCGCATCTAGGGTGGGGATAACTCGCCTTTACCTGTGGATAGACGCTCCACAAGTTTTCCACAGGGTATAACTTTCGCACCATACAGTGGGGCAAAACTTATCCACAGCTTTGCGCCACTTTTCCCCAGGCGATCGAGGCCCCGGGGTGGCCGCCCTTAACTTGTTAAGGAGTTGATTCCCGATAATCGGGTTTAACGGGGGCAATTAGGGTTTAACTGTAGGTGAATACGGGGGATTAAAGAGTTGAAAGTTGTTAAAAGCGGGGATAAACAACTTCCACTTAACAATTATGAGTTCTGGTCACACAAGCTGGTTGCTTCAGATTCCTGGTCTGTCGCACGATCCCCATCACATCGAAATCAATGCCTCCATCGTTACGGTGGCTTTCATTGGTGTGACCTCGGTGCTGGCTCACCTGGCCCTCAAAGGGAATGAAGAAAAGCACCTCGTTCCCAGCAAGAAGCCGTCCTACGTAACGGTGGTGGATGCCATTATCGACGGCCTTTACGGCATGATCGAAGGCACGTTGGGTAAGGATGCGGAAAAGCACGTTCCGTTCATCGCGGCGTTGTTCTTGTACGTATTTTTCAACAATCTCTTGGGTTTACTGCCTTATTCCACCTCGTCCACCGCGAGCGTGAACACCACCTTTGCCTTGGGCATCCTGTCTTTCCTTTACTACAACCTCATGGGCATCAAATCCCACGGGTTGGTGGGCTACCTAAAGCACTTCTTAATGGGGCTCGGGCCGGCCGGTATCCTGATTGCGATTCTTGAAATGGTTTCGCACGCCATTCGCCCTGTCTCGTTGGGCATTCGTCTTTTCGTGAACATGTTCGTGGATCACGCCGTAGCCTCGAAGTTCTCGGCGCTGGTAGCCTGGGTCCTTCCCGTTCCTTTATTGCTTTTTGGAATTTTCGTTTGTACGATTCAGGCCTTTGTTTTCGCGACCATTTCGGCGGTTTACGTACAAATGGCAACTGAGCACGACCATGCGCATGACGACCACGCCCATGGCCACGATGCTCACGCGCACTAAAAGTTTGTCTGAAAGTTTGGCTTAAATTTTTTTCGTAAGGAGTAATAAATGAAGATCGCGCTTGGTTTCTCTCTGTTGGCCCTGTTGTTCCCCGGTATTTCGTTCGCGGAAGAAGCGACGCACGCCACGACGGCGACGTCGGCGGCTCCGTGGATCGCTTTGGCGGTCGGCTTCGGAATGGCCTTGGCGGTAATCGCGGCGACGACGGCTCAGGGCCGTATTGCTAGCGCGTTCATGGATGGCGCTTCTCGCAATCCTTCGGCCACTGACGGCATGAAGACCCCGCTCATCTTGGGCTTGGCCTTCATCGAATCGCTGGTTCTGTTCACCGTTCTGATCGCGTTCATGCTGATCGGTAAGCTGTAATCAGCTTATAGCTACGGTTGTAGTTTAATGGCTCCGTCTCTCTTCGAGGGACGGAGCTTTTTATTTTTGGGGAATCAGCTAATGTGCTCGCGCTGGCGCGAGGCACTCTTGCCGGTGGTCGCCGCCGGAGCGCTAGCCTGGAGCATCGGTTTTAAGAAAACTCCCGTAAGCGATTTTTCGACCTTACCCAACCCTTCGGGCGGTCCTTCGTAAAGCACGTCGCCGCCGTGTACTCCGCCTTCGGGACCCAAGTCGATGAGATAGTCGGACTGTTTGATCACATCGAGGTTGTGCTCGATGACGATAACGGTGTTTCCCTGATCCGCCAGACGGTGAAGAATGTCGACCAAACGGCGGATGTCTTCAAAATGTAAACCCGTGGTGGGCTCATCGAGGATGTACATCGTACGTCCCGTAGAACGCTTCAGGAGCTCCTTAGCGAGCTTGATCCGCTGCGCTTCACCACCGGAAAGGGTCAACGCACTCTGGCCCAGGTGCACGTACCCCAGCCCCACGTCGTTAAGGGTGCCAAGCTTGTGTTTGATCTGCGGGATGCGTTCGAAGAACTCACTGGCTTCGGCAATCGTCATGGCGAGGACCTGCGCGATGTTCTTTTGCCGGTAGTAAATTTCTAACGTCTCACGGTTGTACCGTTGGCCGCGGCAGAGCTCGCACTCGACGTAAACGTCGGGAAGAAAATTCATTGAAATGCGAATGTTGCCGTCGCCGCGGCAAGCATCACAGCGACCACCTTCCACATTGAATGAGAAACGGCCGGGGCCGTAGCCACGGGCTTTGGCTTCGGGAAGACCGGCGAATAGCGTACGAATCTCGCCGAAGACGCCGGTGTAAGTGGCTGGGTTTGAGCGTGGAGTGCGCCCGATCGGGCTTTGATCCACGTGAATTACTTTATCGACGGCATCGAGCCCTTCGACTTTATCGACCTTCAGATGATCGGGAACGGGAAGCCGTTGGAACGAGGCGTGGATCGCCGGAAAAAGGGTATCTAGGATCAAGGTGCTCTTACCCGAGCCGGAAACACCGGTAATGCCGATGATGTTACCCAGCGGGAAGGTGACCGAAATATTGCGCAAATTATTTAGCGAGGCACCCGAAAGTCGAATGGCCCGATTCGGATCCTGTTTTCGGCGAACGGCGGGAACCGGGATTTTCTTTACCCCGTTCATGTACTGGGCCGTAACGCTAGATTCGGTATTGAGTAGTTCCTTTGGGGTGCCCGCAAACAATACGTGACCGCCTTTGGCGCCGGCGCCGGGCCCCATATCCACCACGAAATCGGCGCGGCGGATAGTTTCCTCATCGTGCTCTACGACCAAAACGGAATTGCCGGAGTCGCGAAGGCGCTCGAGCGTTTGGATTAGCTTCTCGTTGTCGCGGGGGTGTAGTCCGATGCTCGGCTCATCCAGCACGTAGAGCACACCTACCAGCGAGGCACCAATCTGGCTGGCCAGTCGGATGCGCTGGGCTTCGCCCCCCGAAAGCGAGTCGGCACCACGTCCCAACGAGAGATAGCTTAGACCTACGTCGACGAGAAAACGCAAACGGGCGGTGATCTCTTTCAAAATCGGTTCGGCGACTAGGTTTTGTGAAGACGTGAACTTCAGTTTGCTGACCTCTTCGAGGCAGCGCTGCAAATCCCAACCGCAAACGTCGGCAATGTTGTGGTTCCCGATTCGAACCGAAAGTACGTCGCGCTTGAGACGTGAGCCCAAACATTCGGGGCAGGGGCGGGACGAATAATACGATTCCGCCGGCCCATCCTCATCGTCTTCTTCTTCCTCGTCGGAAGATTCGAGCGCCGGAATGATACCGACCCAGCCATCTTTGCCGTGCAGGGCGAGGTCTTTGTCTTTAGAAGAAACGTCTTTCCAAGGCACATCGATGGGCACGCCAAGCTTCTTGAGGGGAGCGAAAAAATCCTCGAGCTGTTTCTTGGTCTTTCCGTCCCAGGGTCCCACGGCACCGCGATTAAGTGGGAGGTCCATGTCGCCAATCACCTTGTGCGGATCGATGAAGTCTTGGGTGCCGCGGCCTTCGCAAACCGTGCAGGCGCCATGCTCGCTGTTGAAAGAAAAATTACGCGGCTCTAGCTCGGGGAAGTTGATTCCGCACTTCACGCACGCGCGTTTGGTGGAATAGATGGTTAGTTGCTTGGAATCAACGTCTTCGATCTCGACAATCCCGTCGGCTAATCCAACGGCCATCTCGATTGCTTCGGCTAAACGGTAATCAATGCCGGCGCGCAAAAAGATGCGGTCTACGAAAACCGAGATGTCGTGCTTGTTGGTCTTCTTGAGCTTGATGGGCTCGGAAAGCGAAAGGTCCTGACCATCTACCCGCACGCGGGTAAAGCCCCGTCCTTGCAGCTGGAATAATTCTTTTTGGTACTCACCTTTTTTGCCACGCACGATGGGGGCTAGCACCGAAATGCGGGTGCCCGCGGGAAGGCGGAGCACTTGTTCCACGATCTCATTTACGGTCTGGCGCTGAACTTCGTCGCCGCAGGACGGGCAGAACACCTTTCCCAGGCGGGAGAAGAATAGGCGAAGGTAATCGTAAATCTCCGTGATGGTGCCGACGGTGGAGCGGGGGCTACGGCTAACCACCTTCTGGTCGATAGAGATGGTGGGCGAAAGACCATCGATGAACTCGACGTCCGGCTTTTTCATCTGCTCGAGAAACTGGCGGGCGTAAGCGGATAGCGACTCCAAGTACCGGCGTTGCCCTTCGGCGTAGATCGTATCGAAAGCGAGTGAAGACTTTCCCGAACCGCTCAGGCCAGTGATGACCACGAGCTTGTTGCGGGGGATATCGAGGGACACATTCTGTAAATTGTGCTCCTTTGCTCCCTTTACGATGATGTGCGACGACACTACGAGTTCACCTTACTTCAGAGATTCGAGTACTTCTTGGAGCGTGGATTCAATCTCGGAACGGATGCGATTTAGCTCACCGGTCGAGCTGGCTTCGAAACGATAAACGAGCACGGGTTGCGTGTTAGACGCACGTACCAAACCCCAACCTTCGGGGTACTCTACGCGGGCCCCGTCGATAGGATTCACTTCGAGCCCCTTGGCGATAAAGCGTTTGCGGGCTTCTTCTACGACCTGAAACTTTATCTCATCCGGACAGTCCACACGCAGTTCGGGGGTGGAGTAGGTCTTGGGAAGGTCGGCGAGCAGCTCGGAAGGGGTCTTGCCTTCCTGGGCGATGATCTCGATGGCGCGCGCGCCCGCGTAGATCGCGTCGTCGAAACCGTAGTAACGGTCCTTGAAGAACATATGGCCGCTCATCTCGCCGGCAAGTAACGCGCCTTCTTCCTTCATCTTGGCTTTGATGAGGCTATGGCCGGTCTTGTACATGATGGGCTTGCCACCGTGCTTGGCGATATCGGCATACAGCTTACGCGAGGCTTTTACCTCGGAGATAACCTTGGCCCCGGGATGCACCTTGAGCACGGAACGAGCAAACATAGCCAGGATCTCATCTCCGAAAAGAATCTGCCCGCTTCTATCGACGATGCCGATGCGATCGGCATCACCGTCGAAAGCAATGCCCATCGCCAGGTTATGTTCTTTAACCGTGTTGATGAGGGCCTGCATGTTCTTGGGATCCGACGGATCGGGATGATGGTTCGGAAAATGGCCGTCGGGTTTACCGTATAGCTCGATGACCTCACAGCCCATCGCTTCGTAGGCCTTCTTAGCCGCCACGCCCCCCATGCCGTTGCCGCAGTCGATGGCGACCTTCATGCTGACCTTGTGGCCAATGGAGTCGGTAATGGCCTTGATGTAAGCGTCGAGTACCTCGGTGGTTTCGCGCTTTCCCTGGCCCGTGGCGAAATCGCCCCGCTCAATTATTTCGCGCACGGTTTGAATCTCTTCGCCGAATAGCGTGGATTCACCGCAAACGACTTTGAAACCATTCTGGTCACCGGGATTGTGACTTCCGGTAATCATGACGCCGCCGCCAACCGTGAGGTGGCGCGTGGCAAAGTATAGGCCCGGGGTAGGCACCAGACCCACGTCCACGACATCGAGTCCGGACGATAAAAATGCCTCCGTGAGGTTTTGGAAGATGTCATCGCTGGAGAGGCGGCAATCTCGCCCCACGGCTACTTTGGTGACGCCCTTCTTGCGGAAGAAAGAACCAAGCCCACGGCCGATGAGCATGGCTTTTTCGCCGGTCAGCTCCTTCTCGGCTATTCCACGGATGTCATACTCACGAAAGATTTTTGGATTGAGTTTCATTGGCGTTTTTCAGAATAGACAATATGGGCTTCGCCCTTTTTGCGCTCTAGCCACAGAAGCATTTTTTTCTCTACTTCGGTTGCGGCCATCTGCTGTTTCAACATCTCTTTTTGCTCTTTGCTGAGCCCGCTAAAGTCAGCCGACTTGGCTTCGAGAACCTTGAGGATATGAAAACCGGCTTTGGTCTTCACCGGGGCCGAGGCTTGCCCGAGAGGAAGCTTAGGCACCACCGCGCGGAACTCTTTCGACAGCTGAGACAAGGGGAAGCTGCCCAGCACGCCACCCGTGGATGCCGTGGAGCTGTCATCCGAAGCTTCTTTGGTGAACGCTTCGAACTTCTCCGGGCTATCTTTCAGCTCGGCGTATACGCGGTCGGCCCGCGTTTTCGCATCTTTACCCGCGCGGATGAAGATGTGAGCTAGCTTGTAGGAAAGGTCGCCCTCTTCTTTTCTCGAGTTGCGATCGTAAAAGTGCCGCAGCTGCTCTTCGCTGACCTCGAGCGTGGGTTTGATCTCGCGCTCGACGAGGTTACGGCGCTCGATCTGCCGCTTTAGACCAAGCTTGTAGTCATCGACGCTCGAACCAAGTTGCTTCAGTCGATCCATGAGCTGAGCTTCGGAGATGCCGTTGCGCTTGCTGATGGAACGGATCTGACCGTCGACCTCGGCGGGCGAGGCGGATAGCTCTAGGCGTTTGACCTGCTGGTCGATGATCTTCTCTTCGATGAGCAGATCGATGACCTTCTTTCGATCGGAAAGGGTGGAGGTGTCTAATCCACCAAACATCTCTTGGAAGTTCTTTGATTTGGCTTTCGCCGTGAACTTCTCGATATCCGATTCGAGGATGATGTCGTCGTTTACCGTTACGATTACCTTGTCGACAATTTTACTTTCGGCGGCAACGCAAACGAGCAGGGTTAAAAGGGAACACTTAGCTAATCGTAGTAAAAAGGCTCTCATTTCTAAAAATTTCTGCATCCTTCAATAGTTTAGTTACCCATTCCTTGTAGGCGTTTACCTCTTTGGCTTTTTTGATTGATTTGACGATCTCGAGCTTGGCTTCGTTGAAGCCCAAGCGGCGGTAAGGCTGCTTCTCTAGCATCTTCAAAAGGTGAACGCCGTAACGGCTCTGAATGGGTTTGGAAATAGTTCCTACGCTCAAGGCGAAGGCTTCGTTGAACGCCGCAATCTTCTCGTTTTTCGAGAAGAAACCTAAATCGCCGCCTTTAACCGCATCGGGGCTAAGCGAATACTTGCGCGCGGCGGACTCGAACGTGATGGTGTTGGAAGTGATCTCTTGGCGGATTTTTTCCGCCTCTTCCTTGGTCGGTACCACGATCTGCAGCACGTGGACTCTCTCCGGAGAGAAAAACTCGCGCTCGTGAATCTTGAAATGCTTTTTGATCTCTTCGTCGGAAACGAGAGTTTCGGAAGAAAAGAGCGACTCGGCCAGCTTTTCCACGAGCAGCTGATCCTCGATGCGCTTACGCAAGAACTCTTCGGTGGTGTTCTGCTTGCGTAGCATCTCTTCGAAGCCGCCGGGCGGGTAACCGTCTTTCCAGTTCGACAGGCGGCCTTCGACCTCTTCGCGTGCGATACGGAGGTTCTTCTTTGCCGCTTCCTGCCGCAGCAGGTTCAGTATTAAAATCTCATTCAACGCGCGTGTCTTTAGCTGCTCGAGCAGCTTCGGGTTTTTCTGGGAGACGTTGTCCTGCTCGGCCTTGAGCTGCGTAAAGACAAACTGAAACTCGCGCGCGAGGACTGGCTCACCGTTCACCCGAGCGATAATCTGCTTGGAGGGATCCGGCTGTGGCTGGCTGCAGGCGGGCAAAATTAGGCCAGCAATCAGTAGAGTAAGCCCGAGTGATTTAAGCGCGGAAAACACCTGGAAAGGGTAATGGAACGAGGCACGATGAGCAACATTTACCAGAACTTGGCTCGGCGTGTCGGCCCCGTGGCCACGGCGTTCGCGCTGCTTACTTTCGAGGCGCAATCCTTCCCCTTGGTCGTTTCTTCGGATCGGCAAGCCGAGCTCGTGACTTGTGGCTGTTCCATCGAACAGCTGGGCGGGCTGTCGCGCATTCCGGCAGCACTAGCGTCAAAAGGGCTGAAGCCGGATAAGGAACGCTTGTGGCTGGATGGCGGCGACCTTTTCTTCACCTCGCTGGGATTGTCCGAAGAGCGGCTGGGGAAGGAAAAGGACGGAGCCCGGCTTTTGGCCAAGGTTTATAAACAGTGGGGCGTAGAGGTCATGACTCCCGGACCCAAGGATCTGGCGGGCGGGGTGGGGTTTTTGAAGGAGATGACTGCGGCGGCCGGCATCGAGGCCGTTTCCGCCAACCTGCGCGATGAGCAAGACCAGCTTCTCTTCAAGCCGTGGAAAATGGTGAAACGAACGGGGTACCAGATCGCCGTCGTTGGCGTATCGGGTAAGGGCATTTTCGAGAAGGTGCCGGGAGTGCGGGTTTCGGATGCCGATGCGGCCGTTCGACAGGCCTTCATCGAGGCCAAGCGGGCCGGAGCGAATTTCTTCGTCGTGCTTTCGCAGGCTGGCTTGAGTGAGGACAAGGCGCGCGCCAAGTTGGTGGAGGCCGATGTCTGGATTAGCGGTGCGGCCACCGACTCGCTGGCGGAGCCGCTCAAAGTGGGTAAGACCTGGATTGCGCAGCTTTTGCCCCAGGGGCAACAGGTGGGCGTATTTTATGTGGAACCGAAAAAAGAAGTGCGCTTCGAATCCATCAGCGTGGTGCACAATCTCAAGGAAGACAAAAAGATAAAGCGCGAAATCGATGCCCTGAAGAAGAAGCAAAGGGCGGCGGACGTGCCGAAGGCCGCCAGCGGGAAAATGCAAAAGTTTGTCGCCAATTTCGAGGCTTGTCGCCGTTGTCACGCCAAGCAGGTGGCCTTTTGGGAAGGTACCGATCACGCTTCGGCGTACCTAGTGCTCTACTCCAAGAACACCCACTTCGACCGCGAGTGCATTACCTGCCACACGTTGGGCTTCGAGAAGGATCCGCGCTTCGTCAAGATCGCTCACCCCCTACTGCTCGACGGCGAAAGTCCCAAGCCCGGAGAATCGTTCGCCGAAAACTTAGTGGCGGCGGCCTTTACCAAAGCCGGCATTGCCGACGCGACGAACTCGGCCCTTTCCCCGCGAGAAAAGCCGCAGGAGTACGCGAAGGTAAAGCGGGCCTATCACGAAGAGCTGGCGGCGTTACAGAAGGCGGGGCGACTCGAGAACTCATTCTTGGGCGTGCAGTGCGAACACTGCCACGGCAACCTCGTGGGCCATCCGCACGTAAAATCGCCGGTGAAAAAAGTGTCGGAGACGTCGTGCCGCGAATGCCACCGGGCGCCGAATGCCCCCAACTTTTCGCCCTCCATGATACCGAAGGTGGCTTGTCCTTTGATGGGCAGCTAGATCGAAATGCGCCCCTCGGCGTCTTCTTTGATCTTTAGCGACAGAAGTATCCCCGGAATCGCAATCAAGCCGCAGAAGATGAAGAACGTCGACCAGCCCATCCATTCGACCATGTAGCCCGTGGGGGCTCCGGACAAATACCGCGGCACGCCCATCACGCTGGTGAGCAGCGCGTACTGGGTGGCGGTAAATTTCTTGTTGGTTAGCCGTGCGATGAGCGTGCTGAAGGCGGCGGTGCCGAGTCCGGCCGTGAAGTTCTCGAAGGCAATCACCGAGCCCAGGGCCACGATGTGGTGCGGGACCGTCGCCAGAAAAGCGAAGGCGCCCGTCGATATCGCCTGAAAGATTCCAAAAACAAAAAGCGCGTCGCGAATTTTGGTCTTCAGCATGACGACGCCACCGGCAATCGATCCCAGCGCAATGGCGACCCAGCCGACCCACTTACCGACGAGTCCAATCTCCGTTTTTGTGTAGGTGAGATCGATATAGAACTTGGTGGTCAGCGCGCTGCCCATGTTGTCGCCCAGCTTGTAGAGCAGAATGAACAAGATGAGAAAGAGCGCGCCCTGGCGTTGAAAGAAGTCAGCGAAGGGATGCACGATCGATTCGTAGAACGTCGAAGGCGGACGCACCGCGACCTCGGGCTCTTTACTGAGAAAGATAGAAACGATCGCCGGTACGAACGACACCAGCATGAGCTGGTAGACCTGCGTCCAGGGAATGTGGTCGGCGAGCACGAGCGCGAGCGACCCGGCGATGAGCCGGTATGAGATCAAAAACGAAAGTGTGTTGGCGGACAGCCCGAGAGCAATTTCCGAATCTTTGAGGTATTCGCGCCGCCAGGCATCCAGCGCGATATCCAGCGTGGCGCCGAGGAAAGCGATGATCACCGCGACCACCGCGATGTTCTGTACGCTTACTTTGGGATCGAGCACGCTCATGTAGAAGGTCGCGACCACAAGGAGGAGCTGCGACAACAAGATCCAACCTTTGCGCCGCCCTAGCGGCAGGGCGAAACGATCGAGCAGCGGGGCCCAGAGAAATTTCAACGTATACGGCGTGGCTACCGCCGTGAGCAGACCGATCGTTTTGATGTCGATACCGGCGTCAGTCACCCAGGCCTGCAGTAGGCTACCGCCGATGAGCGCCGGCACCATTCCCGATACTAGCCCCTGCGCCGCTACGGTCAGCATGCGCGCGCTCGTGAAGATACGCGCGACCTCTTTCAGATTCGCCATCTGAAAATGGTAACAGAATTACGGGCTTATTTTCTTAAGACTTCGGAGCCCGCTTCTTCGCCGCTTCAAGTACGTCGGGTACTTTCCACTCGTTGTCTTTGAACTGCGCCACTTCGTTCATTTCGGGATCCAGCAGAATGTGTTTGGAGTTGTGCGCGATGGTATTCAGATTGGGGAAGCCGATTACGTTGAACTCGCTGGCAAACTCGGCCAGCACTTTTGGATCGCCCGTGGCCATTACGCCTTCGGGAAGAGTGAGCGAGAACCGCTTGCCGTAAGCCTTCATCGCTTTCGGCGTGTCATTGTCCGGATCTAGCGTTACCGCGAGCGAGCGGATCGACTTGCCCTTGAGCGCCGGATCTTTCTTCCACACGGCCAGAGTTTGGCGGGTTAGCTTCAGCGAGAGTGGACACATCTTCGGTAGCGGGCAACGCGTGTAGATGAAGGTTACGAAAACGAAATGTCCCTTCAAGTCGTGAAGCTGAAACGGTTTTCCTTCCTGATTCACCATCGGAAAGTTCTTAATTGGAGTGGCCAAAGCCGCTTGGGCGATGAAAAAAGCGATGCAGAGTAGGCGCTTCATGCCCCCTCTTTACGGGACTCCAGCCCAAAAATCCAGCCAAAACGGCCCAGTAATATCAACAACTTAGCGCTTAGCCCGACGAATGGCCTAGGTTCGCGATATGATTAGCTTTCATCACGATCATGCGCATCCTTCTTCTCAATCAGACCTTCTTTCCGGACCAGCTAGCGACGTCTCAGCACGTCACCGACTTTGCCCTCTTTCTAAAAGAGAAAGGGCATGAGGTTTTAGTGGTTACGGACCGGAGCGATTACGAGACGTGCACGAAAAATTATCTCCCCCACGAAACGTATCAGGGCATCGATATTTATCGCGTGCGCGGGGCGATGTTCGGTAAGCGCAGCTTCTTGCATCGGGCGATCGACGGGGCCTTCTTCCACTTGTCCGTTTTTCTCAAGTTATGGTCGGTGCCCAAGCCTGAGCTCATCATTAGCTTCACTTCACCGCCGCTAATTGGGGTAACGGGTTCGCTGTTTGCCTGGATGCAGGGGATTCGCTCGGTACAGTGGCTGATGGATGTAAATCCCGACGCCGCGATCGAAGTGGGTTACCTGAGGCGTGGCGGGATAATTTCGAGGATGCTGCTCGCGGTTTTCCAAAATTCTTTACGGCTCAATCACTCGATTGTCGTGCTGGATCGCTGGATGAAGGAAAAGGTTACCCAACGTGGGGTAGCCGCCTCGAAGATCGTCGTCATTCCACCGTGGCCAGTGCAAGCGGCTCCTCCCAAGGGTGGTCTGGATTCTGCGTCGGCGAAAAAAACCTTTGGGTGGGATGGTGGCACGATCCTGCTGTACTCCGGGAATCACAGCATCGTTCACCCACTCGATACCGTGCTGCAAGGTGCGCTCGCGCTCAAAAACGATCCGTCGGTGCATCTCGTGTTCGCGGGCGGTGGTTTGCGCGTGAACGATGTGACGAGGTTCAAGGAGGAGCACCAGCTTGACTCCATTACGCAGATTGCCCGCCAACCACGCGAGCAGCTGGCAAATCTTTTGGCCGCGGCCGACATTCACATCGTCGTGTTGGGGCCCCATATGTCGGGGTTAGTGCATTCTTCGAAAATTTACGGCGTGTTGCTGGCGGGAAAGCCATTCATCTTCGTGGGGCCCAAGAAGAGCCACGTCGTGGATCTACTAAGCGATGCGCGCTTGGGATTTCACGTGGAGCATGGCGACGTTGCGGGCTTCTTGGCCGCGGTCGAAAAGATCCGTGCTCTCCGCAAAGAAGAGCTTATTGCCGGGGCGGTCATCAACCGGGCGATCGTGGAGCGGGACTTCACTCGCGATCACGTGTGTCAGAAGTTCTTGGAACGGCTTTCGCTCACTCCGAGAACTATTTCCCCTCACGTACCAGATTTCGATTCCAAGACGGAATCTCTACCGTAACGTCCGAATCGCCGTTCGGAACGCACTGGCAGGAGAGGCGAGAGCTAGGACGAACGTCCGGCGCAAGGTCCAGCATGTCTTGCTCGGAATCTTCGGAGAAGGAGCAGGTTTGGGCTCCCTGAGTCACGTATACGTGGCACGTGGAGCAGGCGACCACTCCGCCGCAAGCATGATCGATTTCCACGCCATTGTGCAGAGCAATGTCTAACAAACTGCCGGGCAATCCCGTCTCTCCATAAGGAACTTTGGCGGGGTCCACTTCGATGACGACGTCTTTCACGTCGCCCTTGAAGGTGACTTTGTAAGCCTTTTTCGGCTTCGGCGCGTTTGGCTGCCGGATGTAGGGATTTGTGCCGCCCATAAGTCCTGTGTTAAAAAATCCATATAGCAAACGGGGGAACCATGCGCCATGTAATCTTTTCACTACTGTTTTTCGCCACTTCGGCTTTTTCTTTGGCTCCGGGTAACGTCGCCCCGGGGTTCAAGCTGACGGGCACCGACGGCGCGTCTTACGATCTCAAAGAGGCGCTGAAAACGAACCAAGCCGCAGTCGTGCTGTTCGTGGCTACCAAGTGCCCTTACTCCAACGCTTACAACGAGCGTTACAACGCTTTGGCCGCTGACCTGAAAAAACTGGGTAAGAAAGTCGCCTTTTTCGCCATCAACTCGAACGACACCGAGCCTATGGACGAAGTGAAAAAGCACGCGGGTGAGCACAAGTTCAGCTTTCCGGTGCTGAAAGATGAAAAACACGCCATCGCGGATGCTTATAAGGCGGAGAAGACTCCGGAGGCTTACCTCATTGGGGCTGACGGCAAAATTTTCTATCACGGCCGTATCGACGATGACACGCAAGGCAAAAAGATCACCCGCAAAGACCTATGGGTCGCGCTGGACGAGCATCTAGGCGGCAAGAAGGTTGCGGTGGCCGAGACCAAAGCGTTCGGTTGCAGTATCAAGCGCAAGTGATGCGGGCGAACCTCTTCATAGCTTTCGCGGCGGCCTGTCTCATTGCGGGACCGGCCGTCGCAGCCAAGAAGCCAAAGAAGTCACTGGCGGCTCCCAAAGATCCGGCCGGTGGTTACTTGCTTCCCAAAGAGATCGACAAGCTAAAGCAGGACAAATGCGCCTTCTTCCACGTGTGGGCTACGTGGTGCACCATCTGCATGGACGAAATGCCCGACCTCATTAAAGTGCTGAAGGGCATCAAAGACGTTAAGCCCGTCATCATCGACGTCAGCTCCATCAGCGTTCAGGATAGTTTTTCGAAACGGTGGATGCAGCAGCTGCGTCCGGGATTTCCGACTTACTTGAAACCAGACGTGAAGGATGAGGAATACCTCAACGCCATCGATAAAAATTTCTCGGGGACGTTGCCTTATTCTGCAGTGTTTAAAAAAGGTAAGCTCTTGAAATCATGGACCGGCCAGGTAGACCTCAAAACTCTTAACGCGGAATTTCAAACTCTCTGCGCCAAGTAAGGCCCCGCGGTCATTGAGCCGGGCCCCAATCCCAAGTAAACTATAGAGGTAGAGGGCCGCCGGGTACCTTCCCGATTTCTGGCCTAACTTCCTTAAAATTCCTACGAAACCTATATGACCATTCGGGCAAGAATCGTTGCGTCTTTTTTTGCCGTGCTCTGCCTTTTCACGGTCGTGAGCTTGTACAGCTACACGAAGTCGAAAGAGGCGAACACGCGGCTCGGACTCATCAACGATCTGTTTCTCCCGGCTAGCCGCCACTTGGCGCAGCTACAAACCCATGCGCAAGGTCTTGCGGAAGACATCCGGCGTTACTATTTCCGGGTAGAGATGAAGCCAGAGAGCAGCACCTTCTCGCGCATGGTCCGGGATCTTTACCCCTACCTCATCAGGAAAAAACTCACTGCGCTCGAAGAGCTCTTTCAAAAACAAGAGCACTCCGAAGTCAGTACCTTGATTCCCGAGCTGCAGGACAATCTGATTAAAATTCGTACGCTCTTCGATCGTATTGCTTCAAATTCGGATCAGACAGAATTTGAAAATCACTATAAAGAGCTTCGCGCGTATCTGCAGCAGCTCTCGCAGCGTCTCGAAGACGAGTCACAGCGGGTGACCCAGACCGTGCAGAAGGAAGGCCGTGAGAATCTCATCGCCGGCGTGATGTTATCGTTTTTCGTGATCGGCTTTGGCCTCGTGTCCGTGCTCATCTCTAACCGCAACCTGATGCCATTACCTTCGCTAATCGAAAGTGTCCGTAAAATTGCCGATGGCGACTTTAATCGCCGTCTCAAAGTGCGCACCAACGACAAAGACGAAGTAAGCACGTTGGCCCGAGAGTACAACCGCATGCTCGGCGCCCTGGAGGAGCGGGACAAAAAAATTTCGCTTCAACAGAAGGAGATCCTGCAGTCCGAACGACTGGCCGCCATCGGCCAGCTTTCTGCCGAAGTTGTGCACGAGATCCGCAATCCCCTCAACTCCATCAGCCTGAATATCGACTGGTTACAAGAGGAGCTGGGTACCGATAACGAAGAGATCCGCGACACGCTAATCAGCATCGCCCGCGAGATCTCGCGTCTGAACCAAATTACCGAAAGCTACCTATCGCGTTCGCGGGGGCCCATCACGAACGAGCAGAAGACGGAAGTGAATGACTTGCTCGCCGAGATCATCGATTTTTCCCAGGAAGAAGATCGGGTGCGCAACATTCAGGTGGAGCTCGAGCTAGCCGGGCAGGGCGTTTACGTTCGCACCGATCGTGGTCGTATGCGCCAGGCCATTCTCAACGTTCTAAAGAACGCGCGCGAGGCGATGCCCCGCGGAGGGCGGCTTCGCGTGGCCACCGAAGTGCGCGACAACGTTTATCGTATCGTTATCGCCGATTCCGGCTACGGCATGAATGACTCGGTAAAGCACCGCACCTTCTCCCCTTTCTTTTCTACGAAGCCGAACGGTACCGGTATCGGCCTGGCGATCACCAAAGAGATCGTCGAAGAGGCTCAAGGCACCGTCGAATGCAGCAGCTCGCTGGGTAAAGGCACCACCTTTACGTTTCAATTTCCCGTCTGACCTAGAGGTAAGTTACCTGTGAAATACCGCATCGCCATTGTCGACGACGAAGTCCCTAACTTGACGTCGCTCGAGCGCATCTTCAAACAAGACGGTGCGGAGGTGTTTGCCTTCACCGATCCACGTCAGCTGCTGGCTTCGCTTCCCAACAATCCGGTCGACCTAGTGATTACGGATCTGCGCATGGGGACGGTTTCGGGACTGGATCTGCTGCAGGCGATTAAGCACCTCGACAGCACACTCGAAGTCATCCTCGTTACCGCCTACGGCACCGTTGAGGTCGCCGTGGAGGCGATGAAAAAAGGCGCCGCGGACTTCATCACCAAGCCGTTGCAACGCATGTCCGTGCTGACGACCGTACATAAGGCGCTCGAAAGGAAACGCCTCGTCGACGAGAACACTTCGCTTCGCGAAGAGATGATGGCGCGCGACCGCGAAAGCGAGAATGCGATGGTGGGCCGTTCCCCCCTGTTTCGCGAGATGCTGTCCATGGCGGATAAGGCGGCGCAGAGCCATGCGACCGTGCTGATTGAGGGCGAGAGCGGAACCGGCAAGGGAGTGCTGGCCGATTACATTCACCGCAATAGTGAACGGCGCACCGGCGTGATCGTGAAGATCAACTGCACGGCCATTCCGGAAAACTTGCTCGAAGCGGAGCTCTTCGGTTTCGAAGCCGGAGCTTTCACCGGCGCCCATAAGCGTAAGAAGGGGCGGGTCGAAGGGGCCAATGGCGGTACGCTTTTTCTGGATGAAGTCGGAATTGCACCACTGGCGTTTCAAACCAAGCTGCTGCGTTTTCTCCAGGAGGGGGACTTCGAGCGGCTGGGCGGAACGGAAACCATTCACGTGAGCACCCGCGTGATCGCGGCCACGAACGCCAACCTTAAAGCCGAGATTGCAGCGGGTAAGTTTCGCGAAGACCTCTACTACCGTTTGAACGTAGTGCAGTTCAACGTGCCGGCCCTGCGCGATCGGCATGAGGACATTCCCGTGCTGGTAAAAATGTTTTTGGCGAAAAGCGCCAAGAAGAATAACCGGCCCATCCCCTACGTGACGCCCGAGGCGATGGAATGCCTGGTGAACTACCGCTGGCCCGGCAACATCCGCGAGCTAGAAAATTTAATGGAACGATGCGTGGTCCTCAACCGCGGCGGCGTGCTCGGAGTGGACGAGCTTCCGCCTGAAACCGCGGGTACTCCCGTGCGTAGGGCCAACTCGCTCACCGTACCTTTGGGAGTGCCGTTGAGGGAGATTGAGCGGCTGGTAATGGGCGAGATGCTGCGCAACACCAAAGGCGACAAGCGCTTGGCCGCGCAGATTCTGGGAATTCACCCCCGAACGATCAGCCGCTATTTGGACACTTACGCTCCGAAGCCCACGCCAGAGCCGGTACCGGAGTCGGCGCCCGAGCCTGTTGCTACGCCAGACGAAATTGACTTGAAGCAGGAAAACGGGGAAGTAGAGGTATAACTTTTACCCGTTTCCGTAGGTTGTAATGGAATTTTTGGACTTTTTTGGCCCGTATGCCGTCGAGATTCTCTCTTCATTGGGAGTCTTGGGCGCCGTTACCACCGCTTGGGTGCTGTATCGCCGCCAGCCGGAAGCCCCGGCCGACGTCAAAAAGCCAGAAACTACCGCGTTCAAAAAAGAAGTTCCGGAAGAAACGATCGCCCCGGCACCTGAATTGGGTTCGGGAGTCGAAGCCGAGCCGGCCGAAGTAAAGCCGGCGGAGCTAGGAAAAGCGGAAGAGCGGATTGAGCTGGTTCCTCCCGTAAAGGAGAAACGCGAACGACTAGAAATGTACCAGACGCCGCGGGCTCCGCAGGCGGAAGAGTACACGGAAGAAAAAGAGTTTGAGTCGGTACCGGCACCTAAACCGTTGACGAGGCCAGGAGTTGGCGCGGGGCTGGAGCTGGGTTTAGGGCGTACGCGAAAAAGTTTTTGGGATCGCATGGGCAAGTTCTTTGCCCTGGGACCCGGCCACACCGTAACGGATGCGGAGTGGGAACAGATTCAAGAGGCCTTGTTGGAAGCGGATGTCGGCGTAACCACGACGATGGCGCTAACGGACAGGGTAAAGGCACGGCTGAAGCAGGATGGAACGCAGGAGCTGAAAACGCTGTTCACGCAAGAAGGCGAAGCGCTTTTCGACGGAATGAGCCACGGGTTGCCGACTCTGCCGGACGGAACGCGACCGCTGGTCATCAGCATCGTTGGCGTGAACGGAGTAGGAAAGACCACCACCATCGGTAAGTTGGCCCAATGGTTCACTTCCGGGGGAAAGAAAGTTTTAGTTGGGGCGGGCGATACGTTTCGCGCAGCGGCCATTTCGCAGCTGAAGACCTGGGCTGACCGGGTGGGTTGCGATTTCGTAACTGGCCGTGAAGGGGGAGACCCCGGGGCCGTTTCGTTCGACTCGCTGGCCGCCGCCAAGGCCCGCAACGTGGATATCGTTTTGTTTGATACGGCCGGACGCCTACACACGAAGACCAACCTCATGGACG
>JBGSST010000435.1:0-20170 GCA_041736915.1 Bdellovibrionota bacterium
AGATCAAAAAGTTTTCCGGATGGGTGACCCAGTAGGTAAAGGTAAACTGGCGCTTTGCCCCGCCGGGTACTTTTGCCTTCCACTTCAGCGTACCGTCCTCCTCGGGTTTTATCTCGGGCGAGATCTTTGCGAGCTTGATCCCGATACGCTCGTTCGGCGAAAGCGGATGCTGATCGCGCAGGTCGAGATCGATGGGGAACCCGTGCCGGTTCGCGATCTCGATCTTCACGTCGACTTCGGTGATGTGAGCCTTATTGATCAGCCCCTCGGTACGTGAGCGCTTTTCCACGAAGCGCTTAACCTCGACGTTGCGATCGGATCCGAGATCGACGGTGAAGTGACCACCCTCGTCGATCGTGGCGAGCTGGGTGCGGCTCACGAGATCGCCGTCCATGAAGACCTGGGCGTTGCCGCCCAAAATGGGATAGTCCGTGCTGTTGGTCGTGGTGGCCCTCAGGTAAACCGCGGCCTCGGCCTTCGGCACGGCGAAGTAGGAAAGCTCCGCCTTCAGTGCCTGGGACACGAGGGGAATCTTGTACGCTGGTGCATCGTTCTTCACGTCGACCAGAAAAGGTGAGCTCAGCTCAATCAGTCGTCCTTTGGCGAGGGCGACGGGCAGCGACTGGTCAGAAACTGAAGCGGTCGGCACCACCTGAACCCCCGTCATCTCCACCGGGCGCGCTTCATGGCGACTACTGTCCAGCGATGCCACCGATCGATCCAGATTTCCGAGGGCGGGAAACAGGTTTTCGATTCGCGCGAGGGGAAACAGGTTTCCGCTGGCGGCTGATTCGGCCTCTTTTTTGTTGGCCTCGTCCTTCCCGATCCGGCCCTTCGCCAAATTGTAGCGTGACTGGCTGGGTGCCGGCTCGGCGACGCCGGTCGAGGCCCCGTTGCTTTCTTCCTCGGCCGAGTCGGTGTCGACACGCGATAAGGCCTCAGCGTCGACACGGTCCAGAATTAGGCCCCTGTCGCGCGGAGCCGCCCGCGGCGTCTCATTCCTTCCGGCCTGTTTTTGCAACCTTATTGCGCTGCGCTCGCCGAGGACTTCGGTCTTGCTTTCCTTGGCCCGCTGCACCTCACGAACCTCGCCGAGCGTCCAGCGGGTAAGCTTGGGGAGGTACAGCGCCACGGGATCCTTAGTGGACAAAGTGAGGCGAACCTTTTCCCAGTCTTCTCCCGTGTGCTGCTCCACCATTCCCGCCGCCACTAGCTGGATGCTGCCGGCGGAGGACTTGCGGTCGAGATCGGCCCGGATGTCGTAGAGCGGTCGCCATAGGGCTCCCGGCAAGTGGTACGTCACCTCCACCGTTCCCGACTGCGGCGACGGAGCTTCGACGAGCAGGTAAAGGTGGCGAACCCATTTCTGGTCGCCGGTGGAGGTAACCCCTTCGATCTCGCGTTGAAGCAGATCTATCTTCTCCTGCGCCTCGCGCTGCCGGGCTCGCAGTCGAATCTCATCGGTCGTCGCCTCCAGCCGCGCGGCCTGGGTGCTGTCCAGAGCGGCGCCCAGTGTAGCGGCCCCGGCCTGAAACGGACGGAAAGCATTGGGCGGAGTGCTCTTCGTGAACGGGGCATCCAGGGAGAGCTGGCGAAGAAAATTCTGACGATCCCGAAGCAACCGTTCCTGCTGGGTGAGGTCGAGCAAAGTTCCGAAGTGGGAACGCAGCTGGGTGAGCTTCGCTTCGAGCTGGGGCTTCAGGGCGACCTTCTCGTAAGCTTCCTCCATGAGGACCTGCGAGATACGTCCGCCGGTAACGTCTTTTAGGCGCACCTGAAGAGAGTTGGGACTCACCGTCTGCGGCAGTCCCGCGATAACCAGCCATTCTTTGCCTTTGTCGACCCGCACAGTGGCGAGACGCGTGACCCGCGCGCTATCCGAATAGGCGGTGACGCGGTCGACCCGGTGGGTCAGCACCTTCGCCTTAGCCCGGTGCCATGCGGAAGAATCTTCCTCGACGGCGCCCCCGGCAAACGACGCCCAACCCACGACCAAACCCCAAGCAATTTTTTTCATGGTCTCTTCTCTCGTGGTGGGAATTATAGCAGGAGTGGCATACCCCTTTGCTCCTTCGCCCCACGGGGGAGTGATTTGGAATGTAAAACGTGGTGGACGAAACCACGGGAGCCAGGCTTTCGAAGGAGTGGGAAGGGGCTACTTGCTCCCGCCTTTTTGGAAGGCGCGCAGCTCCTGAATGGTGGAGTCCGGTACGTCCAGGCCGACCACGATCCAACCGTCCTGAATTTTCATCCCTTTGGATTGGATCCCCTTGAGCGTGCCGAGTAGGCCGCCATCCGGAACGCTGACGCCGCCGCCGTCGATCACTTCGGCAAAGAAGGCGTCCATTTTCGTTTGGAAGAAGGTCAGAAATTTCGGGTCCATCTTTCCGGAGATGACGACTTCGCCTTTGCGTTCCAGACGGTATTCTTGAATTTCGGTCTTGGCCCAACGGTAATCCGCGGCAACTTCGATATCGCCCTGCCACGTATCGTCGCCAACTTTCAGGCGCTGTACGCCCAGACGCACCTGAATGTCGTCGACGCTATTGAGACGCACCATTAGTGGCAGATGCTTACGTGTGGTTACTGTCCAGCGCGGCGCCCGGCTATGAATCACCAACGCCAGCGGAAGTTCGGGCTGCATCGCCTTGGCGGCTTCGCGGAAGTACTCGTCGGCGTAGTCTTTGCCGGTTGCCACGGTTTCGATAAAGTTGTTGATGAAAGATTCGTGCACGCACTGAACCAGGTCGGCCTGAAGTCCCAGCTGCGGGCAACGGGTGACCGCCCCGAACTGAGTGGACTTTTGAGACGTGAACCGCACCTGAATCGATTCGGCGGTGCTGGCCGAAGAGTGAAAGCGCGGAGACGCGCCTTCGCGTTTCACGGGCGCCATAACGTCGCCGAAGCCATCCATCTTGGCTTGCAGCTGCTTCGCGTTTTCCTGCGACTTTGCGAACTGAGTTTCCACCTGGTTCGTAAACTGGTTTTGCAGCTGCGTGGCAGCTTGCGTCTGCGCCTGCTGTTGCATGGCGGCCTGCACGCTTGGGCGATTGGCTCGGCGTTGGGCGATGCGGCCCGCGATGTTGCTAGACGCCGAGATGCCCACGATCTGGGGAACCACGTTGGCTTGGGTGTAAGTGGGTCCACGCTGCAAACCGGTGGCCGTGAAGTACAGAGACTTTTGCGCGTAGAGGGGACCCGACGTGTGAGAGGTCGTGGTAACGCCGCTCTGACCACCGCTGGTGAGCGAGCTCAAGTGACCATTGAAAATGAGCTGCAGCTCGGCTACCGCGGGGTTGGGGACGAGGCCCAAACGAACCGATCCGGTGGTCTGCGCGCTGCCGCTGACTTGAGTCGTGCGGTTTCCGCCGAAGAGGCCGGTCGGGAGCGTTACGCTTTGATTGACCGGCGTGCTTTGGGAGACGGCCGGAATCTGTCCGTTCATCACCCGTTGAATGAAGGCTTCGGAGATCGTTACCGAGGCGTTGGCGTGCGAGAAGGCGGCCCGTAGCTGCGCTACCTGAGTGGTCAGCTGACGCGTGCGCTCGAACCAACCCAACGTGCGGCCGAAGGCGACGCCGTTTTCGTAAGTCGGCGCCTTCGCTAGCTCAACGCATTGCTTTCGCGCCAATGCGACTTGCTCATTGAACGCGGCCCGTAGGTCAGCGTGAGAAAAAGTGTAAGCGGCGTCCAGGTACGCATCCATCGCGGTACGCAGCGGGGCGAAAAATTCACTCTCGATCCCTTTGCGGTTCGAGTACATCCACCGGCGCACTAGCTCCAGATCCGCCAGCTCGACTTTGGCCCCTACTTGAATGTTCTTTTCGAGCAGCGGCCAGCGAAACAGTTCCTTCCAGAATGCTTCGTTCTCTTGGCCCGACCGAACCAAACCTTCGTTCACCCGCTGGGCTTCGTGCCGAAGCTGCGCCTGGGTCTGATGAAACCAGTTCGCGTCCGCATTGGTAAAGAACGCCTCGGCATTATTCAGGACCGAGCAAACGTTACCGTTCGCCGACAGCGTGAAGAGGGTTAGCGCTACGAAAAGAAAGGCGTGTGGCTTTTGCATTTTTTGCACCTGTGGCTTTTTCAATTTTTGGCCCCGCGTCTGCCGGGAATGAGATTGCTTTTTGGTCCATTTTGACGCATCTTGTCAATCTGCGATTTCTATTTGGAGGCCGAAGATGAAGGTGAATCACTTTGTTGCGTTTCTCGTTTGTGGCTTTTTGCTGACGGCGCGTGTGGCTAATGCCGGCGACCCCAGCCTGACGGGCCGCTGGGGCGACAGCCGTACCCCCAAACAGCTCCTCTCCCCCTTCAAGACCAGCAAGACCAATGCGCTGGTGATCTTCTCCGCCTCGTCGGTGTGTCCGCTGTCCAAGCGGCTGGTTCCGGTGCTGAACGAGTTACAAAAAGAGTTTCAAAAATCGGGCATCCAGTTCGTGGCCCTCATGCCCAACGGCTTGGAGAACGTCGCGACCATCGCCGAGTTTGCGATCGATACCAATCTGGTGTTCCCCGTTTACAAAGACGACTCCAAGAACCCGTGGCACGAAGTGCTGAAGCTCACCACTACGCCCCAGGTAGTGATGCTCGATACGCGGGATGGAAAAGTGGACCAGATCGTGTACCGCGGTCAGGTAAACGACATGTGGTTTGGCGGCGGCACGGCCGACGGTAAGAAGCCTTACCTGCGCCAGGCGATCGAAAGTTTCCTTGCGGGAAAAACTCCCGAGCTGACCGAAACGGCCGCTTCCGGTTGCACGATTGCAAAAGAGGCCCGTCGTGACCTGAGCGCCTACGAGAACGTCACGTACTACAAAGACGTTCTGCCGATCATCCAGGACAAGTGCCAACGCTGTCACCGCGAGGGTGAAACCGGGGCCGAGCTGTTCATGGAGTTCGACTCGTACGACACGGTGGCTTCGATGATCGACACCATCAATGAGCGGGTCGAAAACCGCATCATGCCGCCTTGGCACGCTAAAGTGGGCGACAAGAAGAAGCAGGGCGGTTTCGTGTACGACGCGAGCCTATCCGACACGCAGATTGCTACGCTGTTGGCGTGGCAAAAGTATGGCACCAAAGCTGGCGATCCCAAGGATGCCCCCGCGCCGATTACATGGCCTAAGGCGGGCGATTGGAATATTGGTAAACCCGACTTCGTGTTCCAGATGCCGGAACCTTACGTGGTTCCCGCTAAGCGTTTGGACGAGTACCAGTACTACAGCATCAAAGCGAATTTCCCCGAAGACCGATACATTCAGGCCGTGGAAACCCGGCCCGGTAACAAAGCCGTGGTTCACCACGCGGGCGTAATCTTGGGCCCCGCCTCCGCGGGGGCGGTGAGTGGCAGCCAGGCCATGCTGAAGCTGTACGGCCTAACCGGCGACAAAGTTAGAAAGATTGGCGACTACGTTCCTGGCGACCCATTCAACGCCCGCACTTACGGCGAGGGATTTGGTCTCGTGCTTCCGAAGGGAACCGACATCATCTTCGAAATGCATTACACGCCGACCGGAACGAAACAGGAAGCCGACGTGTCGGCGATGGGAATCATCTGGGCTAAGGAAAAGCCCAAGCACATCATCGAGACGAAGGTTTTCAATCGTAAGGACATCAAGCTCTCCGCGCACGATTCGCATTACGAAATGACGAACTGGTACGCGTTCGAGACCGACGTAAAAATTTACGCGTTGGCTCCCCACATGCATTTCCGCGGGAAGGATTACCTCCTTTACAAGGTGACCCAGCCGAATACCCCGCAGGAAAAACGCGAAGTCGTTTTGAAGATCGCTAACTACGACTTCAACTGGCAGCGGACCTACGAATTCGAGAAGCCGATTGAGCTAAAAGCGGGAGACGCGTTGCTCGCGGTTGGTCATTTCGACAACTCGCACTTCAATCCCAACAATCCGGATCCAGAGAGGGCCATCGGTTTCGGCATCAAGTCGGATCAGGAAATGTTCAACACCCGGGTCAAGTTCGAACGGGTGGTATTGGAGTAGTCCGTCGTGTAAAACGGCGTATGCTACTTCGTTACCGAGACCCCAAATTCTGGGAAAAGTTCCGCGCGGATCATTGGGTGTCGAGCACGCCCACCGTGCTAAGGCAGCCCTTTACGGAATTTCCCTTTTCCGAAGACGCGCTTCACCGGACGGTGCGGGCGTTCGAGGCGGGTTTGCGGGATGGGGCGGAGCGGGCCAAGTGCCTGGTGTCCGTGGGGGACAAGGAAGTTGCGCCCCGGGGCCCGTTGAAACGGCTTTTCAAACACGACAGTGGATCGATGGCCGAGTTCGAAAAGAACATCGGGCGGGTCTTCGACAAAAAACGCTTCGGCTTGATGGTTACCGATTTTCATACGGTGGATTCGGGCATCTGGGACCCCATCGCCGCGTTCATTCAGGACGCCAGGCACACTATCGACTTTCCGGTTCCGCGGGCGTTTTTGGATCTGTTTTACGGAAACTACCTGAGTCACTTCACCGGCGTGCACAAAGATACCCAAGAAATTTTCGCCTTCGTCGTGAGCGGTAAGAAGCGAATGCTGACCTGGCCGATCGAGTATTTTCAAGAACGGCTCGGGCTGAGCCCGGGCGATCGTTACTTTCACATGCGGCTCGATCTGGATTATCGCAAGTTCCGCAAGGACGCGATGGTGCTCGAGGCCAACGCGGGCGATGTTTTTTACTGGCCTTCGGATCGCTGGCACGTCGCCGAGCCTCTGCCCGGCGGAGCCTTCTCGGGGATGGTGAGTCTTGGGCTGGTCCGGCCGGAGATCACGCTGCCGCCCGCGAAGCGTCAGGCCGGTTTCAAGAAAAAGCTAATGGCCGGCAGCAACCTCAAGTCGCAGGACCTCACTAAGGTCACGCTCGCCGACGATGCCGACCGGCAGCTACGTTGGGTAACCGGCTTTGGTTTCGAACTCGGCGGGCCCATTTCGGAAAAGGCTGGCCCCGCCGGCTCCGTGATCAAAAAAGAGTCGAGCCTCATCTTGTGGAAAGTCTCCGGCGATGGTCTGCTCGTGGCGACCAACGGGCAGTCCCTCGTGCTACCACCTTCCGCGACGCTCCTATCGCTGCTCGGCAGTTTGGCGCGCGGCAAGAAGATTTCCGTTGAGGCCAATGCCATGGCAGAAAGCACGACGGTTTTGGAAACGAGCTGGGACAAACGCGGGGTGCTCAAGACGCGCAAGCGCACGTCCCGGCGCGATCCTGCGGCCTCACTCATCGACTGGCTTCTACGCGTTCACGCCGTGGCCCCGGCCTGAGTCGGCTTGACGGGTCAAAGCGCGGTCGTAATTTCCATCAGCGACGAGTGCAGCTTCGCGGCATCGGATTCGTAGAAGTAGTTCGGGTAGCTATCTTTGATGTAATAGCGAACCGGAGCCCCGTCGGCATCGTAGTCCGCTCCGTAGAGCAGAACGGTGTGGCCGCCGATGGTAACTTCGGAAGCGTGCCCGGCCTCGAGCGACGCTTTGATTCTTGCCGCGAATTTTTCGCGCGGCATGTACCACGAGTTCGTTCCTAGCCGCGCATCGGGATCGGGGTGCCGGTCGAACTTTTCAGCGCCGCCCGCCTTTGCCGCCGCAAACGACTGCCAAATTTGATTTCCCACCACTGCGCGGTTCAGCTCGCCGCGGGTCACCGGCTTACCGTCGAGATGGGTTTTCAAGGGGGGGGCTTTGGTAACCCGCTTCGAGTGCCTTGGCGAGGGCGCCGTACTTTTCGGCCAGCGTGACGGCGCCGTGGAGCTGCGCGCCGATGTTGAGATTACCGTACGGGTCCGCAATATCCTTGAAGTCCGCAAAGGCCACTAGCCCGGCTTCGCGGATCAACGTCATCGCGTCCAGGGTAACGCCGCGCTCGGAGATAAAGTTCTCGGTGCCGTGAATTTGGCGCGTGTAGCGATCCTTCATCGTCGTAAACTGCATCGCGCGGCGGGATAGCTCGAGCTTCGAGCCGGGGTTTTTTACGAGGTAGTTCGTCTCCAGCATGCTGAGTGCGGCGTAGGTCCAGCAAAGTTGCGTCGCCTTTTGATCGAAGCCCCGGCTCACCGGCAGCACCAGCTTTTCGGCCACCTCGGCGGTGCGTGGCCCGTTGGGCTCGAGCAAAGCGCGAATGCGCATCGCCTCGGCGTAATCGCCGTGCGCGGCAAAAACGTTGATGGACAAAAGCAGGAGGCCAAGCGCAATTTTCATGCGCTCAGGGTCTCACCGTTCGCTTAGACCCGCCAGTTTTGAACGTTGGGCACCCACGCCGTGGTGCGGCCGCCGATCTCTTCGTGAAGAATCGGGCGTCCCCGGTAGTCCATCGCATCTTTCTCTTTTCCCCAGCGGTAGTGGAACAGCCAGCTCTTGGGGTAACGATCGTAATCGGCTTCGAGTTTCACCGCGGTGAGAATCACCCGCAGCAGCTTGTGGCGCAGGTTCTTCACCTCGTCGAGCGTCATCTGCGCCGCAATCCGGTGCGGCGAGAGTCCCGCCTGGTAAAGCACCTCGTCGGCAATCCAGTTGCCTACGCCCGCAAAAATCTTTTGGTCGAGCAGCACCGCTTTGATGGGCGCTTTACGCCGCTGTAACTTCTCGAACAAAACGGCGGTAGCCGGGAAGTCTACCAGCGGATCGTAACCCAGCCGTTTCACCGGCGCACTGGTTGCCGGGTCATCACTTAGCCGGATGCGGCCAAAGCGGCGCGGATCGGTGATGGCGACCTCCGTGCCGTCGTCCAGGGTGAAGAATAAACGGCAAAACCGCGGCGGCTCGCTGAGCTCTTTGTCGGTCTTCTTTTTCGTGTTCCACAGCGCGAGTCCGCCCCAGCCAAACTCCGGGTCGAGCTTGCCCTTCTTCGTGAAGCGGCGGATCTCGAGGTTGCCCGTCATTCCGAAGTGAAACACCACCCATGGTTTTCGATCGAGCTCGAGCCAGAAGTACTTTCCCTTGCGGCCCGTGCCGGTGACCTTGGCCCCCTTGAGCGCCTTCTCGACTTTCCTCGGCTCGGCCTGGTCATAGCAGATGAAATCTTCGCGATCGGCGGACACCTTTATGATCTTTCGGCCCTTTAGGGTTTTGTGGAGGCGGGCCCGGGCGGTTTCGATCTCTGGTAGCTCTGGCATGGCGGCACCCTACCTCATCGCGGCGAGTCTTGGCGAGCCACTCGTTTCCGAGAATGCTTTCCCCCATGCAGACCAAATCCGTCCTAATCGTGGCCCTACTGTTGTCCTTTTCTGCCTTCGCCGATGAGCTGGAGCTGACCTTCGAGACGGAGGAGATCGCGACTCCCCCCGAGGTGATTCGCCAGATTGAAAGGGCGATGGAACGCCGGCCAGTGGATACGCTGATCCACGCGCTAGACCCCATTACCGACATCATCAACATTGGGTTGAGCTTCTGGAAGATCGTCGAAGCGGGCAAGCCAGTGCTACAGGCGAAACACGCTTACGCTAACGCGCTACCCGCCGGAATAAAAAGTGCGGGCGAGCTGGAAAATTTTTCGCCGATTCAGTTTAGGTCGTACGTGCGGCGCGCCACCTCTTGGTACTACGGTACGGCGTTTGAAATTACCTACACCCTGGCCCATAAATACAACGGCTCGCACGACGGGAAGGGACGTTTCCTCGACGCGGTCACGATTCTTCCTCACAAGGTGGACGTATCGTGGGCTTACGGGCTGGACGTGACGGTAGATAAGATTTCCGTTTCCAACTTGAGCTCAAAAGGTGACCCCATTGCATGCGTGGTCATGGAGTTCGCGATGAAGGTAACCTCCTGGTTCAAGTCGAGCCAGTACCGCAACATCTACGAGTTTCGTGGTGATTCTTCGACGGTGCGCGCTATCGAATAAGTTCGGCAAGGCTTTTGCAATTCCTCGGCTCATGAAGAAGATGAGCATCGAGAAAAGTCACAAAATCTTTTGTTTTCCGTTTTCTACGCCGCTGCGCGAAGTGAGTGCGGCCGTTCGCGGACGGTCCGAACCCGTCTTCGTTCTGGCCCGTGGTGAAGTGATTGGCGCTATACATGACTATGAACGCTTCGTAGAAGAGCACTCTTTCTTTGATTCCCCATTCGGCGTGGGCACGTTACTGAAGAATGTGGCCAACTTGTCGTTGCTCGTCGATGATTCGGTGAGGCTGGTGCGTAAGATCAGGGATGGCAATCGCACCCGTATCGATATTTTATCTCGTTCCCGGAAGTTAATTGCCTGGGTTTGGACCGACCGTTACGTGCATGACGATCGCCCGTCGGAACTCTACCTGGCACCAAACTATGACACCCTGTCGCTAAATAGTTCGCCTATGGCGGCCTAAGCCGTAGGCCTGGACGGCGCTCAGTTTACCGCTGCCGTCGTCGAAAGAGGGGCGCCGCGCCGCTTCGACCGGAAAAGCTAAAGTAGCTTTTCAAACTTATCGAACTGCTGCTGCCAACCCATCTGCGCGAATAGCTTCATTAGCAGTGGAATCCCCACCTCGGTGACGACGACGCGGGTTTTTCCTTCCGTTTCGCGGAACTCGACCTTAACGACGATCTCATCCGGCCATTCACCGGGCACCTTAATATCTTTGCCCTTAACGACGTTGCCATTCTCATCGGAAAACGACATCGACGAGATAATACGTTGGTTCGGTACGATGTCCTTGTAGGTGCCCACGTTGTAGAACATGTCACCCTTGGGCGACCTCATCGACAGCAGGAAGGTACCGCCCACACGCAGGTCGTTCTTGATGACCGGCGCGGTGTAGTCTTTGGGGCTCCACCATTTCTTCATCTGTTCTGGGTCATTCCAGACTTCCCAAACTTTGGCTACCGGGGCATTGAAGGTCCGCTCTACCGTAACGACCGATTCGGTTTTAGCGGTAACCCTTAGCACTCCCACGATGACGACCCCGAGCAGTACGACTGCAATGCCGATCTTTTTCCACATGCTGGCTTTCCCCCGAACTAGTTAGAAAGTGAGAGGAAAATAATACCAGACTGGGGGAGCCACGTAGAAACGCCGGATTACGGTATGGATTTCTCCTCGTAATCCGGCGTCCCGGGAAATAGCGGCAAAGCGTTTGCCCCTTAACGAGGTAGACGATCGGCTAGCTTGTGCATGACCCGCGTGCGGGCTTCCGCGAGCGCGAAGGTCACGGCCGCTCTGCCGAGCGTACGGTAGAAGAATGCGGTGGCGAAGCCCGCCAGCACGGCCATGCCGACGAGCGGAAGCGGGTGCTTTACCGTTGCTTCGACCAAGCCGTCTTCTAGCTCGTCTTCCGACCAGCGGAAGTACTCTTTTGAATAATCAGGGGCACCCATGTTAGGCCGCCCTGCGGATTCCGCGCAAAGCTACGCCGAGAAGAGCACCCACGCCGAAACCAATCAGCAAGGACTGGATCGGATGCTTTTTGATCTGATCCGTCGCCCCGGAGAGGAAATCATTCGCCCTAGCTTCGACATCGCTAAGCGTTTCCTTCATTGCGGGAACGACCTGGTCGACCGTGCGGGCGAAAATCTTACGACCCTTGTCAATCGCCTCATCCGCTACGTCCGTCGCCTGAGAGCTTGCGTTATCGATGGCACCTTTAGTTTTTGCTTCAATATTCACTTCACTTACCTCCGTGATGTTTTATTTGTTAGAGACCCAAAAGATTCAGCGTGTGTAACGCATTTGATACAGCCTTAACCGCCCTTTACCCGGGTGTCGGGGACCTCGTGCTTGGCTTCTCCGATGGTCGGCTGGTCTGGGGAAACGTGTTCCTCAGTGTACTGATCGCCCTCGGGGGAGTTTTTCGAAACGAGCGTAGGGCTAAGCTCACGGTTGATGTTGTTGGGATTGCGCAGGTCTTCGCTGTCCCGCAGAGCCTCATCCGGAATAAAGTTGGCCTTATCCTTTTTCGGTTGAGCGACGCTTTCGTTGTTCATTAGTCCTCCGTTGCAGGCTGACTAATGCAGACATCGGGCCAACAACGGGGCCGTTAGTAGAGGAAGTTCCACTCTAGAAGCGTGGTAAGGGATCGCTTGGTCGCCTCGAAGGGATCCTCGAGGTAACTATTGATACCCCAGTTTGGCCCTAGGCGTTTACGAATGCCGAGCTGACGCACCTGAGTGGTGTCCGATTTGAGGTTGAAGGAAGTCCCGTCCGCAAGCCGCAGCTTCGCCGAGAAAACTTTCGTTGCGGGATCATACCCCACGCTTTCCACCGGAGTGCTAGCGAGCGCGTACATTGACGCCAGCGTAAGGGCTCCGTCCACGAGCGCGGAGCGCGTGTTGCCCACGGAATTCATCTGGTCGGAGTCGAGCTCTTCCATTGGCTTGCCGAACAAGAGCACCGCTACCACCTGCTTCTCCGGCAAAGGAGGATCGCTGACCAGTCGAGTGCGTGGCCGATCGGCTAAGCCGTCGATGTAGAGACTGATCGTGTAGTCGGTATAATAAAAGTTAACTTTGCCCTTAACCTCGGTCTCGGTCTTCTGGGTAGCCGCGATGAGCTCGAAATATTCCACCTTCGCTTCGCGGCGGAAAAGTTCCAGCGTAAACGTGTCTACGTTGATCTTGCCCGTGGCCGGTTGGTCTGCCCCGAGCAGCATATTCACCCGAATGGGCACCTTGGTTTTCGAAATGGGGTGGGCCAGGCGAATGGGATTCGCCGCCGGGGTACGGATGCGAATCTCGTATTGAAAACCGCCGGTGGTCTTGGCGATCGTGCGCGTCGCCTGCAGGTTCGTAAAACGTGAGTCGGGCATTAGCTCGGGCGGCGTGCGAACTTCGATGTCCGGAAGCACTAGACTTACGTCGTCAAGATTCACATCGGCAGTGAGGCGAGGGGGCATTCGGAACTCACCCTTGGTCGTGCTGAAAATTCTCTGCGTGCGCGAGGCGAGCTTAGTGGAGAGTTCGAACGTGGCCCTAACGTCGGTCTCTTCCTTACCTTTCCCATCCACCGTGAGCGCTAGAGGGCCTTTTAGGACGTTGAGCGGTGCGGGAATTTCCCATTCGGTATTCGACAAAATACCAACGATCTTCTCGAACTTCTCGATGGTGAGCGAGCCCACCACATCATATTTCAGCTTGGGAAACTGGCTCAGTAGACCCCCGACATCCACGTTGATGGCGGCACTTCCCTCTCTAATCTGCGGCAAGAGGGCGTCTACACTCAGGCCTACCCGGCCCGTCACGGGGTTTTCTTTTTCGCCAACCGCACGATCGCGCTTGAGATCCGCAAACAGCTTCAGCTGGATGGGCTTAACTAGCTTAGCGATGGGATTCTTCACGGCTCGGGGAAAGGCGAAACGCGCTTCGGCCGGGCAATCGAGAGTAAGGTGATCGGTTGGCGGTTCCATGCTGAACTTTAGTCCGCATAGCCCGGTCTTCACCCTTTCTAACTTATCAACGAGGTTTAACCCCTCGTAAGAGATCTTGGCTTCGAGATCGCGAAGCCGTTTCGTGCCTTCCACGTGAAGCGTCATCTTCCGCGGTCTTGCGTTGTAGACGGCATCGATGAAGAAGTTCATTCCGTCTTTTTCCTCGCCCTCGCTGTCGGCCTGCACGGTAAGGTTTTGACCACCGCCGAGGTCGGCGCTGGCATTGACTACGAGGATCGTCGGAAAGCGAAATTTGAGATCGGCCTTACCGGAGTAACTCTCGGCATTGACGTGCGCGACTACCTTGTCGGCAAATAAGCGAACCTCATTCGGCAGCGAACCCATCTTATTGGGAATGCCTCTACGTACATCGGGCTCTAGGTAAACGTTCAGCTGTCCTGCGCAGCCACTCATTCGCGTTAGGGGAATGGGCTTGGGCATATCCACGCACGGCGCCTCGGCCGTTAGCCGGATCTCTTTCACCCAAAATGTTTTCGACTTCGCCGTGAGGCTCGCCGTCTTGTAGGTGATCTCGATACCTCGTCCGTGCAGGTACTTCACGGCCAGCTTAAGCGTGGTGTCGTTCAAGAGGATTGAAGGCCAGAGGTTCACCGCGAGCAGAAACAGGACGAGGGACAAGATGAGTCCGCCGAAGGTAAGACCAATACGCTTCAACCATTTCTTTAAGCCGGGCTTCAAAATTCCTCCCCGTAGCTGATGTACAGCTGCCAGCCGCGCCGCGGGTCATTAGGCCCGGGCAGCACGAAGCCGTGGGCCAGTGTGGATCGGAAAATACCGATTGGCGATTCCCAGCGCACGCCAAAGCCGGGCGATATGAAGATATCCGAGCCCAGCGTGGCCGACCGCAACCCCATGGCTCCCATGTCACCGAAGCCAAATGGCTGCAGCCCAAACGGCAGAATGTCGGGAAACCTGAGCTCCGAGCTCATGAACATGGAGGTCAACCCACCGTCTTTCTCCGGCAGCGAGTTACGGGCGAAGCCCCGCAGGTCGTTGGATCCGCCGAGAAAGTGGCGAAAGTTCTGGGGCAGACGCGGGGCCGAGGCACCGTCAACGAACGTAGTGGCAATCGAGCCGCGAAAGCCCAGCACGGCGAAGGGTGGCTCGAAGCTTCCGAGGTTTATCAAAATGTCCGCGTACAGCCGCACCATCTGCGCGCTCACGTTCGACAGAACATCCTGCTGCGTGACCAGCGCACTCAGATCCATGGCAAAGCCACTGCGCGGGCTCGACCGGTAGAATTCGTGGTTGTGGCTTTCTAGCCGCGCGGAACCGTTGAACGACATGAACTTGCTGTCGCGGGGGCCCGGTCCGCGAACCGCCCGTAGCATTTGTATCGTGGGGCCAAAGAGAAACGTAACCCCGAAGTCTGCCGTGTCCAGAGTGGTGCCCGGAGTCAGCTGGAGCTGCCCGTTGTAGCGCTCATAAAAACGTTCGTCTTCATGCTTAATGGAAAGCAGTGGGCTGAAGTGAAATCGCGAAGGGGTTGGTAGAAAATACCATTTCGGCCTGAGCGCTAGCTCCTGCAAACGGAATGAGCCGGTGGCCGCTACTTCGAGGCTCGATCCCATTTCGCCAATGCGCAAATGCTTCCACGACGCTCGCGCGGACGGGCCACGTTCGGTGTTCACGCCCACGCCGAAAGTGAGGGTTCGCGGGGGGCCGGCGGTATTCTTTTGCAGCAGAGCGACCGTGTCTTCCTTACAGTCCACCGAAAAGTGGGTGTTCTGTAGCACCCCTTCGCTGATTACGCGGTTCTCGGTCACGCGCAGCCAATCGCCGTGAAAAATGTCGCCAATCTGAAAAGCGTCGTACCGGCGTAGCGCTTGCACATTGAAATCAGCAATGGGCTCGCCCGCGATGCTGATGATTCGTTGCTGCTTGCCGGGGGTCATCATGACCAAGACTTCGCCGGTATTGGGGTCGGCCTGAATCTTCTGCGTGGGACAGGCGTATCCCAAACGATTCAGGCGAGCGGTGAAACGTTCTTCGATACCGTCGAGAAGCTTGGGGTTGAGCGTTTCGCCCTTTATTCGGCGCAGCTGCTCGGGATGAAAATTGGCGGGCGCCCCTTCGATTTCGAGCTTTTTGACGGTCGAGAGTTCTCCCAACGTCACTACGATGACATCGCCGTCCTTGGCGAAGGTGGGCTTGTGGTAGCCACGCAGCTTAAGGAACGTCCTTAGATGAAAGACCGCCTGGCTGTCGGTGACGTTGGACCAGGCTTCACGATCCGGGTCCGAGCAGATTAGCGCCAGCTCGCTTTTGTTGAGATCGATGCCTGGGCTATTGGGCACGCGAAAGCGACAGATCACCTCGAGCTCGTCGGCGAGCGCGATGGCACTCACGCATAGCGCGGCCGCGAGAAACAAAATTCTCGAGAAGAGTGTCATGCGGGCCGGGATTTGCATTCGCTGTGCCATGGGGGGAAGTGCGAGTTTTAGCTTATTGCGCCGCATTATACCAGGGCCGAATTGCGTCAATTTATCATTTGGTTTCGTGTATTTAGCGGCATGCTCGTTGCAGTTCCATAAGGTCAAAAAGGAGTATTCATGAAACAGCATTACGTTCTGCCCCCACTTCCGTTCGCGACCGAAGAAGTGAAGGATTTCTGCTCGGCGGAGCAGATCGAATTTCATTATGAGAAGCATCACAAGGCCTATGTAGAGAAGACGAACGACCTGCTTCGCGAGCAGGGCGACGCGATGAGCGACCTCGGGGTCGAAGAGTTAGTGCGAAAGGCCGACGGAAAACTCTTCGAAAACGTTTCCCAACACTGGAACCACACTTTTTTGTGGCACTCTCTGACGTCGGCGAAGAACGGTAAAAGCTCGCTGCCGGCCATGGAAAGTGCTCTTGGCGGCTCTTTCGATTCCGTCGAAGGTAGCCGCGATAAATTCGTGGAGCTAGGCCGGGATCATTTCGGCTCGGGCTGGTTGTGGCTGGGTATGCACTCGGATAAAGACCGTGAGCTGGAGTGGATCGATCTTCACGACGGCGATAGCCCGTTGAAACAGGACTGGGTTCCGCTGCTCTGCATGGATCTATGGGAGCACGCCTACTACATCGACTACCGTAACCAGCGAGAACGGTATCTGCGCAAGGCGTTCGAACATCTAAACTGGTCGTTCGCGTTGGAGAATCTCCGGGCGGGGAAAGCGCCCGACTTCAATCGGGTGATGCTAAACGAGTCTGGACTGACTCAGTTTGAGTCGGTGCGCAGAGCGGGCTGAGGGTGGCCCAGTTGGTGCACTGTTAATAGGGCAACCAAAAAATAAGGAGATCGCGATGGAAGAAATCAAAAAAGAAAAAGAAGAAACGAAGAAGCCCGACGTTCGCCCCGAGCCCGAGATCGGAATCGGCGCGGGTAAGCGCGAGTTGAAAGTGGGCGACGACAACATCGAGATTCCGTCGAAGACGGAACCCGTAAACCCGCCGATCGTTCCGAGCCGCGAAACTACGCCGCCGACCGCGTAAATGCCGTTTCGCTGCAGCGTACAAAAGAAAAGGCCCTCGCTTTCGCGAGGGCCTTTTTTATTTTCGGAACTAGGCTTAAGCCGCGCGTTTATTGATGGCGAAGAGTCCGCCCACCAAAACTGCCGCGGCAACCGCTGGCCACGGGTGCCGGCGAACTTGCGTCGACGGGCTCATGTCGTGAACGACCAGCTTCACTTCGTCCGCGGCGTGCATCGCTTTCTCTTGCACCTCGGCCACGGTATTGGTCACGTGCTGCTCCAGCGCTTCGACCCGGTTGTTGAAGTCGGATTCCGCGACTTTCACCGCTGCTTTTGCGGCAACGATCTCTTCCGCGATCTCGTTCGGATCCAAGACACGGCGGAACACCAGTAGTGAGCCAACGGCCAAGGCCATGAACAGCAAAGCCGTGGTGCCCCACGCGGCCGGCGGAGACATCCCCACCACGTCCACGAGGAACGTCGAGACCGCAAGCGTCAGGGCGGCCATGGCGGCAACGGACAAAGTTCCGAACAGGATCAGCAGTAAAACCCCGAACGTCACGCGCGGCTTCAGCGCTTTCAAGTTTGCGGAAATGCCTTGGGCGCGCGCTTTCGCGAGGGTCGCTAAGCTGTGATAGGTTTCCTTAAGCCTCGTGGTTAAGTTTGGCTCCGGCAGAAGTATGAAGTCCATGATGGCTTGTCCTTAAAAATTAAGAGATTGGTTTACGGAATTTGGCGACGCGTGCCCGTAAACAGGCTGATGAGATAACTCACCACGGCGAGTACGAGAAACACGGTCAGTAACATTTTGCCCGCTTCAATAGAAAAGCCGGCAATTCCCGAAGCGCCGAACAGCATGGCGACCAAGGCCAATACAAAGAAGGCAATTGAGGCACGTAACATGTTTTCTCCCTTTGAATTTTTACGACTCGCACCACGCGATTCTGTTTTGCCAAAGGTAGAGCAAATGCCGTACCAACTGGGTTTCTGGGTGAACGTCACGGTGAAGCTCGGGTCAGCCGTGCCTTTGCGTTCGCCGGGTGGCGCGTTACCGGACCAGATGATGGGAGAGGGAGACACTCTCTAGGAAAACTTTGGGAGACTCAGGGACGCGACATGGTTTCTGGCGCGGCAGCGTCTTCGTCTTCGACTACTCGGTCCAACTGATCCAAGAGTACGCGGGCTCGACTTTCCTCTTCGGTTTCCGCGCAAGTCTCTAGGTTGGCTCCCAGTGGGGCTAAAGAAGCAAATCCGAAAGTTTCGGCATTGCCCTTTATCTTGTGACCTGTCCGCCTGAGCACCGTCCAGTCTTTCTCTTTGAGCGCTATACGGCAGCGAGCGACGTCTTCTCGTCTTCGATTCAGGTAAGTGCTTCGCATTTCTTTCGAAACATGAGGTGATGCAAGAGTGTCGTGCTCCACGGCCTTAGCCTCCTATCACTATGACCAAGCAAGTTCCATTCCGGATACGCTCTAAAAAATGCGGGTGGCACCGGCGTTGCATTCTGATTCGCCCGAAATTAATTCCCCGGTTCGAAGTCGAGGTAGGGTTCACCGGCTTCGGTGCGCACGACGACTTTCACCTTTTTGTAGCCGTTAAAGCTGCCGCGTAAAAGTGGCTCGGCCAGCTGCTCTTCCAAGTTCTGCTCTACCGACCGGCGAAGCGCACGGCCTCCGTACTCGGCGGTGTTCGCCTTCTCCAGCAGGAAGTTTTTTGCCTCCGGCGAGAGCTCGAGCGCGAAGCCCTTCTCCGCCATGCGTTTTTTCACTTTCTTGGTTTCGAGGTCGACAATCTTGAGCAGATTCTCGTGGCCTAGGCTTCGGAACACGATCGTATCGTCGATACGGCCAAGGAACTCGGGCTTGAACGCCTTCTGCAGCTCGACCTTCAAGCGCTCGGTAGCCGCTTGATAGTCGTTCGCTTCCGCGTTTACCTCGGGCTTGCCGAGGTGAAAGCCTTGGCCGGCCTGAATGGCCGCCGCCCCTTGGTTAGTAGTGAAGATGATGATGCAGTTCTTGAAGTCGACTACGCGGCCCATGCCGTCGGTCAGTCGGCCGTATTCCATGATCTGGAGCATCAAGTTGAAGACGTCGGGGTGGGCCTTTTCGATCTCGTCGAACAGCACGATGGAGTAGGGGCGACGGCGTACCTTTTCCGTGAGCTGTCCGCCCTCTTCGTAACCGACGTAGCCGGGCGGCGATCCGATCATGCGCGATACGGCGTGCTTTTCCATGTACTCCGACATGTCGAACTCGAAGAAGGCATTCTCGTCGCCGAATAAAAACTTAGCCAGCTTCTGCGCGAGCAACGACTTACCGACGCCGGTGGGGCCGGCGAACATGAAACTACCGATGGGGCGCTTGGGGTCTTTCAATCCCGCCTTGGCCTTACGCACCACCTTCGCCAAGCGCATGATCGCCGGGTCTTGGCCGATGACCGAGCCCTTCAGCTCGTTCTCCATGTTGAGCAGCCGCGCGGTCTCGTCGCCACCCATGGTGCGCAGGTCGATGCCGGTCATCTCGCTAATGACGTCGCGGATAATCTCTTCGTCCACCACGGGCCGCTTGGGCTTGCCGTCGCCGAGGGCACTTTCCGCCCGCAAGCGCGCGAGCGAGCCGGCTTCGTCGAGCAAGTCGATCGACTTGTCGGGCTGGTTGCGGCCGTTAGTGATGTAACGATCGGACAACTCAACCGCGAGCTTGATGGCCGCGTCGGTGATCTCGGCCCCTTCGTGATGCTTTTCGAAACGTTCTTTCAATCCCTGCAAAATCGCCACGGTCTGCTCGGACGACGGCGGCTCCACGATGATGGTTTGAAATCGGCGCTCGAGCGCGGGGTCCTTCTCGATGTGCTTGCGGTACTCATCCAGCGTGGTGGCGCCAATGAGCTTGAGTCCGCCACGCGCGAGGGCGGGCTTTAAAATGTTCGCGGCGTCCATGCCGCCTTCCGCGGCGCCGGCGCCGACCATGGTGTGGATTTCATCCAAGAACACGATCGTATCGGGCGCATTCTCGAGCTCTTTCAAAATCACCTTTAGCCGCTCTTCGAACTCGCCGCGAAACTTGGCGCCCGCCACGAGGTGGGCGAGGTTTAGCGAAACGATGCGCTTGTTCCGCAGGGCCCGTGGCGCTTGGCCGGTGGCGATCAAATGCGCGAGACCGTCGATCAACGCCGTCTTACCCACACCGGCCTCGCCGATGACCATGGGGTTGTTCTTCGAACGCCGCATGAGGATCTGCACCATGCGGGTGATCTCCTTCTCGCGGCCGATGACGGGGTCGAGCTGCCCCCGCCGGGCTCTATCCACGAGGTCGATGCCGTACCGGTCGAGGTTGGGCGTCGGGTGCGAAGGGACCAGA
>JBGSST010000450.1:0-4035 GCA_041736915.1 Bdellovibrionota bacterium
CGATCCTGAGTCCAACGGCGTTTACGTCGAAGGGGTGGTCGCCCGCAGCTATACCGAGCAGCCGTCTTCCTGGCGCTCCGAAATGTCTTTGCACGAGTATCTGGAAAAGGCGGGCGTTCCCGGCATCAGCGAAGTAGACACGCGCGCCATCACGCATCTTCTGCGAGACGAAGGTTCTCAGCGCGGCGTGATTTTCGCCACCGAGCACACCGACGTCGCCAAGATCGAGGCCGAGGCCAAAGAGAAAATTAAAGCGATTCCGGCCATGGAAGGGCTCGAGCTAGTCAGCGACGTCAGCTGCAAGGTCCCTTATTGGTTCAGCCCCGTCGAGGGTAGTAGCGAAAAGAACGGCACCATCGTCGCTTACGATTTCGGCGTGAAGAAAAACATTCTACGTTACTTCTCGCAGCACGATTTTCGCGTGCGCGTGGTGCCGCACAATTACTTGGCCGCCGACGTGCGCAAAGAGAAGCCGCGCGCCATCGTGCTCACCAACGGTCCGGGCGATCCGGCCGAGGTAAAAGACACGGTAAAGGAAATTCAGTCGATGATCGGCGAGATACCCATCTTCGCCGTGTGCATGGGCCACCAACTTTTGGCCCGGGCCGTGGGGGCCACGACGTACAAGCTGAAGTTCGGTCATCACGGGTGCAATCATCCGGTGCAGGACCTACGCACGAAGCGCGTTCTGATAACGTCGCAAAACCACGGTTTTTCGGTGAAGAGCGAAGAGCTCAAAGGCGACGGACTCGTGTGTACGCACGTCAGCCTGAACGACGGCACCTGCGAAGGCTTCGCCTCCACCAAGATGAAGCTAGCCAGCGTGCAGTTTCATCCGGAAGCCGCCCCCGGTCCCCGGGAGGCCGGACACCTATTTGAAGATTTCATCCGAGGTCACATTCAATGAGCGCCAAAGTAGTCGAGCACAAAACTACGACGCCGGTAGGGTTGATTCATCCGGACTTCGAGTTTCTCGTACAAAAGATCATTCAGTCGGTTGCGAAGGACAATCTCGAGGACATGCGCCGGGATTTTCACACGCGCCTGCGAATCATGCTGAGCCAGCCGGACGACACGGAGCTCATCGAAGATCTGTGGGACTTTTTTTACGACTGGTGCGTGTTCGAGCAAAAGGTGCCCGACGGCATCGAAAACCTTTCGGAAGCCGACCAGGCCGTGTGGCAGGGGGTGCGTGAAGGAAATCAGCGCGGCCTCTACACGGTGGTGAAGGCCAACGACACGGCGCTGAAGCTGAAAGAGCTTTACACGGGCAATGCGTTTCTCGTCGCCAAAACGACGCCGAACGACTTCGTGGGCATCGAGCGCGGCGACATCGTCGAGGCGCGGTTGCTCCAGATTCCGCCGACGGACAAGAAGAAGAAAGACATCAAGTTCTCCTTCGTGCGCCGTCCGTCGTACCATCCGATTGAAGTCCACGACTACATCAAGTCGAAGGTGAAACAGTTCCGGAAGTCGCAGGATTTTTCCACGTACCAGGCCTGGCTGTGGCTGCTGGTGGGAATGTACTTGAAGCATCGGATTTACCATCAGATGCCGATCGAAAAAATTTACGACGACAACAGCCGGATTTAAGCGGGAGAAGTTGAAGTGCCCAAGCGTACCGACATCAAGAAGATCCTAATCCTCGGATCGGGACCGATTGTGATCGGCCAGGCGTGCGAGTTCGATTACTCCGGCACCCAGGCTTGCAAGGCGCTGCGTGAGGAAGGCTACGAGGTCGTGCTGGTGAACAGCAACCCGGCCACCATCATGACCGACCCCGAGCTAGCGCACCGCACGTACGTCGAGCCGCTGCTCCCCGAGTACGTCGAAGACATCATTCGTAAAGAACGTCCGGACGCGATTTTGCCGACGGTGGGCGGTCAGACGGCGCTCAACTTGGCGAAAGCGCTCGCCGAGCAAGGCATTCTCGAAAAGTACAAGGTCGAGCTCATCGGCGCGAAGCAGCACGCGATCGAGCTGGCCGAAAACCGTGAGCTGTTCAAGGGTGTGCTTCAACGCTGCGGCGTGGAAGCTCCGCGCAGTGGCTACGCGAATTCGTGGGTACAGGCCGAGCAGGTATCGCAGACGATCGGTTTTCCGTGCATTTTGCGTCCGTCGTTCACCTTGGGCGGCACGGGCGCCGCGGTCGTGTTCAATCGCGAGGATTTTCCCGCGGAAGTGAACCGCGCGATGGAAGCCAGCCCCACGCACGAAGTTTTGATCGAAGAGTCGGTGCTCGGCTGGAAAGAGTTTGAGCTAGAGGTCATCCGCGACTGCAAAGACAACGTGATCATCATCTGCTCCATCGAGAATCTCGATCCGATGGGCGTCCACACCGGCGACAGCATCACGATTGCTCCGCAGCAAACTTTGACCGACGTCGAGTACCAAAAGATGCGCGACGCCGCGATTCGCATCATCCGCGAAGTGGGCGTGGACACCGGCGGCTCCAACGTGCAGTTCGCCGTGGACCCGAAAACCGGCCGCCAGGTCGCCATCGAGATGAACCCGCGCGTGTCGCGTAGCTCGGCTTTAGCGTCGAAAGCCACAGGCTTTCCCATCGCCAAGATCGCCACCAAGCTCGCCGTAGGTTACTCGCTCGACGAGCTTCCGAACGACATCACGAAGAAGACGCTGGCCTGCTTCGAGCCCAGCATCGACTACATCGTCACCAAAATTCCGCGCTTTGCGTTCGATAAGTTTCCTAAGTCCGACTCCACGCTGGGCCCCATGATGAAATCGGTCGGCGAAGCGATGGCGATGGGCCGCACTTTCCGTGAGTCGCTACAAAAAGCGCTGCGTTCGCTAGAGCTAAAGCTGTGGGGCTTGAACCCCATCTCCGAGCGTCGTCGTTTGCGCACCGACACCCGGTGGATCGACGGCATCCGCCAGTACGTTAAACAGGCCAAATCCGACCGCCTGCTGTGGGTGGCCCAAGGTTTCCGCGAAGGGATCGCCATCGAGGAGATGTACGAGCTGACCTCGATTGACCCATGGTTTCTGCGCGAGATCTTTGCTCTGGTCGAGATGGAAAAAGAGATTGCCGCGTTCAAGGGCAAGCTCTCGTCGGTCACTCCGCTGCAGTGGCGCGAGTGGAAGCAGAACGGTTTTTCGGACAAGGGTATCGGCGTCAATCTCGACGCCACGGAAGCGGACGTGCGTAAGGCGCGTTACGCCGCCAACGTGCGGCCCGTTTACAAGATCGTCGACACCTGCGCCGCCGAGTTCGTATCGGACACCCCGTATTTTTATTCCACCTACGAGACGACGCACGACAAATTCCGTTCGTCGAACAAAGAGAAGGTGGTCATTCTGGGCGGTGGTCCCAACCGTATCGGCCAGGGTATCGAGTTCGACTACATGTGCGTGCAGGCCACGCAAGCGATTCGCGAAGAGGGTTACGACGCCGTGATGGTGAACTGTAACCCAGAAACGGTCTCCACCGACTACGACACCAGCGACCGGCTTTACTTCGAACCTTTGTATCTCGAAGACATTCTGCACATTCTCGATCACGAGAAGCCGAAGGGCGTCGTAGTGCACTTTGGCGGGCAGACCCCGCTGAACCTGGCGCGCCAGCTCGTGAACCACAATATTCCCATCATCGGCACGTCGGCGGACGCCATCGCGCTGGCCGAAGACCGCGAGAAGTTCCGGGCACTCTGCGAAGAGCTAAAGATTCGTCAGCCCGAAAGCGTGACGGTAAGCCGCGCGGAAGATGCACTGGCCGCGGCCGAACGCCTCGGCTTCCCGCTGCTCGTTCGCCCGTCGTTCGTACTCGGCGGTGCCGGCATGGAGATTTTGTACAACGCCCGTGATTTCCAACGGTGGCAGATGCGCCGGGTGGAGATTAGTGCGGAAGCTCCGCTGCTCATCGATCGGTTTTTGAAAAACGCGATCGAGGTGGACGTAGATGCCGTTTGTGACGGCGAAGACGTGGCGATCATCGGCATGATGGAGCAGATTCAGGAAGCCGGCGTTCACTCCGGTGACTCGGCCTGCGCGCTGCCGCCCATGACCCTCACCGATGCG
>JBGSST010000003.1:0-5497 GCA_041736915.1 Bdellovibrionota bacterium
TTCGAGCTGTTGCGTCCCGGTGGCACCTTGGCCGTGGCCGGAGTGCACACCGCCAAGGGGTTCAGCTTTTCTCCGCCCGAGGCGTACGGAAAAAATCTTACCTACCGCGTGGGCCGTTGCCCGGCGCGATTCTACGCCGACAAGCTCGTGCCCGTTGTGCAGAGCCGCCGTTACGATTTCACGCCGCTGTTCTCGCACCGGATGAAGCTGGCCGACGGCGCGCGGGGTTACCGCCTTTTCGCCGACAAGAAGGAAAACTGTACGAAGGTATTGCTCACGCCGTAAGCTTTACTGGAATGAAAGCGTGGCTCGCCCTTCTACTCATTGCTTTTTCCGCTCACGCGGAAGAGGTGGCGTGGACGAAGCTGGCGCGGCAGATGGGACGTAGCGAGGCCGCGCGCCGCGAAGCCGTGCGCCAGCTTTCCAAACGCAAAGAGTTGCCCAAGCAGCTGCGGGCGGCGCTCAACACCTCCGACAAGTACCTGGCGCTCGAAGTGATTACCGCTTTAGGGGTGAAGGAAACGCTGCCGGATCTGGAAAGGCTCGCCGATCGCGACGAGAACGGCGCCATCCACCTCACGCTGGCGGCGTTGCTGGACGAGAAAAATCTCGCCCACCTCGAGAAGGTTTTTCACGAGCGGCTAATGAAATCGAAGAGCAATCCCGTGCCCGTGGTGCTGCAGGTGATCTTGCTCGATACGCTATCGCGGATGGGGACGAAGCTCGACGACGGGCTCATCCTCTCGCTGTTCAATAGCTCCAACGCGTACGTGCGCGAGGCGACTCTCGAGTACGTGCGGTCGCAGCAGGCCCGCGGCCGCAAGCCGCCGGGGGGAATCGTGTACGAGGCGAAGAAAGATCCGAGCGAGCGGGTGCGGGCTTTGGGAGTGCGGCTGGAGGCAAAACCCTAATGCGCAGCACGGCCTGGATCGCGCTCATTCTAAACGCCGTCGTGGCGCTTTGCGTGTGGACTTATGTTTCCCGCGAGATAAGCCCGCCGCTCGACGAGGTGCCACCGCGCGAGTTTCTACCGAACGTCACGGCCCGCGAGACGGCCTATACCGTGCCGGCTAACGATCGCGACTCCTCGAAATGTTTCGCCACTTACCGCCGGTTTTATTCGCGCGCCGACGCCGATTTCCGGATCGTGTTTGGTTATAAAGATTCGCGGCCGTCGCGCTACGTGGGGGATCGTTACGAACGCCTGATGTTGCAGGCCTACCTCACCGCCCCGTGCACGGACAACCGGCAGGCCTGCGGCTTTACCGTGTCCACTTCCGATCCCGACCTGCTTCAGCGCACGGTGCCGGCCCCCGAGGGATCTCCCGTGAGGGTAAAAATTCGCCTCACCCACAGCTCGCTCTCGCCCGACGACGACCGCAACCGGACGGACCCCCGCCAGGCCGAGCAAACGAAGGTGGCGCGCGACAACCTCGTGCAGGGGCTAATGCAGGCCGACCTCGTGTTCTACAACGGCCATTCGCGCGATGGCGGCGGCCCCGACTTTGCCCCTCCGCGTTTGGATAGGCACGGCCACCCTGACTATGCCTGGTACATGCGGGAGCGGCCGGGTGAGGTGTTGCTTCTTGATACGCTGAAGGAAAAAAGTCCTTCACTACTGGGGCTATTTTCCTGCCGTTCGGGCGACCACTTCCTAAAGGAAATTGCGGACCGCACGCACGGAAAGACGGGCACGATCACCACGCCGCAGCTGTTTTTCTACAGCGACGCACTCGAGGCGATGCTCGTTTCGTTGGAAGCGGTGTTGGGGAGATGGTGCGAGAAAGACTTTAAGGCCGCGCTAAGCCCGGTGGAATTACCGGGCCGAGCACGGCTAAACTGGTTTCGACCTTAGCGACTGTAGCCGCTCGAGGACGCGCCAAGGTTCGCTTGCGCGACCGTGGTCGTAGGGGTGTTGCTACCGGACGAGCTGGCGATGGTATCGTTCGCCGGAGTCGTCTCCGTTACTTCAGTTTGCTTCGAGCTGCAGCCCACCGTGAGCGCACCCGCTACGAACAGGCCTACGAACAGAGATGTCATATTCTTCTTAGTCATTTTTGTGTTCCTCCACTGGTTCCAATGAGTTGCATGAAGGGTGCCAAGCGTTTAGACACCAAAAAGCCAATGATTTAGGGGGGGCGTATCGTCTTGGAATACACCACCTGACCAAACGGATGTTTACACCCGGGGGCGGGGCGGAGCGGCTACGCGCGGGGGCGGAGTGTTTTCGGCGGCCTGGTCGCGCAGCACCTGCTTTGCTTCATCGGCCATCCGCTTTTTCCAACGCCGAAGCTCGGCTTTGTCGAGCGTACCGCTCGAGTTCTCGAAGCGCGCATCTTTGCAACCCGAAGACTTGAGGTCGATTACGTAGGAATAGCGCGAAAGCAGCGTGCCGCGGCAGATGTGATCGGAGGGGGCCGGGCGTTTGTGCTCATCCACGATGCGGTCGGCCAGCTCCTGCATTACCCAGAGGGGAACGGTGTTGCGAAACTCCGGATAGATGAACCCAAAAAGGGTGAGGTGGGTAAACAGAACTCGCCAGTTCTCCCCAAAACGGCGAATCAGACGGCGCCAGTCGAGGCGTGGTGCGCAGGCTAGGAGGTAGTGGGCAATGTCGGCGCCGTCGAAACGGTGCCGTTCCATCACGAAGGCCTTCGACCAGATCGTTTCTTCGGGCGGGCACACGTTTACCGGCACGCCGTAAAAGCTGGTGGTGGACGAGTACTTGAACCACTCGTCGTCGACCTCACCGATGCCGTTGCCCGAGCGAAAAATGAGGTCGATGAATTTTCTTTCGGGAGAAAACGCTTTGGCCAGCCACACCGGATCGGTGAGTTCGGTTTGGAGCCCAAAATGTCTCAGTACCGCCAGCGCACTTTCCACGTCGCCCGGCCGAATGAAAATATCGAGGTCCTTCGTGTCGCGAGTGATCCCCGTAAAGCTGTTGAGCGCGAACGCGCCACCGAGCAAGAACGGAACGTCTTCTTCCTGCAACACCTCGATAGCCTTGCGGTAGAAATTTTTCGTCCTATGTTCGAGCGCGATCGTGGCGGGCGTAGTTTTCATAGTGAGCCCTACCCGAGCAATCCGCATGCCACCGGGTACGGAATTTGCTTTGGGACTAATGGTCATGAGCCGAAGCACGACAATTCGACTGGCCGCAGTAGGTGACATTCACTGCACGAGAAAATCACGCGAAGCGCTACGACCCTTATTTCGTCAGATGGGCGAGCAGGCTGACGTGCTGCTCCTGGTAGGGGATCTCACCGACTATGGTCTGCCGGAAGAGGCGACCATTCTCGTCGAGGAGCTGCACGCCGCGACGAAAAAACCGGTGGTGACCGTACTGGGCAATCACGACTTCGAGTCGGGCAAACAGGAGATGGTGAAGGAAATTCTCGCCCGCGCCGAGATCACCGTGCTCGACGGCGATGCGTGCGAGATCGAAGGGATAGGGTTCGCGGGGGTAAAGGGGTTCTGCGGTGGCTTCGAAAACTGTGCGCTCGAACCGTGGGGCGAGGAGAGCATCAAGAGGTTCGTGCACGAAGCGGCCGATGAAGCGCTTAAGCTCGAATCGGCACTCGCGCGTTTGAAGTCACGTACCCGGGTTGCGCTGCTGCATTACTCCCCGATTCGCGCCACCGTGGTGGGCGAGCCACCGGAGATTTTTGCGTTTCTGGGATCGCGCCGGTTGGAAGAGCCCTTAAACCGTTTTCCCGTGGCGGCGGTCTTCCACGGCCACGCGCACAAGGGAACCCTCGAAGGACGCACGAGCGCGGGTCGCCCGGTCTACAACGTGGCGATGCCATTGCTGCGGGCTTCGTTCCCGGGAACCATGCCCTTTCGCGTGGTGGAGGTCGACGCCGATCCGCAGGAAGAAACTCCGCTCATCGAAGAGCCCGCGAATGCCGAGGCGTAGCAAGTTGGTTACCCGCTTAGCGCGCGGCGGGGGAAGCGTGGTAGCCCGCGAGTAGCTTTAGTAGCGCGTCGGCTTTCTCAAGTCTTAATGCCGAAGGGTCGCCGACCTGCGCGTTCAGAAAAACGCTCAGCTGCGTGATCTGGTCACGCATTGCCTCGACACTTTGTTCTACCTGGGTGGAGCGTTTGATGGTCGAGTCGAATCCGGTCTTCAAAGTTTCCAACGTTTTTAGCCGCATCTCTTCGCGCTCGAGCTGCCGTAGATTGATGTCTTGCTGCCACTCGGGCAACTTTTCGTTCTCGGCGAGGATAACCGTACGGCGCTGGGCCACGAGCTCTCGCAAGCCCTTCACGTGACTGGTGAGGCCGTGTTGGATCATCAGCCCTTCACTGTGCAGGCGCTCCAGCTTCGGCAGCTCGGCGTCCAGCTCTTTGCCTACTTCCGTAATGAGCGGCAGCAATCGCTTGCGGAGCGCCACGGGATCGACCGGCCGCCCTTTACGCGTGGCCTTACTCACTTCGTCGGAAATTGTTTTGCTCTCCGTGGCCAGCTTGGCGTAACGGCCCTGCAATGCGGTTTGCGCTACCCCGTCGAACTCTCCACCCCACGTGTTCACGCTGTCGAGGTAATGGGCGATCGACTCGCGCGTGGAGAGGAGTGGTGGGGGAGGCGATCGCGGAATCAGGGACTCGGCCGGCACGGCAGATGTCGTGGCGAGCGTCGGATTTTCCTTCGGGGCCTTAGCGAACGCGGCCTCGCGAAGCAGATTGAGTTCTTTAAAGTCGGTATGCCATTCGGGCACGAGACGGTGGAGAATCCGTTCGGTCTCTACCGGATGGTTTTCGAGTTCGCGCAGATCGCTCAGCAGTCGTAAGTACTGCGCTTCGGTGACGCCGATCCCCTTCAAATAACCATTCCACTCGCGCAGGGCTTGTTCCGCGTGGTACGCGCCGGGTTTCGTTTCCTCGATAGGCGGCGGCGTCAGAATTTGGCGCATCAGCTCCAGGTAACCCTGGGGCTCGAGCTTGCCTTTGTTGGCCTTTACGCTGGAGAGGCCGAAGAGCCCGCCGTCGGCAAAGTACCTAGCCACTATGGCATCGAGGTCGTTAATCTCTTTGCGGGCAGCGGCGAAACGCGGCGATAGACCTTCCGTTTCGTGATTTGTCTTGGGTGAGACATGGCTCAGGGCCAGCGCGGACAACTCGGGATTCACAATCGGCGCGGCCTCGTGGGGCAGGGCGGTAAGTCCCTTGAGCTGTACTCCGTCATAAAATTGCTTCAGATTGATCTCGGCCTGGGCGAGCCCGGCTTTCGTGGCTCTCACCGATTCTTCGGCCGGCCCAACGCTTTTTGCGCGGCGATTCTTCCTCCATTCGAAGTTAGACATGAATCCCGGATCGTCTTTCTCGAACTCGAAGATGGCCTGTTTCAGATTGGATTCCGCCGCCGCGGCGTAATTTTGGGCCTCCGTAAGCGCGCGTACAGCCGCAACGTGCTCGCCCAGCACGGTGGGAAGGGCGTGCCGGCGCTCCTGACTTTCGGCCATCTCTTTCAGAAATTGGTGCACTAGCGGAGCCA
>JBGSST010000012.1:0-5111 GCA_041736915.1 Bdellovibrionota bacterium
TGTTCCTCGGCGTGAACCCGGCCACGGCCGAATACCCCGACGTGTCCGCCCGCGAGGGGGCCGTACTGTTCCCGCTCGTGGCGCTCTGCGTCGGACTGGGCATCGTGCCGGGGCTATTGGTGTTCCAGTGGGTCGAGCCGAAAGGGGACGGTGGGTCGGCGGCTCCACTGACAAGAGGTCAAAGTGAAAAGAACCACCGCCAAGCTGAGCGCGACGCGTTTTGCCATAGAATTTGAATAGGTTAGCGCCATTCACGTGGGTTGGCGAGTGCTGGTCGCCCGGAAAGCCTTGGCAGAATCCCGCCTTGCCGGGTCCGCAATCTGAGGCTATGACTAACCGCTTAATCGTCCGGGCGTAGCGCAGGGGTTTAGCGCGCTTGCTTGGGGTGCAAGAGGTCGTGGGTTCAATTCCCGCCGCCCGGACCATTTTGAAAAAGGGATCCAGCCAGAGGGTGGGTCCCTTTTTTTTTGAAGCGAAGGCGTAGTAGGCGATTCCCGCCGCCGCTCATCCCAAATCCGCGAGCTTATCCAAGATCAGCTGCCCCAGGTGCTCCACCTTGTGCTCGCCCATGCCGTAGACACGTTCGAGCTCGGTCAATGACGTCGGATTCTTCTTCGCCAGATCGTTCAGCGTCTTGTTACTGAATACCAGGAACGCCGGCACGTCGTGCTCTTCGGCATACGACTTTCTCCACTCCTTCAACACCTCCGCGCGGACCTCTTCCTGGTGGCTGAGTGGAGTGTCGTCCAGGGACTTGCCCGAACGGGACTTGGATTTCGATTTCGATTTTTTGACCGTAGTAGCCTTGGCCAACTTGGCGTGTACCGGCTTGTCGACACGTCGTTCGGAATCCGGATCGCAGACGTCGCAATGGCCGCAGGCGGCCAGTCGTCGCGAATCGCGGAAGTACGTCAGAATGCCGGCGTGGCGGCATTCGCCACCCTCGGCAAACTGCACGATAGTTTCGAGCGCGCGCCAACGGGCGTTTACGTACTTCTTTTCCAGCTCCGCCTTCCCGATGAAATAGGCGTGTAGCCCCTTGTCCTTCTTGCTGTAGAGCAAAAGACACGTCGAGGGTTTGCCGTCACGGCCCGCACGGCCCATCTCTTGATAAAGGCTCTCGATGTTGGCCGGCATCTGAATGTGCACCACTAGCCGCACGTCCGAATGATCGATACCCATTCCGAACGCATTGGTGGCGGCGAGAATCCGGATCTTACCTGACGTGTAGTCCATCTCGGTTTGTAACCGCTGCTCGGCCGAGAGGCCGGCGTGATAGTAGCCAAGGTCGGGAAACTGGGCGGCGAAGGTGTTGGCCACCTCTTCGGTTTGATTCCGGGTGCCGCAGTAGATGATCACGCGCCCCTTGGGCGTTTGCTTCAGTGCCTGCTCTAGAAAGGAGAACTTATTCCCTTCCTGATCGCAACCTTCCACCTGGTAGTAGAGATTGGGGCGGTAAAAGCCATGAATGTGCTTGTCCGGCTCACGCAGCGATAGCTTCTGCTCGATATCCTTCAGCACCGGCGGGGTGGCGGTGGCGGTCAGCGCCAAGATGGGGACGTTGGGCTTTATCTCCCGCAACAGATCGAGCTTGAAATAGTCTTTCCGGAAATCCGGCCCCCATTGCGACACGCAGTGGGACTCATCGATGGCGAAGAGCGAAACATTTTGCTCTTTGAGCCAGGGCGCAAATCCAGGCTTCTGCACGCGCTCGGGAGAGAGGTAGAGCAAAAAATTGGGGCTCGTTTTGATCTTGTTGAAGGTAGCTACTTTTTCTTCGTGCTCCTGGCCCGAGTAAAGGCAACCGGAGGGAATTCCCAGCAACTGTAAATTCTGAACCTGGTTGCGCATGAGCGCGATGAGGGGAGAGATCACCACGACGAGTCCCGGCTTGGCGATCGCGGGCATCTGGTAACAGAGCGATTTTCCGCCACCGGTCGGCATGACCGCCATGGCGTCGTGTCCGTTCAGCACCGATTTAATGACGTCGAGCTGCCCTTCACGAAAGGTGGAAAGGCCAAAACGGTCGTGAAGCAGGTTCTGCAGGTTGTCAGAAGTGGCGCGCATCAGCTGAACACCTTGGCATTGGCCGCGGACCAAAGCAATGCCGGGTGAGCCACGGCGGGGAGCGGCGCCTAGTCCGTCTCATCGGTATAGGGCGGCAACGTAAAGAAAAAGTCGGAGCCTTTGCCGGGGGCCGATACCACCCATATGCGTCCGCCGTGGGCCTCTACGATCCTTTTGCAAACGGCGAGGCCCAGCCCCAGCCCATCTTCGTAAGCGGTTTGATCGAGCCGGTGAAAAAGCTGGAAGATGTCGGCGGCGTGTTTCATGTCGATGCCGGCGCCATTATCGTTAATCTGAAACAAACACTCGCCGCCTTTTTCCGTGCACGTCATGTGAATTTTGGGCGGGGCTTGGCTGCGATAGCGAAGGGCGTTAGCCAGCAGGTTCTCCACCACGCGCGAAACCAAACACGGATGTCCGGCTGCGGTACAATCGCCATCGAACGTGACGCTGGCGCCGGACTCCTCAATGAGAATTTTCAAATCCTGAATGGCCGTCTCGACGATTTCACGCATGGGCACCGCTTTGCGGATGGTGACCTTACTTCCCACTTTCGAGTACTCGGTTAACGTGGAGATCATCGACTGCATCCGCTTGGCGGAAACGGTAACGAAGTTCATGTCCATCTTCGTTTGTTCGTCTAGATGCCCCTCGAGCTTCGCCTCGAGCTTCGCCTCGATCTGCCGCATGTACGATGAGAGAGTTCGCAGCGGCTCGCGCAAGTCGTGGGAAGCCACCGAGATGAAACGGCTCATCTCGCGGTTGGATCTTTCCAAGTCGCGCAAAAGCCCGTTGATGAACCGGTCATTCTGCTCGCGTTCGATGGCGGTGCCGAGCAGATGAGCTACCCACTGCAACATCTCCATCTCATCCCGTCCGGGTAATTTGATGTGTTCAAAATACATGGCGAGGGTGCCCAGTACGCGGCCCTTCGACGACAGGATCGGCTGAGACCAGCAGGCCCGCAGTTTAAGGCTCTCGCAAAAAGCGTGATGGCCCTCGAACAGGGGACTTTGCGAAATATTCTCGACGATGACCTGACGCCGGTGAAAAACCGCCGCCCCGCACGCCCCGGATTGCGGGCCAACGGGGAACTTTTCTACGGCCTCGCATAGCTCGGGCGGCAGGCTGGGGCCGGCGGCGAGTGACAACACTTTGCCGTCGGAGCTCAGGTACATCACCGAAGTGCGCATTCCGCGGTAGAGCCCCTCGAGGAGCTGTAGCACGGCGGTAAACTTTTCTTTGAGGGGGCGATTACTCGATGTGATCTCGAGCATACGATTACGTAAGATCAGATCGAGCTGCAAACGGCGTGCGTTGGTAACGTCGAGGGCGATACCGATGCAGCCGGTAATGTTGCCGTCGTGGTCACGCAGCGGTTCCATGTGGCAGGACAATACACAGCCCAGGACCTCGGACTCGAAGGTGAAACTTTCGCCTTCGATTACCTTACGGTGCTTCACCATTTCCGGGTGCTCGGGGTCCGTGGTGCCAAGGTATTCCAGCAGCGACTTACCCACGAGTTCGTAGGGCCGAACATCGATTCCCTTTAATCCGCCCCCCACTGACGAGGTGATCATCAGATTGCGGTCCACGGTCCACAAAATGGCGGGCATCTGGCTAAACACGTTATCGATGGAAACGGGGGAGAATTCGGCGGGAGGAGGTGGAGAAGACGGGGAACGATCGGAAAGCGGCGGCGGATCACCTAAAGCCGGTGGCCGCGTTCTAAAATCGGGCTCTTTTACTGCTCCCCTCTCCATATGCGCGCAGTGTTGCTAGAGGGTTCGGTAATCGTCAATGGAGGAGTGCGCCAATGTGGCTTTTCACCCGCAAAAACTGAAGCGAAACGGCGGTTCGGTAAAGACACACCCATTACTAGGTAGTGGCCCGCTCGACGGCGCCTCGCAAAACGCCGAATCGCGCTATGATACGTGCGGATGAACGGGGCAAAGGGAGGCAACCGGCGAGAAGGGGCACTTTACGACGCCGTTGCGTTCTATGCGTGGGGAGTGGCGCTGGGACTTGCCGCGGCCTACCTCTTTTTTCGGTCGCGATTCGCTTTGCCCTCGCATCTACCCTTCGTTCATCTGGGCCCTTTGGCGCTCTCGCTGGCCGTCACCACGGCCTGGATCTTTTTTCCGGGCCGTTACTTATCTCGCTCCTGGCCTCGTTCCAACTTTGATTCCGGCCTTTGCTTTGCGCTGGGAGTTTTCTTCGGGGTCTGGCTTTGCCCTCAGGTGTGGAACGGAACCGCCGATGAGATCTTTCTTTTCGAGCTTCTGCCGTACAAGTTCGTCGGGCTCGACCGCCTGGTGCACGCCGCCGGCATGCAGATGATGGATACGTTCGCGGTGCCTTCCATCGGGGTGGATGGCGTGCGGCCCGTGCGCTACCACTACGGCGCCCACTTGATCTCGCTCTACCTGGGCAAGGGGCTTGGCATGAGCCCGTTGCAGTTTCTGCACGTTGCCTCACCGATTCTGTTCATTCCATTTTGTCTTCAGTCGATGTTGAACTTCGTGCTGCAGCTAAGTGCCCCGCGCCGTCAGGCTTGGTGGGCGTGCGCTATCTTGACCGTCGCCTTCATTGCGTTTCTTCCCTACCCCGAGGCATGGAGCGAGCCGCGAGGTTGGCATCGTCTCTTCCGCAGCTTCTCCTACACCTTAGCGGCGGGGCTTACTTTTTTACTTATTTCTTGGCTGCTGCGGGTAAAGGAAACGTGGTGGCGGCTGCCCAATCTATTGCTGCTCTCGGGGGCGGTCGGGCTTTTATTCTGGATCAAAGTTTCGGTGGGCTTTAGTGTGCTGGCGGGCTTGGGTTATCTGGCGCTGCGCAAGGGCGAGTTCTGGCGCCGGCCGGTAGCTTGTGCGTTGCCGTTGGTGACGGGGCTTACGGTGCTTCGACTCTTCATGACGTATAGCCCGTTCCCGATGCGGTTCGCTGATTTCTGGATGACGATGAAGTGGCCGCATCATCTTCAGTATCTCCCCGTTCACTACGGAATTGCGCTCGCGTACACGGTGATTCGCGTAGGGCCATAC
>JBGSST010000021.1:0-4212 GCA_041736915.1 Bdellovibrionota bacterium
CTCTAACCAACTGAGCTATGGACCCACGGCAGATTCGGAACGGCCTAACCTAGCCAATTCCTTGTAAGTTGCAAGATGAATTGCGAAACGACTACTCCCCAGGCGCAGAGAAGGAATCGGCGGCGCCTCGCTCTCGATAAACCCCGGATCTGTCTCAATTCCGCGACAATACATCACGAGAATCCAACATCACGCGCAGCGTTATGTCGCTTTTGTGCCGTGTCTAGCCGTAAACCGGTTTGGCACACGCCATGCACTGTCTCTCCGCATGAACGAGACGAAACAATACAAAGTGAAAACGTCCCTCACCAAGTTTGGGACCTACGGATTTATGAGCGCGCTACTGGCCACGCAAATTGGCCTGGCGCCCAATCTCTTCGCGGATACCGCGGATGACCTCAATCGGGCCGAGCTCGATACGAAGAAGTCCGCGCGTTCCGCCAAGCGGGATTTGAAAAAGGCCGGTCGTAAAGTGACCGGTCAAGACAGCAAGTACGACGACGTCAAAGACGAAGTAAAAGACGCCGGCCGTAACGCTAAAGACGAAGTGAACTACCAGACCGAGAAACTGAAAGACTAAGGAGCTCATCATGAACAGCAAACACGTAAAAGGTTCGTTCAACGAAATTAAAGGCAAGGTCAAAGAAGAAGTCGGTCATGCGACCGGCAACAATAAGCTCGCCGGTGAAGGCGTAGTCGATCGCGTGAAGGGCAAAGTTCAGAACGCGTTCGGTGATGTGAAAGACGCCGTAAAATCGGGCGTCGACAAGGTGCTGGACCGTAAAGACGGCCGCCGTAGCGCCTAAAGATTTTTCCTCAAATTCCCCACCTTAAAATCTGCATAATTAGTTACCAAGACGAAGCCGGAACGAAAGTTCCGGCTTTTCCTCGTTTAGGGAAGTGGAGCGAACTTCGAGCTCTTCTTGTACCAGTCTTCCGCCTTGTTGATGACGATGCGGGTATCTTCGCCCTGTCGGCCAATACCGACGGAGATCATCCCGTAGCGGGCCAGTAGCACGGCGCGCTTGTTCTCCGCCTGAAAGCGCAGACGGCCGAGTAGCTCTAGCCCATCGGACTGTACCCGGAGATCGCTCATCTCCATCAGCTTGCCATCGAGCTTGAGGCGCCCCGTGGCGCGCAGAAGGCCGGGGTCCAGGATACCGCGGAGGATTCCAGGAATGTCGTTCTTTACGGAGTAGATCGCCAGCAAGGGGCGTGTGTCCTTCAAAGTGGCCGCCACGGTGCCGTCCACTTCGAGCGGGGTGCCCAGGTAAAATTCGCCCGACGGAATGCTTACCTCGCCCCACCAGCTCTTGCTGGCGAACTCTTCGTTCTCGAGCGGCTGGTCGGACTCCACCGCCACGTCGGTGATCGAAACACTGGTGTTGGCGATATCGAAACGTTTCTCGGCGAGAACTCCGCGCCGCAGTTTGGCGTTGAGCTGCACTTTACCTTTCAGGTCGAGTTCACCGTAGCGCGCGACCGCGCCATCGGTAACGAGCTTCAGCCAGCCGAAATCGGTGCGGTGACCGGCCTTGCCCTCTCCTTCCGACTCGATGTGGGCATCGAGGCGTCCGGTACCGGCCTTAATCTTCAGGTTCATCGACTCCGGCACGTACTTATTGAAGTACGTCAGCTGGTTCACGCGGGCGCGAACCACGTTGAGCCCCACGGCTAAGCGAGAAAGCGGCGAATCGAGTGACAAGGCGGTCGAGCGGGCGAGCACTTCAACGAGCTCGCCAGTTAGGTGGCGCACCTTCGTTCCCGGATCAGTGATCGCAAAGTCATTCACGCGCACGGAGACCTTGGCCTCCGGCTCACCGTTCGGCAAAGCCAAGACCTCCGCCTGAACTTCCGCCCCGCCGGTTAGCTCGTGCCCCAGAAAGTCGAAGTCGACCTTCCCGTTGGTAATCGACGCTTTGGTGCCGGCGACGATCTGGCCGTCGTCCACCGTAGCATCGACGTGCAGCTTTCCCGTGCCCTTGTTGGCGCTAATCCACTTCACGTTGCGAAAGAGGAAATTTAAAAACTCGTGCGACGCGACATCGGCATCAATCACCGAGTGCGAGTCGAGAAACCACATCTTGTCGAGGTCGAGCTGGTCCGGGTGAAAGTCGTTCAACTTCACGTCGTGGCTCATCGTGAGATTCTTTAGCACGCCATTTTCGCCGTGCTCGAGCTGGCCGCGCTCCATCCACCAGCGGGCCGGCCCCACGGTGACCCGCTCGTCGGGCACGATCGCAAACGAGCCATCGATGTGGGTGACGCCTTTGAGCTGAATCTCGCTGAACCAAACGTGGTCCAGGTGGCGGAGCTTGATGTCGTTAATCGCGATCCCCCATTTGGGGCTTTCCGGCTCACCCGGCGCTTTTGGCTTTTTCGGCTCCTTGGGCGGCAGCCCCGCGAACTCGGGGTGCAGAGGCGATGGCTTACCCTTGGGGCGAAACCCGAAGCGGACATCCAGATGGCTGGCCCGCACGAAATAGATGTCGAGCTTGTGCTTGAAGAGCGAGGCCAGGTTGATGCCGGCGGAAACCTGGTCGATACGCGTAGTCCACTGCACGTTGCGGTCCTGATGCCGCAGCTCGAAACCGTAGACGTGGACGATGCCCGGCAAAAGCGACACCGCAGCCTTGTACTGGAGAAAGCCGTCTTGCCAGGTATTCACGAGGTTGGGGAGCAGCGGCGTATTGAGGACGAGGGTCGCCCCGGCCGCGTGCACGAGGAACGCCCCGTAAAGCACGCGCAGCGCCACCCGTTTTTTACCTAATCGGTTTTGTTTTTTGTCCGGCATGCCCACCACTAATGCCCCTGCAAGACTGCAAAGCGGCGGCCAACCTAACATGCCCTTCAGAGGGGGCGACAAAAATTGTCAAAAATGTCCTTGTCGCTGCTGGATCCTGTGTGGCACAACCATGGGCCGTTTATTAACCACCCCGCGAACAGATTTCCATGGTGTTGGGCGTCACTTTCTGACATATTGCCCGCACTTTAAACCGCACCCCCATACGAAAGATAAAGTGACTTCTACAAAGACTTTCAAAGAGTTGTCCCTTCCCGCGTCGCTCGCGGACGGACTGGAAAAGATGGAATTTCTCGCCCCCACTCCGGTGCAGGCCGCGACGATTCCCGTAGTTCTCGAAGGAAAAGACATTCTCGCCACCGCCCAAACGGGCACGGGCAAGACCGGCGCCTTCGGCATTCCGATGCTCGCCCAGATTATTGAGAAAAAGCGTAAGCAGGCTTTGATTCTCGCCCCCACGCGTGAGCTAGCCGCGCAGATTTTTGCGAACCTGAAAAAGATGGGCACGGGCCATCCGTTCCGCGGCGCGCTCGTCGTGGGCGGTGAATCCTTCCGTCGCCAAGAGATCGAGCTTTCTCGCGGTACGCACTTCATCGTGGCGACCCCGGGCCGCTTGAACGATCACCTTCAGCAGGGTCGTTTGAACATGCGCGATATCGACATGCTCGTGCTCGACGAAGTCGATCGCATGCTCGACATGGGTTTCATGCCGCAGATCAAAGAGATCCTGCGCCACATGCCGCAACAGCGGCAGACCCTGCTCTTCTCCGCGACGTTGCCGCCGGAAATTCAGCAGCTGGCCGCTCAGTTTTTGAAGTCGCCCGTTCGCGTGGCGATTGCCCATTCGCCCGAAAACAAGCCGCAGATTGCCGAAGAGACGATTCACACCACCGGCCGCGAGAAGATGAACGTGGTCCTGCACGAAGTGAACACCCGCGAAGGGTTGATCCTCGTGTTCGCACGGACGCAGTGGCGCTGTGAAGACCTTACCAACTTTTTGAACGAGAACGGTCAAGACGCCATCTCGTTTCACGGTGGCTTGAGCCAGAACGCCCGCCGCCAGGCGTTGGCGCAGTTTAAAAACGGTAGCTGCCGCGTGATGGTCGCTACCGACCTCGCCGGCCGCGGAATCGACGTGACGGACATCACCAACGTCATCAACTACGATTTGCCGATGAACCGCGAAGACTACGTCCACCGCATCGGCCGCACGGGCCGCTTCGGTAAGACCGGTATTGCGATCAACCTGCTCATGCGCGGAGACTTCTCCGGTGAGCGCGTGATTCAGCACAAGCGTCAGCCGCGTAGCGAACAGGTCGACAATTTGAAGAAGCACTTTGGCTGGGATGAGCGAAAAGGGCCGGGACGTCAGCGTCCGTTGCCCGTTCGCCCGCCGCACGCCAAGCCCG
>JBGSST010000044.1:0-7890 GCA_041736915.1 Bdellovibrionota bacterium
CCCAGCGCCTTGGCGTAGGCTTCGGCCATCGGCTGAATCCTTTCGGCGAACTCGGAAAAAGACGGCGTACGGTAATGCAAATCGGTAAGGGTGGCGTAGCTGGTATAGCCGCCCCGGTAGTTGGTCTTCGACCATTCCCGCCCAGCCCGGTCTTGCCCCGACAGCTCCTGAATGTCGGCGATGAGCCGCTTGTTGAGCGTGGCCGCCTTCGGCAACGTGCCTTGCGAGATGAGGGTGGGGAACAGTTTCTCTAATTTGATTGCCATAAGCGCTGCACCTTACCAAAAAGTAGGAATGAAAACAGAGTGGCTTATTTACGGGGCAAATGGATACACCGGCCGGCTAATCGCCAAGCGCGCGCAAGAGCTGGGTAAGACCCCCGTTCTGGGCGGTCGCAACCGCGAGTCGGTCACGCGCCTCGCGAACGAGCTGGGGCTGAAACACGATGTTTTCGCGGTTAGCGACCCGAACGAAGTCGCCGCGCATTTAAAGAAGTACGCCGTGGTCCTCCACTGCGCGGGCCCTTTCGAGTTTACTAGCCCCACGATGGTCGAAGGCTGTCTCATCGCCAAATGCCACTACTTGGACATCACCGGTGAGATCGGCGTGCTCGATTCGTTGCTGAAGCAAGGCGATCGTTTTGCCGCCGAAGGCATCACCGTAATTCCGGGCGTTGGCTTCGACGTGGTACCCACCGATTGCGTGGCCGCCCGCTTGAAAGCGTTGCTGCCCAACGCCACCAAACTCACGTTGGCGTTCCAGGCCACCGGCGGCCCCAGCCGCGGCACGATGTCGACGATGATCGAAAAGATGGGGCACGGTTCTTATCAGCGGAAGAACGGAAAATTCGTGGCGGTGCCGGCGGGCAGCCGCACTCGCCGGGTGCGCTTCAAGAATGACGAAAAGCTTTGCGTGCAGATTCCCTGGGGCGACGTGGCCTCGGCGTTTTACACCACGGGCATTCCCAACATCGAGGTGTTTACCACCGCCACCACGCCGATGGTGCTGGCCATGAAGGGGATGGGGATCGCCAAGCCGTTACTCGATCTGCCCATCGCCAAAAAAGCCCTGCGCCGGCTTGCGGGAAATTCTGGCGACGGACCGTCGCCCGAGGTTCGTAAGCAATCTTTTTGTCGCGTGTGGGGCCAGGTGGAAAATGACAAAGGTGAAAAGAAAGAGCTGCGCCTGCAAACGCCAAACGGTTACGACCTCACGGTGGAGTCATCGCTCGCCGCGGTGGATCGGATTATCGGCGGGAAAGTCCCGGCCGGGGCTTGGACCCCTTCGGTAGCGTTTGGTTCCGACTTTGTTTTCTCTCTGCCTGGCGTGGCGGAACTGGCAAACTAGCAAACAGCGCCCGTCCAACGAGATCGCGCGGGACCGTGGTCGCGGGCACCTTCACGTTTTCGAACCACCCCCGCACGTCATCCTTTAGCCCCATGCCGTGCATGTAGTTGTAGAGCGCCTTGCGCAGCCCCGGCGTCAGCGCGTCGTGATCGGTGCCCACCGCATCGGTGAAGTCGACGTCGTTGCGCGCGAACGTGGACTCTACCGGTTGTAAGGTGATGCCGTACTTCGCGGGATTTTTTCCGATGGGGCTGTGAATCGTACACGCGAAGCGATGCCAGAAACCCGAGTGAATGCAGCCAGCCTCGAACAGCTGGCGAACGCGCTCGAGTGAGTCGATCGTTTCCTGCAGCGTCTCCGTCGGAAAGCCGTACATGAGGTACGCGTGCACCATGATGCCGGCCTGCGCGAAACTTTGGGTAACGTTGGCCACCTGCTCGACGGTTACGCCCTTTTCCATGAGGTGCAGTAGGCGATCGCTAGCCACTTCGAGGCCGCCGCTAATCGCCACGCAGCCGCTTCGGGCGAGCAGCTTAGTCAGCTCGGGCGTGAAACTTTTTTCGAAGCGAATGTTGCCCCACCAGGTGACGGACAATCCGCGATCGATAATTTTTTGCGCCATCGCGGCGAGGGTCTTCGGCGGCGCGGCCTCGTCGACGAAGTGGAAACCGGTCTGTCCCGTCTCGGCGATCAACTTTTCCATGCGGTCCACGATGAGGTCCGCCCCCTGATCTTCGTAGCGGCCGATGTAGTCGAGCGAGATGTCGCAGAAGGTGCACTTCTTCCAGTAGCAGCCGTGCGCTAACGTCAGCTTGTTCCACCGGCCGTCGGACCACAGGCGGTGCATGGGGTTGAGCAGCTCGCACAACGACAAATACTTATCGAGTGGAAGGCCGTCGTAGGTGGGAACGCCGCAATCCTTCATGGGGATGTCGTGCACTTGGGGCGTCGACTTTTGCACCACCGCACCGTTCTCGCGCAGCAGAGTGCGGAGAAAAACCTTTTCGGCTACGGGCTTCTCCAAGCTTTGCAGCAGGTGCAGCACGGGGGCTTCACCGTCGTCGAGGGTTAGGTAGTCGACGTAGTCGAACACGCGGGCATCTTGCAGCTCCCGCAGCTCGGTGTTCACGTATCCGCCGCCGGCGAGGATCGTGGTCTGCGGAGCCACGCGCCGGATCGTGCGTGCGATGCGGAACGCGCCGTAAACGTTGCCGGGAAACGGAATCGTAAGGCCCACCGCGCGGGGCTGATGTTTGGCGATCAAAGCGTCAGCGATCTGGTCGAGGTAGCGGTCCACCAAAGTGGGCGGCCCCTCGAGCGCATCGCGCAGAGGATCGAAGCTCGGCGCACTGGCCGCGAGCCGCTCACCGTAGCGGGCAAGCTCAAATCGGGGATCGATACCGTCGCGGATCACATCGGCGAGATCGTCGATGTAAAGGCTAGCTAAGTGCTGCGCGCGATCGGTGAGCCCGAGTGAGCCGAAAGCCTGGTGCAGGCCATCGCCCCCGGCACTCAAATCCAGCTGCTTGAGGGAATCGAAGCGGGGACCGCGCGGCAAAAATCCATCGCCCGCAATCCGGTGGGCCAGCGTGGAATCCTTCCCCTGCAGAAAGCGAATGATGCCGTCAATGGTTTGCACGTAACGATCGCGTTCGCGCAAAAAGTGACGAACGGACAACGGCGCCCGCACGCGGTTACCGGCGGAGTCTTTCGGAAAAGTGCGTTCCAGCTCGGCCGCGATGTCGATGAGCCCCGGGGCGGACAGCAGGCGCAGCAAGAGCTCGATGGCCGGGTCGGCCTGAACCGCGTCGATACCCCGCGCGCGCAAAAACCCGGTCAGGTACGCCGTAGCCGGGTACGGCGTATTGAGCTGGGTCATAGGGGGTGTGAGCAGTAAAACGCGCATGATTTTTTAGTCGGTACGGGGAGTTACCATTTCCGACCGAAAGAGTCCAATTCACGGCTCCCGCCAAACCGACCTAACCTCTCGAAATACTTAAGGGATGATATAAATTTTCCGATAAGTTCTCGATGTCCTCTTCCCAGGAAAAAACGACCGTTTTGGATATGCGCGAGCTTTCGGCCACGGCCGAGCTCCCCCCGCTCGCGGTGCCCCATCCGGCGGATTCCCAGGCCCGGCACCCGGCGCGAAAAGTGTCTCCCCGACAGGTGGTGGCGAGCGTGGCGCTGATTGCCGCCACCACGGTGTTCGTGCGCACGGCCTGGATGAGCGACGACGCCTATATCAGCCTGCGCGTGGTGGACAACTTCGTAAATGGCTACGGCCTTCGCTGGAACATTCTCGAGCGCGTGCAGGCGATGACCAATCCGCTGTGGACGCTGCTGCTCGCCATCCCCTATTTTTTCACGCGCGAAGCGTTCTTCACCACGCTCGCGGTTTCGTGGATCTGCCTGCTCGCCACGATGGGGCTAGGGCTGCGGCTTGCGTATAACGCCAGCGCCGCTTGGGTGGTGGGCGCGGCGTTGCTACTGTCCCGCGCGTTCGTAGAGTACTCGTCGAGCGGACTCGAGAATCCACTGAGCTATCTGCTGCTCGCGATTTTTCTTACGCGCTTTCTCGCAGCGGAGAAGAGGCCCCGCGATCTTCTCGTGCAAACCCTTTGCTTCTCGCTACTGCTGGTCAATCGTATGGACAACCTGTGGTACACGCTGCCCGCCATGGCGTTGACGATGTGGCCCGAGCGAAAGAATCGCCGCGCGTGGATCGACGTGGCCCTCGGCCTCACCCCGTTCGTGGCGTGGGAGCTGTTTTCGATTTTCTACTACGGCTTCCCCTTTCCCAATACCTACTACGCCAAGCTGACCACGGGCATTCCGTCGCGGGAGTACTGGGCGCAAGGGGCACGGTACCTTCTTCACTTCGCGGCCACCGACCCTTCCAGCTTCTGCGTGATCGTGGCGACACTGGTGCTAGGCACGATATCGCGATCGCGAAAAAAAGCCGTGCTGGCGGCGGGAATTCTTCTGCACGTGATTTACGTAATGCGCGTGGGTGGCGATTTCATGAACGGGCGATTCTTCGCCAGCTCGGTACTCGTGGCGACGATATTCGTCGGCCACTCCTCGATTTGGCGGACCCGGCGGCTGGCCCCAATAGTCATCGCGGTGCTAGCGACCTTATCGCTATCGCTGCCGACCTCTCCGCTACGCACTACCGATCAGTACAGCGGTAGCCACATCAACGATGCCGGTATCGCCGACGAGCGGGGCTGGTACTACACGAATTATCACCTGGGGCTGGCCTCCCTATCGAAGCGCATCCCCCAGGCGAGTCGCGAAATTCGTGAGGCCCGCACGGCACGGCTGCACGGCATCGGCATGGCGGGCTTTGGGGCGGGCCCCTCGCTGCACGGATTGGATCAGTGGGCGTTGAGCGATCCGTTGATGGCGAGAATTCCGGCCGCTTACGAGCCAAACTGGCGCATCGGCCATTTCCGCCGCGAGTTTCCCGGCGGCTACGACAGCGCCGCGCTGACGGGCGAGAATAGTTTGTACGACACGAAGCTCGGCACCTACTGGGAAAAGTTGGTGCTCATCACCCGCGGGCCGCTGTTCTCGTTCGATCGTTGGGCGACCATCGTGGCGATGAATCTGGGCCAGTACGATCACCTAGTGGATCGCGTCGCCTACCGTTATCCCGGTCGCGAGATTCCCGGGGCGCTGCTCACGGTGCACGTGGCCGACGGCGTGGCCGCTACCGACGGGCGGGTAGAAAGCATGACGTTTCAGGGGCTGAGGGTGAAAACCGGGCCTAAGTCCGGCCGCTCCATCGACGTAAGCCTGGCCCGCGACGCAAAATACGCGGTGGTCTTTTTGAATGGCGGGCAAGAGCTAGACACCGTGTTCATCGAGCCCAAAGACGGCAGCGGCATGTACGCCAACTATTTCGAGATTCCGCCCCGGGCCCAAGGCGGGTTCGACACCCTCTACTTCAAGCCCCTCTCCGGCGACGGCCCCTACGCCGTTGGCCACCTCAACATTCAGAACTAATTTTCCCGGCCGGCCGGTTTTCACTAACCTCCTTAAAACGCGGCGCGTTACGTCACCCGCATGCGCTTGGCGATACTCATTCTGCTGACGGGGCTTGGCTTTGCGGGCCCGTCATTCGCCCAAGAATACCGCAAGTTCATCGGCCACCGGAATGTGAACCATGAGGGGAAGGCCTACTCGGTTTTCGAAATCCGCCCCTGCCCCGTCGTCAATGGATGGCCACGCCATTTGCATCTGTTTGCGGATGCGTATTCCGGGCATCCCCTTTCGAAGGAGTTTCTAGACGCCAACGAACAGTGGGCCGAAACCCTCCTGCGTGGCGCCTACGAGTTCGCCAAGGCCCGCTATACGCGGGGAGGCTTTTTCACGCCGGAAACGGGCGCGGCTCTCGAAGCGGATCTGCAAACGATGTTCTCCGATCGCAGAACGGTTCTGCTCATCACCGACGCCACCGACGTGCAGGGCGGTCCGGTGCCGAAAATTCATTTCATGGTGAGCGTGCATCAGGATGGCGAAGGCGGCTTACCGATGGAAAGCCGGCTGCTAGGGCGCGGGCTGAAGGAAAAGCTGCCGCGTTCGCCCGAAGTATTCAAACGCACTTTCCCGGACGACGAAGAGACTTCGCCCATCGGTCCGGTGCGCTACCGCTTCGAGCGGCAAAGCCATTACAAGCCGCACGACCAGCGACCACCCGCTCGGCAGTGGGGTACGCAAGGGATCGTAGAGTTGAAAACTCTCGTCTCCGACGAAGGCCGCACGGAAGATTTTTTGCCGTTGTTGCATCAGCTGCTGATCGATAATTTGCGCTGGACGCGTCAGCCCAACCGCACGAGCTACCCCGCGCACAACGACATCGTGAGAATTTGGGCGGAGGATGGGCAAGACGAAGCCGCCGTGGCCATCGCTCCGCAGGTCGTGCCGGTGACCCGTACCGAAAAGATCTGGCTCGAGGCGCCGAGCGACGCGCTGGCCAATATGTACGTCAAACGGATGAAGTTCGAGCCCGCCCTGCCCGGACACCGCTTTCCCGATCCGCACGTTCCCGGAAACTTCGTTAGCCTGCTCGGCATCGATCCCGGAAAGTTCGAGACCGAGGCGTGGAACGCCATTCAGCAGCGGCCCGGCGGCAAGCTGGCGAAGGAAGGTTTTCTCTCCTTCGTGCTTCCAAAAACGTTCGGAAGCGCCAGCGAGGACCGCCTGCCGGCCGTGCGCTTCCGCAGTCCGGCGGAGCTAGCGGTGAACGAACGGCTAGCGCCGTTACGTCCCATGCTAGAGAACGTGGGACCCAAGTTTCACTGCATGCGAGCCATCGTGCACCTCGGCAACGGCGACATGGTACAGGGCTGGAAAGAGTACATGTCCCAGTTCGCGAACGATTAGAAGACCGCCGCTTCCGTGTTACAATTTTCCGCGTGAAATCCCTAAAAATGAAGTCACTCGTACTGGCGCTGTCGTTGTTTATTTTTCAGGGAGCGGGGTGCAGCAGCACGCCGGCGAGTCCCACCCCTACCATCTGGGACATGATAGTCGGGGTGCTTTCGCAAGAAGGGGTGCAGATCCTCATCGACTTGAAGTCGAGCACCGAGGCAACGCGAAACGTAAATGACGTGCTGGACAAGTTCTCGGACTCGAACCTCAACTGGATCAAGGCCGAGCTTATCGCGGTGGCCCGGATCTCGAAGCAGTTGAACATTCCCATCGAAGCGCCGGTGAACCTCACGCCCGATCAGATCACCTGGGCCAAGGCAGTGATGGCCGATACGGATGCCCGCTTCATCAACAAGTTTGGCTGGATGAGCCTGGACCCGCTCGGCCCCACGCAAGGGTACACGAACGAGAACCCCACCTTTTTCATGGCCCAGTATCTGTGGCTGCTGAAACGGCTGGGACTGTTCACTCCGGAACTTAAAAACCAGTATCTCCCCAAGCTCATCGCCCAGATCAAAGAGATGGAGCTACAGCCCGGACTTTACGATCGCTTTGCGAAGCCCCGCCCGGCGGAGATTAATCCCTTTAGCCACGACGAGAATCAGGGGCTCGCGCACCTCGACTCGCTCTTCGACTTCCAGATTGGCGTGGGCAAGCTGCAGTACGACTACGGAAAAAAGTATGACTACGTCTACATGAACACCGCCTGGAGCGCGCCGGATAAGTTCGACCGCCCCATCCTCCGTCACGGCCAGCCGTGGACGAAGGCCAAAGAGCTTCCGCTCGCCCAGCGCTACGGTGGCCAGGTAGAGGTGATCCGCCGCACCGGCGGCGCAGCCCCCTCGACCGGCAGCGATCTTTTGCTGTGCGCCGACATGCTGGCGTCACTACGCGACGACTGTAAGGAAACGTCGACCCCCATTCTCAACCTGATGCGCGCAAAGTTCTTAATGGGCCAAAGCGAGATTCTCGACGGCTGCATCATCCAGTTCCAAGCGTTGCTCACCAATCACTTCAAGCGCGGCAAGATGTGTGCAGGCAAGGAAGTCGATCGCGACAATGCCTACTCGGCGATGGCGAAGATCTACTACAACCTCCCCGAGC
>JBGSST010000047.1:0-3734 GCA_041736915.1 Bdellovibrionota bacterium
GCGCCGCGGCCAGTTTCGCCACGCCATCAACGCCACCGGCGTGGTCTTGCACACGAATCTGGGACGGGCCCCCGTGGGCCGCGAGTGGCTCGAAGCCGCGGTGAAGGAGCTCGCCGGGTACTCCGTGTTGGAGCTGGACGACGAACTGCCCGTACGTGGCAGCCGCACGCAAACGATCGAACCGCTTCTCACCTATCTCACCGGGGCCGCTGCGGCGGTGGTGGTGAATAACAACGCGGCCGGCGTGTACCTGGCCCTTTTCGCATTGGCGAACGGCAAAGCCGCGATCGTATCGCGCGGCGAGCTCGTGCAGATTGGTGGCGGTTTCCGCGTGCCGGATATTCTCGCCGCCAGTGGGGCGCGCCTCATCGAAGTGGGCAGCACCAACATCACCCGACTTGCCGATTACGAGCGGGCGCTCGTGGACAACCCCGGCGCTCTCGTGCTCAAAGTGCATCAGAGCAACTTCACCATGACGGGCCACGTGGAGCAGGTTTCGGTGGCCGCCCTGGCCGGGCTCGTGCGCCGGCACGACTGCCCACTGGTCGTCGACTGGGGGAGTGGCGCTTTATGGGAACGGGTGGGGGATGAGCCGGCGGTGACGGAACTCTTGCGCGACGGCGCGGGCGTGCTGTGCTTTAGCGGCGACAAGCTACTGGGCGGACCGCAGGCCGGCATCGTCGTGGGCGAGAAAAGGTATCTGGCGAAGCTAAAGCAGTCCCCTTTGTACCGCGCGCTACGCTTGTCGAAGTTCGAGCTTTTTTTACTCGAGCGTTGCCTGCTGCAGTTCCTAAGGGAAGAGCCCAACGAAACGGCGAAGCTCTTGGCTCTTTCGGCCGAAACGCTAAAGGGCCGCGCCGAAAAGTTTCAGAAAAGTCTCGCGGCCAGCGGAGTCATCACCCAACTCGTGGACGGCACTAGTGCGGTCGGCGGCGGCACCGCCCCCGGCGTTACCTTACCCACGACGCTAATCGAGTGGCGAGTTGCCGATGGCGAAGCTGCGGCCCGCCGCTTGTTCGCGGGATCTCCTTGCGTACTGCCCCGCCAGGAGGGCGGTAAATTGCTCTTCGATTTGCGGACCGTTTTCGAGAACGAAATCCCGGCGCTACTTGAGGCCATTATCGCCGCCGCGAAAGGCTAAACGATGTTCGTGCTGGGAACCGCTGGCCACGTCGATCACGGTAAGTCGACTTTGCTCGGGGCCCTGACTTCGCAGAATCCCGATCGCCTGCCGGAAGAAAAAAAACGCGGCATGACCATCGAGCCGAATTTCTTCTGGCTCGATACTCCAGGGTTCGGCCGCGTGGGTTTCGTGGATGTGCCGGGCCACGTGCGCTTCGTGAAAAATATGGTGACCGGGGCGGCATCCTTCGATGCTTTTCTCTTCGTGGTGGCGGCCGATGACGGGTGGATGCCCCAGAGTGAGGAACACGCGCGGATCTTGAAGGCACTGGGAGTTACCGACGGGCTCGTCATCGTGACGAAGACGGACTTAGTAGACGAAGCCCACTTACGTGAGGTTGAAGCCGAGATTGCGGCGCGTGGCGAGGCGCTTGGGATGGCGCGACCGTTTCGCCATCCCGTTCGGTTTTCGGCCAAGGGGTCCGGCGATCTCGTCCTGCGGGAGCTCCACACATTGCTTGCGCGCCTGCCCAGCCCCGAGACCGCACGCGGGGCCCGCCTTTTCGTGGACCGCGTGTTTTCGCCCAAGGGGCAGGGGCTGGTCGTTACGGGCATTCTGCGGGAAGGCGCACTCGCGGTGGGTGACGAGCTGCACCTCTTGCCGAAGGAAAAAAAAGTCTCCGTCAGATCATTGCAGGCCTATGGCAAATCCGTAGATGAGGTTTCGCCCGTTTCGCGCGTGGCCGTAGGCCTTAGCGGCGCGTCCGAAAGTGACGTGGGGCGTGGCTCGGTGCTGCTGCTGAAATCTTTGGTGCCCACCCAAAGCTTCGAGGCGCAGGTCACATTCTGGGCAAAAAGACCCAAGCGAAACTTCGAAGCGTCGCTGCATTGGGAGACGGCCAAGCGCCGCGCCCTGGTGGTGCCGCTTGGGGAAGCCGATGGCGTAACCGCCGTACGTTTGAAACTGGATTCGTCCTTGCCCTTAAGATCGGGGGAACGGTTTTTACTGCGGACGAGCGGCGAGGAAAAAAGCTGGGGCGGGGGGGTGATTGTCGATACGCGGCCGCCAAAAGAGACGAAAGCGCGGGCCGCCCTTCGCATTCTGGCCTTCGTGCCCAGCGCCGAGGGCTGGGACGAGTACTTACGGAACAACGGGCCCTGGCTCGATCGAGAGCATGTTTCTTTATGGAGCCGCATGACGGAAGAAAAGTTATGCGACTGTATTGGCGCCGTTCCGGTGGGCACCCGATACGGCTTACGCGAAACGGCCCTTTTGAAGGTAACTACCCATTGGGATCGGCGCCTTACGGCGATCGTCGAGAATCGAGCGAAGGGGCTCACCGCCGACGAGGTCGAAAGGGAGTTCACCGCGCAGCTTGGAGTAAAGCCGCCCGAGCCGATGGCGGAAGCCTTGTGTGAAGTGCTCGTAGCCAAAAGTTTGTTGCGACGGGAGGAGGGAGGTTTCGTTCCCCCATCGTTCCGCCACTCACTTTCCCCCGAGCAGGCGCGCTGGCGCGAGGAGGCGCTCGCCCTCGTGAAAGGGCGCGAGCCGGTATCGCTGAAGGAGTGGTACCGCACGGAAGAAAACAAGCGCGAGCTCGTGCACCGGTGGGCGCGCGAGGGAACGCTGGTCTTTCTCGACCAAGACCACTTTATGGAAAAGACCGTATGGGATGAGTACCGCGCGGAGATCACCGCGCGGCTTCGGACCGGGCCGCAAACCACCGTCGCTCTACGCGACGCTTTGAAGCTCTCGCGAAAAAATGCCGTCCTAATTTTGGAGAAACTGGATCGGGATGGGGTGACTTACTTCCGGAACAACGAGCGGCACCTAAAGAAGGGCTAACGCTTACTCTTCGGTCGTCTTCTTTTTGCGCGAAGCCGTCGACAGCTCGTCGAGCACGGCGTGCAGCTTGTGATGAAGCGACTGCAAGCGGTCCAGGTTGGACTTGATCTGCTTGATCCGCTCATCCATGGGCGCCTTGCTTACGTTCGCCAGTTCTTCCACGGCGGCCTTCACTTCGGCGGCGGGCATAGGGGGCGGAACGACCGCCACGGGGGACTTCTTCGTCAGGTGAATAGACAGCGCGGTCTTCTCCTGCGGGTGAATTTCCGGATTTTTATCGATGGCGTCAGTTTGCTCTAAGAGCTTTTTGACATCGACGTAGACGAACCCAAAACCTTGACTGCGATCACGAAAGGCCATTCTTCCTCCAACAACCACTACAACAACATCCGCAACAACCACTTGGACCACGATGGAATAGCCGTGAAAACTAAACCAAGACGCTCGGGCGGACTTAAGAGCAATGTGGATGCCAGGACGGGCACTTAGGGCCTGTTTAAAATGGCTAGCGGTTACGGCACGTTGCGGAAGCGTAGTCTGGCAAGTGCCCGAAATTAGGCGCCAAGGTGACGCAAAAGTAAGGACAGTGGCGCGTAATTCGTCTCCGTTTTCATAAAGAATACAAGGGTTTTTGCCGATGAGTGAAGGCATGAAACTGCCTGCGCTCACGATTGAGGACCGGTGGAAATGGGGGGCGATCGCCGTGATGACGGCGTCCGTACTCTACCTTTTCTTCATCGAGTCGTACTTTTTCTCCGCATGGCGG
>JBGSST010000144.1:0-2702 GCA_041736915.1 Bdellovibrionota bacterium
TGCCCGGCGCGGGCATCAAGGTGGATGTGCTCTACCATTTTGCCGGTGGCGTCGAGGTGGGCTCTCCCGTGCGCGTGTCCGGGGTAAAGGTCGGGCGGGTGGAACGGATCGATTTTCTCGGGAGCGAGCAACGGGCCGCTCTGCCTAAAGAGTCCAACCTGCCGAGCGTGAAGCTGAATCTTTCGATTAGCAAACAGGCAGCCGAGATTCTGCGCGACGATTCGCGTTTTTACATCAACATGGCGGGCATCATCGGCGAACGTTACGTCGAGATCACCCCCGGCACAGAGAACGGCAAGGCGCTGGTGCACAACGCCTCGTTGCGCGGCATCGATCCCCCGCGCATCGATCAATTGCTTAGCCAGGGCTACAACGTCTTTGGCAAAGTTCAGGAGTTCCTGGAACGCAACGAGAAGCCGCTGCAGGAGATCGTCGAGTCGATGGAAAGCCTCATCTCCGACGTGAACAAAACGTTGAAGGGTAGCGAGAAACGAAAGTTCATGACGCTCGTCGATAACCTGGCGGCCATTACGACCGACTTCCGCCAAATCTCGCACCACCTGACCGATCCCAAGACCAAAGCGTTCTTCGAGCGGCTCAGCTCGCTGGTGGAAAAGGCGAACGAAGTGGATAAGCCCGCGCTCAAAAAGTTTCTGCAAGAAGAGGGCGTTCGCGCCCGTATTTTCTAGTCTCTAAAACTCACCCATTGAAAAAATCTATTGCGAGAGGTCTTTTATGCGCCGACTCGTCCTCGTTTTCACCCTGGCCTTGCTTTGCGTGTCCGCCAAAGTGTTCGCCGGAAAATTACCTCTCATGCCGTCGGCTGAATCCGACACCGTCGTGAGAAAAAAGCCGAAGCTCGGCGCCAGAGTGGGCGATAACGACGATGCGGCCGGGGTTGGGCTTACCGCGCTGGAGATCTTGAAGACCAAGAAACGCTTCGGCCTAGGGCTCACCGGCGGCGGCGGCTACGGCATCATGGGGCTCGAAGGCGACTTCAACCTCGTGCCCGAATTCTCGGTCTCCATCGGTTGGGGCACGGGCATCGACTACTCCTCCTTCAACGTAAAGGCGCGGTACTTTCTACTGGGCGAGTGGGTCAGCCCGTACTTTGGCCTGGGCTTCTCGCACTGGTGGTCCGACGGACGCGGGTCGCGCGACGTGTCCCCCGCTATCTTGCGGAACAAATTTCTGGCGTCGGTCGAGGACCCCACCCAAGGTTATTCGATCTTCATGGCTTACCCGTGCGTAGGCGTGCAGTTCATGCATTTCTCGGGCTTTTCATTTTCTGCCGAGGTGATGGCGCTGTTCAAGCTTTTCAACCTGGCTAACGGAACCTACGCCGGCGCCTCGGCGCACTGGTACTTTTAATGTACTTTTCCCCCAATAAAATTAAGCGCTGGATAACGGGCGCCGCCCCCATCACGCTGTCGCTCAAGACCGTGCTGGCCGTTTACTTCGTGCCCATCGCGGTGCTGCCCACCATTTTGCTCAGCTACTACGTAGTGCAGGTTTTCGAGGACAATACTAAAGAAGGGCTCGCCCGCCGCGCCCAGTCCGAACGCGATGCCATCGTGAGCGAAATGGAAGCCGTCGAGGGCGAGCTGTTCAGTAACCTGCGCATTCTCGCCAACTCCCCACGGGTGCTCGCGGCCCTCTCTTCGCGCAACACCTCTTCCTTTAAAAGCGTGTTCCCGCTGACCCGCAGTACCGTTTCCATTCGGGTGTTCACTCCGGACGGAAAATTTCTGTGGGGAAAGCAGCCCGAAGGGGCGGCGCCGCGCGTGGACTACCTGGGCCACGACGCCATGAGAAAGGTGAAGGTAAAAGGGGAGGTGATTGACCGCTACCTCACCCCGCAAGATCGCGGCGTAGTTACCGTGATGCGCGCACTGGTGCGCGACAAGCGACAGCTCTACGGCATCATCGAACAGGAACACATCTTTGGCGCGGCCCAGCTGAATGAGTTGCGCCACCGCCGCGCGGTCGACGTGGTGGTGCTATCGCGCGACCTATCGGCGGTTGCCGCAAGCTTTGCGCTGGGGCCGGACATTCTAAAATCGCTAACTTCGATCGCGCTGCGCCCGCAGGACGTGAAGATGCGGGAACCTTCGCTCATCAACTTAGGCGACGCCCGCTACGCCGCCTTCGTATACGACTTTCCGTCGACGCTGGAGCGAAATCGCCAGTGGGGTTACGTGGCGGTTTTCCTCTCGATGACATCGAGCGATGCGACCATTCTCAAGCTCAAGACTGCGATGATCTACCTCGCGACGTTGCTGATTCTCGTGGCGGCTTTACTCATCTTCGTTTTCTCGAACCGCCTCGTGAAACCCATCGAGCTACTAGTGCTGGCGATGAAGCGCATTCGCACTGGTCGTATCGAACAGATTCCGCCGATGGAATCAACGTACGAGATCGAGTACCTCGTGCACGCTTTCAACGACATGGCCCGTAACGTGTCGGCCGCCAAGCGGACGCTGGAAATGAAACTGGAAGAACTGGGACGCGCCAACCTAGAGATCAAAAACGCGCAGACCCAGCTCGTGCAGTCGGCGAAGATGGTTTCCTTAGGCCAGATCGTGGCCGGTGTGGCGCACGAGCTGAATAACCCGATCGGTTTCATCTACAGCAACATGCACCATCTATCGGACTACGTCGGCAAGATCCGCGAGCTGGTGGGGCTATACCGCGACATCAAG
>JBGSST010000145.1:0-26908 GCA_041736915.1 Bdellovibrionota bacterium
GTCGAGCAGGGGGTGCACCAGGCGGCTGCCATTTACACCATGGCTAACCGAAACCCAACCCATCCCCTTCAGGGCCTCGTTGACGAGGTAGGTGTGGGACTGGCGGAGATCGCGGAGATCTTTTTGGGAAGGGGCTACGTAATTTTTCGCGCGTACCTCCGGGGATCGGTAAGGCACCCCTTTTTCGAGACTATCCGCCAGAAGTTTGACCTCTTGAAGCGCCATGGCGGCCGGTAGCTGGTTCTGGTCGCTGGCGTCCACGAAAAGATAAACCGGAGGGCCGTCTTCGCGTTGGTACTCTACGATGCTGGTCTCCAAGCGGCGTGAGTACTGCACTGAGTTTCCCGGCGCATGCAGTAACGTAGACAGGGCCTGCTTTAGGTCGGGTTGCTCGCGAACTTTTGCCAGCGCCACCGCCCGGTCCGTGTAGTTGGCTTTGCTGCGCAAAGCCGCTTCGTATTCCCGCCAGAGGTCGGCCGGAATTTTTTCGTTGCCCCTTTTGTTCTGAAACACGAACTTGCCCGAGTAGGACTCATACTCGACGTACGGGGCTTGGGGGGCGCTCAGGCGTTTGAAGTGCGACGTAGGAGCTTCGAGAATCTGGGTTAGCTCGGCCCAGGTCGGGGCCACCGGGTAAGGGAAGAAGTGATCGATGTCTTTCTGACTTAGGGTGAGGGGCGGCAGGTAGCGGCCCATCGCGCTATCCACCGGCAGCATGCGATTTGGCTCGTAAATAAGCAGTCCCATCCCCCGCGGCCGATCGGCCAGGGGCGTGTCGTCGGGCAGCCGATGGTTCAAGCGGTCGAGTATCTGTTTGCCCATGACCTCGGCGTTCTTCATTAACTTGCCGGTGCGAATGCGGTTCAACACCTGCGCCGCTTTGAGCAACGTTTCGGGCTGATGCCGAATCGTGGTTTGCACGTCGGTATTGAACGTATAGCCCAAGTTTCCCGACCCCTGTACCTGCGCGATGCCGGACACGATGAGCCCTTTGCCGAAGGTCACCAGGTCGGGGTGAAAACCGTCGTAGTGCTCGTAGGCGAAGAATTTTCCGGTGCGGCCGCCGCCCGTGAGAATTTCGTCGGCGATGAGGGGCACCCGGTACTCGGTGCAGAGTGCGCGCAGGCGTTGGAGAAATTCGGGGCGATAAAAGTAGACGCCGCCCGCCCCCACGATGGGCTCGATTAAGATGCCGCCAATGGGGTGAGCTTCGCTGGCGTTCTTGATTCGTCGCTCGATGTCGGCCAACGTGCGGTCCTCAATCGGCTTGAGCCTGGCCACCTCTTCGGGGCTCGGGTCGAGCGAATAGGTAATCGGGGCCTCCAGAGCATTGGGGCCGCGGCGTTGCTTTTCGTTCAGTCTCATTGAGCCGTGGAACGCGTCACGGTGTAAATCGTCCGCTAGCCCTTTGGCCCCGACCCACATGCCTTCGAAAACGAGCAGGTCTACCCCTTGGGCTTTGCGGTTCTTGAGATCGCGCGCAATCTTGAGCAGTCGATCCGGCAGGGCGTTCACCGCGTCCGATCCGGTTACGGTGAAGTCGATGACTTCAGCTCGCGGAGCCAGTCGCTCCCAGGTGTTCTGAAACAGGAACTCCACGTTCTCCACGTTGGACTCGGGGAAGCCGGGGGCGTTGGCGTCGAGGGAGGCCAGCATGCGCGCTAGGTACAGCGGATCGCGAAAGGCGGGGTCCTCCTCCGCCAGTAAGCGGTAGCCGAATCCGCGATTCATGTCGCGGCGATCGTTTTCTTTAGCCTCTCGCTTTTGTTCGCGACTGATTCCGGTAACCACGTCTTTGGCCGCCGCCGCGTTGGCGGCGGTTAGCTCACCTACTAACTGGGCAAATTTCTTCGCCCCGAGGCCCCGCCGCAAGCCCCGCAGCATGCGTTCGAAGAGCAGTGGCGAAAACGGCGGCTGGGCATCGGGTCTTTGCGCTAAACGCTTTAGCTCCGCCAAAACTCCGGGGTGCACGGCTTGCGGCCGGGCCCCGGATTGCAGCCCGAGCAGCGCCGAGAGCAGTTCGCCATTCGTAAACTCGTAGTCCGCCATCGTGGCCAGGGCGATACGGCATTCAGAGTTCTTAGCGGCGAACAAGGGGCACGCGAGTAGAATCGCGAGTAACCAGGTGCAGAGATACCTCACGGAGTTGTCTCCGGCAGCGTCCAGCTTTGGCCCGCTTCCAGTGCTTCAATTAGCCCTTTGGTGACCGACGGGATGAGCTCTTGGGATCTAGCGTTGCGAGGTAAGGTGATCTCCTTACCCTCGAACGGATGGACTAGGGTCACCTTTCGTCGCCCTTCAACGGCCACCCAGCCCAAATTCTCCGTAAGAACGTGAATCAAATCCCAAATCGATTTGGCCCGTTTCAGCTGCACCTTGGCCGCCGGATTCATCTTCGGCATCGCGTTCCGTTCTTTCTCCACCCCCGGTGAGTGGTAGGCTTTCCCCGCTTCGATGGCGCGTGCGAACGCCTCGATCTCTTTGGGGTTGGGTAAACTCCCATCCTGTTTGTGGAGGAGGTGCACGATGGGCGGCTGTCCCGCGCGTGGTTGCACCAACGAGAACAGCTCGAAGTTCGCGTTGTGCGTGAATGTGAAGCCGGCTTCGGTGGCGGAGAGCATCGCGGATTCCAGCGACTTTGTCTGGCGAACCAGGGTGGGGATCACTTGGGGGTCCACGAAGTCGCGGTTAGACGAGATCGAGCGGATGAGCTCCCGCATCAGTTCTGGTGGTACCTTCTCTTTTTCGCCGATGGGCCGAAATCGCAGAGTGACCGTTCCCCAAGTTCGGCCCTTTCGCTCCACCTGCACGACTTCCGGAATCGAGCCTCTACTCTTTTTGAATCCTTGCTCTTTGAGAATGCTCAGCAGTTCGCCGCCCGTGGGTTCGATCGGAAAGGGAAGAAGGGTGTCGACGTCCTGCTTGGAAAGAGTAAGCGGTGGCATGTAGCGCCCCATGCCGTCTTCGGCGTCCAGGATTCCACCCCGGTGATAAAGAAGCAGACCAATCCCGCGCGGCCTGGTCTCCTGCGGCGCGCTCGGGTCTTCCATCTCGTTCATTCGGTCGAGCAGGTAACTGCCGATTTTTTTTGCGTTAGCGACGAGATTTCCTTCTTTGATTCTCGTGAGGACCTGCGTGGCCTTCAGCAAGGTTTCGGGCTGATGCTGGATCGTCGTTCCCGATCCGCTCATGGCGTAGCGATTCCATTTCAGGGGGGCCCGTTCGTTAAAGGCGATGCCGGCGACGATGAGCCCCTTTCCGAAGAGGACGAGGTCGGGCTCGAATTTGTCGTAGTGCTCGTAGGCAAAAAACTTACCGGTTCTTCCTCCGCACGTGAGGATTTCGTCCGCAATGAGCGGAACGCCGGCGTCGGTGCAAAGTTCACGCAAGCGTTTCAAGAACTCCGGGCGGTAAAATAGAACCCCGCCGGCCCCCACGATGGGCTCGAGGAGGATGCCGCCGATGGGCTTGCTCTTAGGCGCGGACTTTATGCGGGCCGCGATGTCGGCGAGCACTTTGTCTTCCAAGGGCTTGAGCCGCGCGACCTCTTCTGGGCCGGGGTTCAGCGAATAGGTAACCGGGTTGAAGAGGGCCCCGATGAAGAGTCTTCGAACTTGTCGTTGGCGGGGTCCAGATTGGTCATGCTTTTGTGGTTGAGTTCGCGCGCGAGCCCCTTTGTGCCGACCCACATGCCGCGGAAGGTGAGCAGCTCCACGGCCTGCGCCTCCGGATTTTTTTCGCGCGCGAAGGTGAGTAAGTGCGCCGGAAGCTGATTCACGGCGTCCGATCCGGTAATAGTGAAGTCCACGACCGTGGTTTTGGGGGAAAGCCGGTGCCAGGCATTTCGGAACATTCCCTCGACTTCGCTAACGTGCGACTCGGGGTACCCCGGCGCGTTGGCATCCACCGAGGCCAAAACCCGAGCGAGGTAGAGCGGATCGGTAAAGGCGGGATCGTGATCGGTTAGCAGGCGATACCCAAAACCGCGTTGCATGTCCCTAAGCTCCAGCTCGTCGCGTTTTTCGTTTGAAGCCTGGACCGCCTCTTTGCTGCTTATTGATTGTTTGGCGGCGGTCGCCACGGGCACGGCGAGCTCGCCTACGAGTCGGCTGAACTCGCCGGAGCCGAGCCTCTTTTTGAAGGCGGAAAGTATGTTGAGCAGTTGAGACCGGCTGAACGGGGGAGCCTCTTCGAGTTCCCCTAGGCGTTGGAGTTCCACGATTAGCTTAGGATGAATCGTCTCCGGCCGCGCCCCCGACTGCAGCGCGAAAAGCGCGGAGAGCAGCTCGCCGTTCGTGTACTCGAAGTCGGCCAGCTTGTTCATGGCGACTACGCAATCCGGACGTGGTTTGGCGGTGAGGTTTCCCTCCCCGAAAAACGCTAGCAATAGAATGAAAAGCAGCCGGATCATAGCCTAGACGTATCGGCTAAATCGCTAGAATGGTTGAGAGGGCGTTGCGTTAGTGCGAAGGGCTGAAATTAGCCCAGCTTATCGAGCACTCGCACGAGACGTTCTTCGTAACGCCAGTGGTGGCCGCCGTGTTTTCCGGGGTACTCGATCACCTCGTGCGGCACGCCGTGGGCTTTGAGCTTTTTGGCGACCTGACGGTGGGCAAGGTGTAAGCCGTGCTCGTCTTCGCGTCCCGCTTCGAGCCACAGGTAATCGATCTGTTTTAAATTCGCCGCGTACTTGTCGACCATGCGGACGGGATCCCACTCGAGGTATCGTTTCCACACGTCGTGAAGCAGTTCGCCGGTTTGGAGATCAAAAAAGAGATCGCCGTACAAAGGCGCATTGTCGAGATTCGGGGCATAGCATGGCGCCATCGCCAGCGTGAGCATCGTTTCGAACTTCGTACCCGACACGTTTGAGTAAGTCGGTAGCGAGAGAAAATCTTTGATGAACCCGGCCACGCCCTTGGCCTTTTCGATCTCGGTAACGGCGTCTTTAATATTTTTCATCAGCGAGATTTCGTAGAAGCCGTCGCCGGCCGAGCTCAAAATATGTTTGAACACGTCGGGCCGGATCATCGCGGTGACTAGCGCACCGAAGCCACCGCTGGAGTGGCCGGTGAGCACGCGGTGTTTGGGATCGCGCGCGACTTTGAATTTACTTTCGATCCACGGCACCAGCTCGTCGCAGAGGTAGTCCATGTAGTGGCCGTTGGCCGGAGAGTTCACGTACTGACTGCAACCAAATTTTGACGTGCCATCGGGAAACACGCCGACGAACGGCTTGAGCCTTCCCGCGGAAATCGCGCGGTCCCAGCGCGTGGGCAAAGCAATTTCGAACGCCGAGTTGTCGGCGATGTAGGCGGAAGCGCGGCCGGAAAAGCCGGCGAGAAAATAGACCACCGGGTAAGCGGTACTGGCGGCCGCCTCGTAACCGGGCGGAAGGTAGACGGGGAAACGCCGCTCGGCCGGGTCACCCATCGGAAAGCCGACCAATGCCTTGGGACTAGTGAAGCTGAGCCATTCAATCATGGCTCCATGATGGGTTCAGTTCGTTTTGCTGGCAACCAGCGAGGTCTGCTTGAAGGCCGCCACTTTCGGCGACGTCACCACTCGTCGGGGCACGGCGGTGGCTTGCACTTCACGCGACCGAAGAAAGGTGATGGCTTTGTGGGAAAGGGTCTCGCCCACGTCGGCCACGACGAATCCGGTGAGCAAAAGCGGAACGAGCAGGAAGGGCAAAGTCAGCAGCGCGGTGAAGGGACGCTTTCCGCGACGAGGTTTTCTAATGCCCCCGAATACCGCTTTGATTTGATTTTCAGCCCAGTGCTCAAAAGAAGGTTTCATGCGTAGGTCCCCTTACATTCCGCTGTAGTCCCAAGGTACCAACACAATGTGTGGCATTTATGGAGAGCCCCCACGAAATCGCACAATTTAATAATCTATTTAATATCAATCAGTTGGGCGGTGCAGGTGAGGGGTGCCGGCGTGTCGTGGACCCACCTCGGCGGTTCGATCGGGGTTTTGCTGGCCAGGTCCACCAGCCCCTGAATAGCGGCGTTCAGCTTGGGGTCGAGCAGGCCGGCGTAGGACTTGGTCTTGCCGTGTTTCCAACTTTCACGAAGGTGACCAACCAGCTCCTTCTGACGCTCCCAAACGGCCTTCATCACTTCGCCTACGATCCTTCCCCGGTGCACGGTGGCTGGCCACCGAAATTTGGCGGGGGTCGAGAGTTCCGCAAATTTCCTGAACTCCTCGTAGGTCATTTCACCTCGCAAAAATTTCTGCGCTTCTTTGGTGAGCTCCATCATCACGGTGGTGGGCAAACGTCCGTTGTTCGCGGGAAACAGTTTGAGCCGCGCGATCTCGCCGATCACGGCGAGCCGCTTAGTCTCTAGCCGCTCGAGATTCGGATCCATCTCCCAGTGCCCCGGCGGCTCGAGCGAGACCACGGCGGGTGGTTTGGGGGGAAGCTTTGTTCCCCCGTCTCCGGCGGAGGAAGGAGGGTTGGGGCCGCCAGCCGCCACGGCTTGCGACGTGCGTTCCCGCGTTACCCCGCGCACGGGTGCGGCTTCTCCGATCCTCGCGAAGAACTCTAAGAGCATTGGGCTCCACGGACGAAGGGGCACCGTGGGCCGAGCGGGAGCGGCGGGCTCGGGCCGAGCCGATTTAGCGGCAACCTTCTCGGTTACGGTGTCGGAAAGTTCGCTTCCCGTATCGGAGTAAGTTGGGGCGGCGCCGCCGGTCGTCGGGTACGGAGTCTTGTCTCGCGGATCGCGGTGGGCGGGCGTGGTGTCCAGGATGTAGCGGTGACCGGACTTGGCATCGTCCATCACAAAGTCGGCGTGTCCCCCGGCCGTGCTCAGTACGTTCGAGCCTGGTTCGCGCACGAGCACGTTACGCGGCGTCACCGTAACGCCGCTTTGCTTGGAGAGTAACCGGCGGAAAACGCCGACCCCTAGCTCGCGGGCACCGTCGCACTGGTAGCACGAGATGCCTTCGGGATTGAGAAACCGCGCCGCCTGCGCGATCTCCGAGGCGAAAAGCTGGGCGCCTTCGTTCTCTTTCACCTGCGAGTAGTACGCCGACTCTTTTAAAATCTGCTCGAAGTCGTAAACGGTGATCGGGAGGTCTTTGTTTTTTGAAAAGGCGATCATCTCCGTCATGAGCTGCGGCAGGTAGCGAAATCCATGCCCCCGAAGCTCGGTCGACAGTTCGCCTAGCGCGTCGTGCGATAGGGATTGCAGCTCGGGATTTACCAACGGTGGTCGAGTCAGGGGGCCACCCCCGACGAAGCCGGCTTGTACTTGGTACGGCTCGGAGTTTAGCGGAAAGACCACCGTTTCCCCGGCGGGGGTTTGCCGAAGGTGATAATCCCTGTCGGCCCGCCACTTACGGCCGTCCTCGCCGACTACTTCAATCGCCGATAGTGTGGTGCCGTCGCCCGTGGGAATTTCGGCCGTTCCCCGATGCACCTTCGCGCTGCGAAGCACGAACTCGGCCTGGTCCAGCGCCGAAGGCACGCTGACCAAGCGGTTGGCTTGGTGAGGATCGCCAAATCCGAAACGGAGCGGAATCTTGCCGTCTTCCGCCCGAGCGTCGATGCGAAACAACGGCGTGTCGCCGAGAGAGCTCAACGGTTTATTGAACGCCGACCCGATACGGGACTGCCCTTGGGGCATCTCGTTGTCGGCTGAATCAGCGTGGGTCGCCACGGCGTTCAACGCCTGAGGGAAGGAGAGCGACGGCAAGGCGTCTAGTTGGTAAGCCGCCCCGATTGCTCCGGCAATCACTAGCGGAATCGGCAACCATCTCTTGGCAATTTTTCCGGCGGCGTGGGCGGCATCGGTCGCGCGTACCTTCAGCGGAATTGGCCGTTCCGCCGACCGGGAATACAAAGAACCGGGACCACCGAAAAGATCTCGCCAAAATCCACCCTTGTATTCCGAGGCCTTCTGCCAAATATCACTGGCCTCGGCAAAACGGCCCCACACCGCAATTTCCAGTCCGGGCGGGGCCTCTTTGAAAGCTTTCACCGAGGCCGCCATCGAAGGGACCTTGTGCTGCTTGGTGAGCATGTCGAGGTCGGACTTGATCCCTTTATCCCATTCCTTCACGAACCGTTTTCCACGGTCCTGCCGGTAGGCGGCGTAGGTGAAGCCGGAGAGTTCGCTCATGGCCTCAATGACGCTGTGATTTACCTGCGCGAGCAGGCGGGTGAGGTGAACTTCGGCCGCGTAGTTCACATCGAGCTTTCCACCGTTGTGCACATGGCGGGGCTCGGCGCTCAGGGTGATGGCGCTCCCCCAACTATCGGTGAGGGCGGTCATGGGTGGTAGCCTTAGGGGAATCTCCGTGGGGTACCGGTAGGCAATCCCGCGGCTGGTCACTTTCGACTGGAGCGGCATGGGGGCCACGAACTTTTTCAGCAAACTCCAGGTTAAGGGAATACGGCGGTAGGTAGTTTGCCCCTCGTGGTTGTCGGCCGGAGTCTCCAGAAAAATTCGCCACGACCCGCCTTCGAGATGACTTTGAAGGATACGCAGTTGGTTGTCGTAGTGTTGCTGCGCCAAAAACTGCATCTGCTCCCGCCGCCAGTCTTCGAACTCCGTCTGGGAGACCATTCCATTTTTCGGTTTGGTTTCGAAGATGTCGGCCCGGAACGAGTTCTTGTTGTAAGTCTCGGCCGCGATGGGGTCTTCCAGCCCGCGTCCGCCGGCGAACGCGCCGGGAACCTGCACCCGGGTTTGGTTGAGCGCGCTCTGGTGAAGCTCGGCCAAGGTCAGTTTGCGTTCGCCCGACTCGGCTTGGGCCACGAGGCTGATGAACGAGTCGACTACCGGGCGGCGCGGATTCACCCGTCGCTTTTCCACCGTGAGAAGGTCGCGGGCAGCGGTTTGTATTTCCCAGGTGTATTTATCGTTTACCTCGCTGCCCTTATTCTGAAGCTCGGTATAGGCTTCCCCGCGCCAGGCCTTCACTTCTTCGAGCGCGCTGGCCAACCCCTCCGTATCCATGCGGAGCCCCACAAAAGGGTTGGCGTCCCGGTGGCTCAACCGCGATAAGTCGCCGAACAGCATGTCGTCTAGTGCTTTGGCCAGGGGAGAAAGCTGGCTACGTTTGGTGATGGGGCCGAGATCGCGGGCCGGAGCGGGCGTGACTTCGCCCTTTGCTAAAAAGCAAAAAGTGCATACCACGGCCGTAAGCCGCGCCACGTGACCCCAATTCCCCATATTCTCATTGTGCCCGGGTAGGCCGTTTGAGTTCAAAGTGAACTAAGAGAATACGGGCGAATTCGGGGTGTATTCAGTGCGACTACGGGCGGCCGCGGGGGCCGGCACGGGTTCGGCGCTGATGCCGAATAGGCAAACGTTGAGCGCGATCATGAAGAGCGAAAAGGTATGGAGGCCTAGCCCCACGAAGATTCCACCGTGTAATAGCACCATCATCACCACGAACGGTTTTCTCGTGCGGGGTAGAAACGCAAACACGGGATAACCCAGCTCCAGCACGAGCGTTCCCCAGCCTAGCACTTTGGGCAGTAACGGAATGAACGCCATCCACGAAATGTCCCATTGCGAGAACTGCGGCACGGTCAAAGAGCGCCAGATGATCTCGCCATTCCACCACTGCTCACCCATCGACTTGGCGATACCGCTCACGAAGTAGGTTCCGGCAATGTGAACTTGGAGCACCCGCAATGCCAGTCGGTGGTAAGAGCTCGTCGCCGCGCTTACGGGAAAGCGAGTGGCATCCATGGCGTAAGCTTTCTGAATCGGGAAGAACAGAAAGTAAAAGAGAACGATGTGCGCGTAGGTATCCGCGCCGTAGCTCGAAAGAAAGCCCGAGTTATAGATTAGGACGCTATGCAGTAGGTAAACCATTACGGCCGCCAGGCGCGTGCGCCAGCCCAGCAGCAAGAAAGAAAGCGAAACGAGGTAGCCGACGAAAATTCCGTTGAGCGCTTGGGCAGAGGTAACTCCGTACGGCGCCAGCCATTGCGCCACGTGCGCGACGTTGATCGAGAACGGATGGGCGAGGTACGACGCCAGCGAATTCTGAATCAGGCCATTTTCGCCGTAAAGCTCGTGTAGTCCCGGCGCTAGCAGAAAACCTTGCCCAAGTAGAATCGCCGCCACGGCGATGCGCAAAGCTGCGAACGGCTTTGCCGTGGCGGGAGGGAAAAAGCGTTTAAGATTTTTCATTCACCAGCTCCAGATGGCGTTCTTTCTTGAGGTAGCTGGCGCGGTAGATCTCGTGCCAGAAAATTTTGGCCCCGTGACGGGCCAGTTCCATCGAGGGTAGCTCCACGGCTTCAACGCGGATCTCGACCGCTTCTAGCGCTGGCATCTGCCCGAAGAGCTTACCCGCCCACGAAGCCACGATGGATCGTTGTACGTCCGCCTTGTCGCTGATGGAGGGGGCCCAGAACGCGGCCAAAATGTTGTACGTTCGCAAATCCACTTCGCGGTTTCCTTGCAGAAGGGTGGTCGAGAATTTTTCCCCCGAGGGCATGGTCCCTTCCGCCACTACGCGTATCTGCGACTTCAGTCCCGGCGCGAAGAACTTAATTTGCGCCAAGGCTCCGGTCAGCTTTCCATAAACCTCGTAGTAGGAGGCCAGCGGTGTTTTTACGAACAGGTTGGAGCCCCACAGCCCCGCCGCCACCATCACGAGGTGGAAGGCGGCGAGGCCGAGGGCGAAGTTGAACTTGCGGTCCGTCATGTTCAGATCTTCAGGTTGACGCTGCCGATGGCCACGTTGGGCTGCGGAAGCACCGCCGCCGAGTGTTGCATGTTCATTCGTCCAAACGGAGAATGAATCACGTTTCCGTTCGACGTATGCCCCACGTTATTGAACGTGTGCACGACCGAACCGTCCGACGTGTGGGCCACGTTGCTGAAGGTATGCACGACCGACCCATTGGAAGTGTGGCCCACGTTATTGAACATGTGCACTACCGATCCGTCCGACGTGTGTACCACGGAGTTCTGGGCCAAGAAGTTTTCCTTCGGCCGCTTCTCGTCCACAAGCGTTAAGTCTTTGATTTCCACGGTGCCCGAGTACGTAGGCAAGAGGCAGGAAGCCGCCACTAGCACGACAACGGGTATTAACTTGAGCATTTCGATCCCCCTTTTGGTTTTATGACGCAAACAGTGGCTGCAAAAAAAAGACCAGCACGGGTCACGCTCAGTTGTAGAAGGCCCACTTCAATTTAGGTGTCAGTTTGACTCTCCTTTTCCCTTCTTCCGCGATCGACCATAAAAAAAAGTAAGGATTTGCTTACCGCTTCGGCAAAGTTACTCTTCCCTCATGCGCACCAGGATCGTTTGGTTACGGCGGTTACTTTACGTAGTGCTGTCAGTCAGTCCGGTGTTTTTTCTCATCCGCTGCACCTTGTCGCCGAATAAGGTGGGGATGCGGATTGGCGTCGATACCGAGGCGCTAAAGGCGCGGCTCAAAGGGACGCAGCTAGAGCATCTCAGCTGTTTCTTCGTTTCCATCTCCGGCCCCGGTGTGACCTTCGACTACGGCGCGCTCGATTTTCGGGATCGCGATCCCGAGTGCATGAAGCTCAATCGCACATCGAATCTCGCCACCCTCGACGACTTGCGCGATCGCGGAATCCGGATGAGCACCGCGGCCGGAAGCAGCCGGCTGATTCGGATCATGGGCGCCTCGACGTCGATCAAAGATTGCACGGGCCGTCCCCTGAAAGATCTCTTCGACCGCAAGACGCCCTTCATTTACGAAGTCGCGCGCAAGGAGGTCGATCTTTACACCGACAAGCGCGTGGAGATAACCGAGCTCAACGACCTGAGTCAGGCGAACGATATTGTCGCCCCCTGCGACAATACGGGGGGAATCGGTGGCGGAATTAGCGGCAACAACCATGCGTCCGCCGGCTACCTGGCCGTGGCCTTACAAACCTCACGGGCCACCGTGACTCGCATGTTCGATATCTCGTCTTCTCTGACGCCCCAGGCAACCGCCATCCCGGATGTCGTGCACGACAATCCATCGAACATGCGTTACTTCGTGCAGCCCAATGCGCGGTCCTTCTATCTTTTCTCCGATACGGGCACGCGCGATGCCTCCGGGCGCCGATTTAACATCAGTGACGGTACGGTAACTTCGCCGGACGAGTGGGTAATGAATCTGGGCACTAGTCTGTACATGGATTTTACCGTCGACTCGCGGTTCACTTACACCGCGGGTCAGATCACGATTCACCAGTTCCAGACGAACGATCAAGGGGTGGTTACGCCAATTGACCCTAGTAGCTGCGGCACCACTTATCCGGCCTTCGTCATCAAGGGCTCGAGATTCTACGAGTTTGGCAACGGCATCGCCAATTTTGCGAACGTCCCGGCCAACGGAAATCTCTGCGGCCAACTCATTACCAACGGGGAAAGTCCTGGCCCTTTCAGCGGTTTCGCCAAGCGGGCCGTCGTAGCTTCCAACGGACTTATCTACGTTCTCAGCACCACCGGTGAGTCGAACGAATCCACGCTGCAGGCGTTCAACCCTGATGGGAACGGTCGTTGGATAGGACCGGTGGCGCCTGCGGCGATCATAAACACCGCCGCTACGAATGACCTGGTCATCGATCCCCAGTCGAAGTTTGCCTACGTGGGGGCCGTTGGGCCCGGTAAAGTGCTGGTCTACGCAATCAATCCGGTGAATGGGTCGGTGGGCTTAACCCCCACTTCCGAAGCCACCATCGGGGCGGTTAGTAACCTTACCGCCGATCCGCTTGGCCGCGGATTTTTCGGCGTGGAGGCCCGTACGACGTTGCGAGCCTACTCGGTGTCGCCAGCGGGAATCGCGACCGAGGTCATCGTTAACGATATTCCCGAGCTGACCAATGGGCAGATACGCGCGGCGCAAACGATCCCAGTATTCAACTAGCTACAAAAACCAAAACGCCGCCATGGCAATGGACGTTGGAATGAGCGCCGAGGTGAGTAACCGCAACGGGCTGATACCCTCGGGGCCGAAAGAATCCTTCAACATCGCAAACCCGGCCGGGTTGGGCGCGTTAGCAATCACGGTGAGCCCGCCCCCCGCCACGGCGCCGGCGACTAGCGCGTACTTCATACTGTCGGTCAGCGTAGGCACCTGAGTGCCGAGAAAAGTAAGCGCGGCGTTGTCCATGACCGCCGTCAAACCGGCGGCGCCAAGAAACAGCGGCAGCTCGGACAACGAAGCCACGAGGGGCTGCAGCCACCAGCTTTGTAGGCTACCGAGTACGACCAATCCACCCAGGAAGAAGCCAACGAGTAAGCCGTCTTTAACCTTCAGCTCGTCCTGAAACTCCTGCGTAATCTCGGTAAAGCCGACGAAGAAAAGAAAGAGACCCAGAAAAAAAACCGGATGGTGCGCGGTCGCTACCACTAGCGCGAGAAAGATCAGGTGAATCGCGACTACCCAAGAGGGAATGAACGGTTCCGCCGGATCGCGCGGCAGTGGCGCCAGCCGGTAAAGCTCTTCCTTGAGCACGAGGGCGGCCAGCGAGGCATTCACGTAAACCGCGAGCGCGGCCTTCCACCCAAAGTGGCTCAGCATGAACGGCGTGTCCCAACTCCATTTCGCCGCCACCATTAACACCGGTGGCGCGGCAAAGTGGGTGAGTACGCCACCGATCGACACGTTCACGAACAGTACGGCCAGCGCGAGGTACTTGAAGCGCTCCGAGACGTCGCGGTCGAAAAACTGTTTTTTGAGGATCAGCGCCGTCACGGTCATCGCCGCGGGCTCGGTGATGAAGCTGCCGAGCAACGGACCCGCCACCAGGGCGATGTGAAACTGAGCCATCGACCCTTTGAGCGGAAATAGCCCGGCCGCGAATCGCACGAGCCGCGAGGCCAGCTGGATGAGCGGTCGCGTGGCCGCCATGGCCATAATGACGAACACGAACGCCGGCTCGGTGAAGTTCTGCTTTTCGATGAACTCTACGGCGAGATTCCCGCCGCCCATCAGCGCAAAGGCGACCACGAGTACGCCGGCCCATAGACCAAACACGATCTCTACCTCTCCCAGTAGGTGGAAGAGGTTTTCCAGCAGAGAACCCTCGGGGTGCTGTGACGCCAAATGCTGGAATTTTTTAATGGAAAACGTGTGGAGGACGGCAAGTCCGAAGAGGGCCGTAGCTAGTAGTTCAAACCGATGATCCATGGCTATTTTTAACCGGGTTCACGCCGTTTGTCCCGCGTTTGCGCTTTGAATGCTGCTCTGCTCCAAAAAAGAATGCAAATTGGGAGCGGATCGAATAACCGGGTGAAGAAGACGTATAGGGGAGTTTCCAAATGAAGACATGGGTTCATTTCTTACTGGCGATGGTTTGCTTTTCCGCTCTGGGCGCGGAGCCGCGGTTGTTCCGCTGGAATGATGCGGAGAAGAAATACGTCGAGATCGAGACGGCCACCAAGATCGAAAAAAAAGTTTATCTAATGGTGATCGAGAACGCGAATGGCACTTACACCCGCTCGTGGGTGACACGCCAAAGCTACGACGTAATCGTGCCCGGTTCCTTCGTCGAGGGAGAGCGCCTGCGTAAAACCGGCGTATGGGCCAAGACGTGGTACCAACTCGGTAAAGAACTGGCCTGGTTCCCGGTCATCCCAAAAACGACGCCGCATCTGTGGCGCTACTCCGAACCGTTCGGAAAAACCTACTTGTCGGAACCCGGAGACTGGTGGCGGTGGAACGGTATGGATTTGCCGGACGACGCAAGTCGCAACGTCGTGGCGTTGCCCCCGTGGAACGATTTGATTCCCGGCCTCGAACCAGAGGTGTTACCGCCTCCGCGCCAACCCGAGCCGAAGCCGGTCATCATTCGCCGCGAAGTCACGCCCATGCCGACTCGGCCCGTTGTTCCCGCGCCCAAGCCGGAACCGATTATGGTGCCGTTGCCACGGCCCGAGGCCCGCCCCACCCCGATTCCGCAGCCCGATCCGACACCGATCACGCCACCCGTGCCCGAGCCCACGCCGACGATCGAAAAAGACGGTTCCGTGACGTGCGAGATCGAGGTCAATCCGCCGACGGCTTACGTAGGTGAGGTAGTGATCCTCTCCATGGTGACTTCGGGGCCCGTAACGTCCGCGATGCTGGACGGTGCCGCCGTTGATTTTCCGAAGGTCCTTCGCAGCAAAACTGCCGAAGCGCCGGGCCGCTTTCTCGTGCAGGGAACGGTATGGAGCAAGGGCGGTCGCAATACATGCGCGCGCGCATTCGAAGTGCTAAAGCGCTAACCGGGGAATTGACCGCAAGCTACTTGGTCGTAGTGGGACGACGGTAGACCGGGTTTTGTTCCGTCTTGCCGATGTTCTTGAAGAACAGATCGGGATTACTGAAGCCCGAGGTTCGCGAAAGGTCGGCCTGCACCGGAGCCAAAATCCGTGGAATGGCGCCATCGGCTAGCGGCGTTTTCGCGCCATTACCCAACACGGAGACTTCACTGGAAAGGAAGCGGCCATCGAAACGAATGCCCAATCCGCTGCCTTGCGGGTTCATCGCCTTAGCCCCTTCGACGCCGTAAGAAAATCCAGTAGAAGCGCGGTTAGCGGACGATTCGGCCTGGGCGTGTCCCACCCAAGCAAAGAGCCCCAACAGTAACCACACGTGCCAGAATTTAGTCGCGACTTTCATAGGTTCGAGGGAACCGATCCCTCTGACTACAGGTTAGTCGCTAATTGTGCAGGCATTGTGTAAGGCGAAAGCCTCGCCTTTACGGGGGCTTACTTGACGTCGCTTTGGTCGCCGCGGAACAGCTCTAGCAGCTGCTCGGTCGAACGCTTCGAGAAGTTGATGAGCTCCTGCTCATTCTTGTGCACGCCATAAGCTTCCACCAGCATCTTTTCATCGTGCTCGCGGAACTTGTGGACCGTTTCTTCAGCGCGCTCCGGCGCAAGCCCCAGTGTTTTCAGCACGTCGCGGGTCATCTCCAAACTGGTGGCGTACACTTCGCGGTAGATCGAAGTGATCCCTAAGTCCATGAGGTGATGGGCGTGCTCGCGGTTGCGCGCGCGCGCGAAAATTTTTAAGTGCGGAAAGTGCTGGCGCACGATCTCGGCCGTGCGGAGAGAGGCCTCGACATCATCGATCGCCAAAATGAAAATCTTGGCGTGCTTCGCCCCGGCGGCTTCCAGCAGGTCGAGGCGCGAAGCATCGCCATAATAGATCTTCGCTCCATATTTCAGTACCACGCTTACGTGTTCCGGATCGTGTTCGAGCGCGGTGAAATCGAAACCTTTCACCTTGAGCACGCGCGCGGGAATTTGTCCCATGCGGCCGTAGCCGGCGATGAGCACGGGATTTTCGGCCATCGGCACCTTATCGAACGGACATTTCTCTGGTCGCAGCCGTGGACTTACCAGCTTGTCGTTCAAGCTGACGAGAAACGGCGTCACGGCCATCGAAAGGGTTACGATGAGAATGAGCAACGACGACGTGGAAGTATCGAGTAGTCCGAACTGAACTCCGAGCGCGAAAAGTACGAACGCGAACTCTCCGCCTTGCGAAATGGTGGCCGCCATATTGAGTGACGACTCTGCTCCGAGCTTGGCGATCTTGCCGAGCGCGATGAGCACCGCGGCCTTGATTGCAATGAGGCCCACTACTCCGGCGGCGACCATGCCGGTCTTGGCGCCGAGAAGTCCGTAGTCCACGGTCATGCCGACCGAGATGAAGAACAGACCGAGCAGTAGCCCCTTGAACGGTTCGATATCGGCTTCCAGCTCGTGGCGATACTCCGAGTCGGCCAGTACCACGCCGGCGAGAAAAGCGCCGAGCTCCATCGACAGGCCGATGGACTGCATTAGTAGCGCGATGCCGAGCACCAGCAATAACGTTGCGGCGGTGAAAATCTCTTTCGTGCGGGCCCGCGCGATGATGCGAAAAAGAGGCTTCAGCACCCGGCCGCCCAGAAAGGCGATACCAAGAATGACCGCGGCGACCGTAAGCGGGTGGGCCATCGCGCTTTGGCCAGCGGTTTGCGGAGCCAGCAGCGGCAGCACCGCCATCAGCGGGATCACTGCGAGATCCTGAAAAAGCAGAATGGCGAATGAAGTTTGCCCAAACGGGGTCGACAGCTGATTGCGCTCACCGAGCAGCTGCATGGCGAAGGCCGTCGAGGAGAGTGACAGACCAATGCCGACGAGCGCGGCGGAGGCGAACGGCAGGCCGAGGGTGAGCCCGACCGCGGTGAACAGGGCGGTGGTGCCGATTACCTGAGCGGCACCCAAGCCGAACACCGCGCGGCGAAGTGACCACAGACGACTGGGCTTTAGCTCGAGGCCGATCACGAAAAGTAGAAATACGACTCCGAACTCCGAAACATGATTGGCCGTCTTGGTGTCGCTGATGAGTCGCAACCCCCAAGGGCCAATAGCGGAGCCGGCCATGAGATAGCCCACTACCGAGCCAAGCCCCAGCGCTTTGGACAGTGGTACCGAGAGAACGGCCGCGGCGAGATAGATGAGCGTTTCGAAGAGTACGGGATCGGCGTGCATGTTACTATTTCTCCCATGCGCTGGATTTCTTGGCTACTTTTGTTGTCGGGCTGCGCGACTCTCGGCACCTCCGCGGAGTGGGAGTTCCGCGAGTTCGCCGATCTCACCAAAGCGGATCTCGGTAAAGTTCAGGTGGCCGCCGCCAAGGGAAGCTCCGTTAACTACAAGCTGACCGGCGGAAGAACGGCACTTTGTGAGCGGAGCATCTGCCTGCTCACCTGGACCAAGCCAAAGCTCGTACTCCACCGCAACGGCAACGAAGGAAAATCAGTCGAGCAGGGCAAGGGGACCTTCACGTTGGATCAGGTGGAGGCGATGGAGCTTCAAGCCGGACTTGCGTCGGCCGCCGCCAGCGAAACCAAGAAATTTGCGAGCCGCATCAACAATCTCGGTTACGAGTGCACGCCTACTTCGTGCCGTTTGACGCTGTTCTTTTATACCGACAAGAATGATGAAGCGACGGAAGAGCAAATCATCAAGAGCCTTCTGGACGGCCACTATTTCAAGGAGTAGTCGTGAAAAAATTTATCCTCTCAGTTTGTGTTCTCGTCTCGCTGCCCGCCCTGGCTAAAATCGAAAAGAGTTGGACGGCGCATCAGGGGGGGGTGTGGAAGATCAACATGTCTCCCGAGGCCCTGTTCTTCCATACGACCGGCGACGACGGAAAGGTTCGGACCTGGTGGATGGATTGTCTGTGCTCTCTCTCCACGTTCACTCACGGAACCAACCTCAAAGTGTACGACGCGGCCTTTTTACCGGGACGGCGCTCGGTGAGTACCGCCCTTAGTGGATCATTGGCGGTATGGAACACCGAAACGGGAGACCTGCTGCAAAAGCTGACGGGGCACGACGAGTACGTGGCGCGCATTTCGGTGTCGTGGGACGCCAAACGTTTTTATACCGCCGGAGCGGACGACAAGGTGATCGAGTGGGACGCCGAATCGTTGAAAGAAACTGGGCGATATCTCACTAAGTCGCCCGTTGGCGTGATTGAGTCGCTCGCCCCCGATCGACTATTCACCGTGGGATTGCGCGGGCTGCTTTTGTGGAATCGCGGTAGCAAAAAGGTGGAGGCGACTTTGTTCGAATCGCCGTACGCTTTCGCGGCCGTGCCAAGCGGGGACAATTTTTTTGTGGCCGGGGGAACCGCGAACGGAATGAAGCTGGAGAAACGAGATCGAAAAACGGGCGCCTTGCTTACCGTATATGAGGGAGCAAAGAATTCAGGGTGGGGACTCGCTGCGTCGCCCGATGGCCAGTGGGTAGGGGTGAGCGAACTTCAGGGGCCGGTGACCGTCTGGGATCAGGCTACTGGCGCGGTGGTTTACCGATCGGACTCGGAAATCCCGCACAGTCTGAGCCTCGCGTTTACGCCCGAAGGGCGGGGGCTGATCGTGGGTGACACAATGGGTCGTGTTCACGCCGTGCGCTTCTAAATCGAACTCTGACAAATTCGCTCTACCCAACTTCGCCGAAATCGATATTCTCCGTTTCAGGTTTTCGGGGGAGGTAAGGCGTGAAGGCTCTGTTTCTCTTCTTGTTGGTACCTGTATTGGCATGGTCCTATCCGTTAGTTCCGGATAAGAGCCAGACACCGGGTAGTGTTTGTACGGAACGGCACTCGGATTTCGACGAGCATCGCTATCCGGAAAAAATTCCGCATTGCGATCGCAATGTCGAAGGGGACTTAAAAACCCGAATTTACGACTGGTATAAGATTCCGCGCCACGAGCGGAAAAACTACACCATCGATCATCTCATCCCGCTGTCTATCGGCGGTGACAATGAACCGAAAAATTTGTGGCCCGAACATCGTGCCGTAAAGGCAACGCGTCCGCACCTCGAAGAGCAAGTGCACCAAGAGCTCAGTGACGGTCGGATTACCCAGCAGCAAGCCATCCAGCGCATTCTGAAAGCCAAGTTCTCTACCAAGGGCTTGGAAGAGTACGAAGAAGAAGAAGAAGGCGAAGAAGAAGAAGATAGTCTGGTTCTGGTCAACTAACCGTGAGTGAGTCGAGCCGGAGCGCGGTCTTTCACGTCATTACGCCGACCTTTCGCCGCTCGTCGGTGCTGAGACGGTTCATTAGTGCGTTGCGAAAACAGAGCTATCCGGACTGGACTGGTTACGTCATTCATGACGGACCGAACGCCACCTTTCAGCAAGACTACTGCGGGCGCCCTTCGCCCGATGCCCGAATCCATTTCTCCCTTACCGAAAAGCGGACGGGGGATATGGGAAATTCGCAAAGGATGCAGGCGTTGCACGCGGCCGCCGCGCACGCCGGCCCGTACGACTACTGCGTGCTATGGGACGACGATAACTATTTCTTTCCGCACGCGCTGGCCTCGATTGCGGAGACGCTAGAGTTAACCGGTTTTCCCGATCTACTACTCGTTCCGCTAAAGGTCCGTGGCGGCGTGTTGCCGCCGCCGGACAAACCAGTGTCGAACTTGGACCTGGGCGATGTGGATGCGGGTTGTTTGGTGTTGCGGGCGGCGTGCTACGACTCGATTCGGCAGAGACTCACCGAGGTTGAAGATTGCTACCTGTTTGAAATCGAAGTTTTTCGGGCGGTGCGTGCCGGAGGCGGGGCGGTGGTAAGTGCCTACGCGATGGCGCCGGTGGGGGAATATGACGGTCTTCACTACCCGCAGGTTCTCGTGAGCCGCCCGCGGGCGCAGTGGTTTTTGTATTGGCGCCGGGTTGGAAAAGCGCTCGAAAAAATTTTCGTGCGTGGGGCGGCCGTCGGCAAGGCCTAAGGCCGTTTACCTCCAGTGGGAGTCGGTAAACACCCCGGTCTTCAGCACCAGACAATATTCCTGCCCGTTCGGTAGCTTTACCCTAATGGGGCCACGGCGATAAAAGGGATCGACCGGCTCGTGGCAGATGGCATGAAACTCGAACTGAACTTCGCCTAGCTTCCTGAACCCGAGCTTCTCATCATCGAGCCAGCGGGAATGAATGGTGTACCGTTCCCCTTTCACGGGTTTTTCGTGCAGAAATACCGCGGGGTTTTTCTTGTGCGCGTTCACATAAGCCCGAGCGTTCTCGATCCGAAGACCATCATCTTCCCATGAGTCAGTAAGCCACTGAATCCAGTTACGGTTGGCGTGGTTCAAGTACTTATACGGAGAGTCGGGCGTGCGGTTCCACTGATGCTCGTGGGCATCTTCTTGGGTGTGGTAGAGGATGGCGCGTGGACGAACCTGTTTGTCCGCCCCTTCGCCTACCTCTTCGTATATGAGGTGGCCGTGGAACCAGTCTGGCTCGACGCCGAGGTAGCGAAAGCCGATGCCGTAGGTGGCGTGGGCCATGCGCGTGATCAAGGTCGCGAGCCGCGCATCGGTGAACGACTCCGGCAGGTTCCAGCCGTAATTGCCGGACACCCGGGCCGATTGTTCGGGAGTCAAAAACGGGGGCAGCCCGGCACTGGCCGGGAGCCCAACGGTGAAGACCAAAACGGCGAAAATCCAACGCGAAAATAGGTTCAAAAATCCCCCCAAAGCAAGACTACTAAGGGTTTACCGTTTTGAGATGCGGCGCGCAAGAATTTCGGCGTGATCCCGTGGGTTTCCGGCCTATTTTGTGCGCCACACATTTAAAGAACAATTCTTCCCTACGATGGGGGATAGCGCGTTTTTCCCCGCAGTTCGTTTGCTAAGGAGATAATTGGATGAACTCGTCTCGTAAACTGACCTCCAAAACCGTCGACCCCGCTCCACTAAAACTAGTTCACTCGGTAAATCGAAGTACCAAGAACGCCGCCACTCTCAATGACCGCCAGACGCGTTGGTCACTCGTGGCCGCGTCGGCGATCTTATCGCTGGGCTTTCTCGCTACGGCTCCCGGCTTTTTAGACCTGGGCGCTTTTTATTCGGGCACGGTCCACTTCGCGCTATGGGCGACTTTAGTGCTGGCCTGGAGTGCTTTCCACAACCTCTATAAAGGAGAGGTGAAGCTCGGTTTCAAATCCACCTACGTTACGCCTTTTTACATCGCCGTCGGTCTGACTTGTTTTCTGTTCTTCAGCGTAGGAACGGGAAATCGTCTCGGCGCCGAATCGGTCTACTGGACGGATGTATCGCAGTCGTTGCACCAGAACTACAGTATGGGTAACGCGCGCGGACCGGCCCTGTATCCTTTCTTGGCGAGCTTGCTTCACTCGCTGTTCGGATTCAAAGACCAGCATATGTTCTGGATCAACTTCGTCGCGTGTGCGTTTTTGTTTACGTTGATGATTCGGGTGGGAGAGCGGATCACCAAAAGCCGTTGGTACGGTATCGTCTCGGTGTTCTTTCTCGCTTCGTTCCCGATGTTCGGCGTAATGGCGACGGGAAATGGCCCCGAGTTATGGAACACGCTGCTCGTCGCGGCGGTTTGTTATCAAATTTATCGCTTCGTTCAGGATCCAACGCTGGTCCGGGCGGAGCTTACGGTGGCCCTCACGTTACTGGCGGCCCAGTGCCAACCAGCTTCGCTGTTCTTTCTGGTGCCTTTCGGATCGCTGGTCTATCAGAACCGCACTCGTCTATTGGCGGAGCGGCCTGATCTGAAAACCGTACTGCTGCCGTTACTGACTATTCCGGTGGCCGCGTTGATTTTGGCCAACGGCTGGCTCAGTAGCTCCATGAACGGAACGTATTTCATGGAGAACGTTCGTGGCGTGGGCGACTTCCTATTGAACCGTGGAAGCAACTTCCCCATTTCGTCGCAGCTATTTACCTTGTGCGCGATGGCGGGCTTGGCGCTGCTGGCTTCGAACTGGCAACGCATAGTGAAAACCCACCATGCGTCGGTGCGCGCGGCCGGTTTTTACTTCGGCGGTTTGACGCTGGTGATGCTGGCTTCGTTCGCGTACGAAATGCGTGACCTAAGCCGTCTTTCCGATGCTCGCTTTTTGCTCGTGTACCTGCCGGTGCTGGCGCTGTGCGCGACCTACCCGCTCTATCGCATGAACGAAAAGGGTGTCGGCGCTTCGGTGATCGGTCTATTGGTGGTGGCAAATTTTTGCTACCAGCTGCCCAACCAAACGCGAACGCTGGCGCTGAACTTGGAAACGAAAAGCCAAACGGTTGCTCGCCGTCCGGCCAGCACGCCGGTGGCGCCTCCGGTAGGAAACTCGCGCGTGGCACGGGGCCGCACTAACTACGGCCCGTTCCGTTAATTCTCGGTTTGGGAAGACGGCGTGCTTTCCCAGGCGCCGTCTTCCATTCCCTTCACCGTTAGGGTCACCCCTTGAGCCTTGAACCGGCGGGTGGTCTTATCGCGCTCGCAAACCTTCTTTTTTCCGGGCGTTGCCTTCTCCCAGACTCGCCACTGCGGAATACTGACCGAAGTACTGTCTTCCTGCTCGGCGGTGGTGAGAGAAATTTTTCTCGTCTCACCGCTTTTCAAGGGCTCCCCCGGTGCCTCGCCCGTGAGCGTTACGCTGATGGGGTTAACCGCCAGGTTGGTCACGACTAGCTCCGTGCCCAACGCCGCGAGCGCGGTGTGCGCCACGGTTTCCGTAGAAGAGGCGTATTGCCCCTCCACGGCCTTTTGCACCGCGCAACTTTTCGCGGAGGCGGTGGGCGGGGTGCCCGGTGGAATTGGCGACTGGCGCAGCTTCACATCGATCGGCCGGCCGGGAAGGGGAATGAGCTTGAGGCGCAGCTGGTATACCGGATCGATGGGATCGCAACCGAACAAGAAGGTTTTCCCGGTAGGGCAAAGCTCCTCGTCGTCGGCGTAAAGCGGCGCCGCGGCCACCATCACCAAAGCTAGACGTAGGGCGTTTTTCGTTTTGCTCATAGGGCGATTATAATCTTTCCATGCGATCCGTTTTCCTTCTTTTCCTCCTGTTTCTAGGCGCCTGCGCCAGCCGGCCACACCACGGCACGTCACAGCGGGGAACGGCTTCGCAGAGCCCTCCCCAAATCGTCGCGCCCCCACTCGGCAAAAACGAATGCGCCACGCCGGGTGACGTTCGCCACTGGGAAGTGGCCTACTGCCTGTGGAAGACCGGAAAAGAAGACGAGTTCACCACGGCGGTGCAGGAGTGTATGGGCGGGGAAATTAAAAACGATCCGTCGATCCCCAAGGCCGATTGCGAACGTAAGCTCGTGCTGAAGACTTCAATCGTGCGGCGCCTCTGCTTGATGACGGCCACCGTGGAGGCGGGCAACCGCGAGCCGCAGGACGAATGCTTTCGCAAACGTTTTGAAAAATTCGTTCCCACCACTGTTAAAGCGGGCCACTAGTTAGGGCGAGTAAACTCCGCCCGAGTTCACCCCAATTCCACCAGTCTCCCCCCCGAAGAGGAAGATCTCCCGGTCCGTCGCGAAAAAGGTGGCGTTGAGCTGCCGGGCCGGAGCCAAGATGGTGTTCATCGAAGTCCAAAAACCGGCTGAAACGGTGTCGGTGAAGAAGGCTCCGTCCAAAAGCAAATTGTTGTTAGCGGCCTTTCCGCCCCACACGTAAAGCTGTGAACCAATCACCGCAGAGTAGTGATGGCTACGTCCCGCGAGGGGCCCTTCATCCATCGGTGTGGGATTCCAAAGATTTAGCGAAGCGTCGAAGCGAGCGCCCGAAGACAACGCCGTCCCCCCCCGTAACCGCATCGAGCCCGCCGTGAATGACCATGGTGCTATTCACTACCCCGGCAATGTGCGAATGGCGGGCGCCCGCATTATTGAGTGCGGTCAGCGGCGTCCACTCACCTGCAGGAAGGGGGTAGGGGTTGAACATCTGGCCATCGCTGAACACCGTGCTGGCGTTGCGGCCGCCGTAAACGATTACCTTGCCGTCGGCGTGGGCCACGGTGTGATCGACACGTCCGGCGAAGGCTGCTGGTTGACCAATATTGGCTCTCCAGCCGCTAGCGGGGTTGTAGAGTCCGACCGTGCTGAGATAGGTGGCCGTACCGCTGCTGTCATCCAGTCCACCAAACACCACCATCTCGGTGCCCGTCCAGATGGCCTTGTGACTCGAGCGTCGCGACGGAGCATGCAATGTGGGAAGGGCCTCCCAGTAGTTCCCAACCGGATCAAAGGCGGAGCCGGTATTCGTGGTGTCGCCGCTGGCGGTCTTTCCGCCCCAGACGATCATCCTTTCTCCGCTCCACACGGCGGTGTGATCGCGCCGCGCTGAAGGCACGTCGCCCGTGTTGCCGATTAACTGCCACGTCTGCTGATTCAAATTATAAATCGCCCCATCACCCAGAAGTGATCCCCCGGCACCCTGGCCTCCCCAGATCGCAACGCGGGCAAAGCTTCCGCTGATACCGGTGTCAATGCGGGAGGCCGTATGCCGCGAGCGGGGAGAGGGCGCTCCGGACGGGGAGCTAGTGTTCCATACCGGGGTCGACCCCACGCGGTAAGCATTAGGGAAAGTGTCGGTAGATCCCCCATCATTGGTCACTTTGACGTCAGTCCAGCCTGTTCGGGCCACTCCTGAAGTATTGCACCGTATCTGAGTGGGCAAGGAGCTTAGAACGTCGACGGTGCAGACATTGCTCCCCGATATGCGCACTAAGGTTAAGGCTGAGACGACGAATCCGAGACCGTCAATCGCAAGATCGTGGTTTTCGCCGACCTCCATGGTTGGGGGGGTGGTGTTGACGTTAGAGATGAACACCCCCAGATCATAGGTGAATGCGTTGGTGTTATCGTTGTCGGACTGGCCGTCGGCGTTGGTGATGGTTACGGACACCGGACCGCTGCCGGAAAAGGCTCCGGTAGTGCACATTATCTGGCCCGGAAGCAGTTGGAGGTTGCCGCAAATCGCGCCGCCGATTCGCACCCCGACACCTGACAAAAAATTGCTCCCCACAATCGTTACTGGAGTACCACCCGCGCGCGGTCCGTTGATGGGAGTGATACTTCCGAACTGTGGTGGGTCGGTGACGGTGTAGCCACCGAGCAGCGGCGTGGAGGGTTGGCCATCGCCGTTGAAAACCGCCACGTCGTGGGCGCCGACGGAAAGTGTGGGAGTGATGCAGCCGGCGATGGTGTCGCTATAGTAAATCGAGGTGTTGCAGTCGATTCCCCCAATCGTGACGGTAAGGCCCGCGCGGAACCCCGTTCCCGATATTACACTGGTGGAATTGCCGGCGGAGGGGCCGTAGTTCGGAGTGATCGAGGTCAACTGCGGTGGAGAGAGGTATTCATAAAGGCCAGCCGACGTATACGCTTGCTTGTCGAAATTCGTTACGGTGACCGCGACGGCGCCGGCGGTGCGCGGCCGTGTTTTACAGATTATCGACGTAGCGCTCGGTGCGCTTTGCAAGTCGCAGGGTTCATCGAGCGGGGGAGTTCCCAAGGTCACCGTGAGCGGGGGCGCAAAGTGGTTGCCCGATATCGTAATGTTCTGGTTGCCGGCCAAGGGGCCAAACGCCGGCGCAACGTTCGAGATAACGGGTGGCTCACGGTACGTGAAGGCGTTGAGAACGGTTCCCTGTTTTCCGCTGGGGTTGCTGACCACGAGGTCGTGCGTGCTAAGGGCCGCTCCGGCGGCGGTTACGCACGTCAGCTGTGTTTGGCTTTGTACGTTCACGCTGCCGCACGAACCCGAACCCAGGTTTACGATCATTCCGGAAACGAAACCCGTGCCGCTCACGGTGAGCACCGTTCCTCCACTAGGCGGGCCGGCGATCGGGCTCACCGAGGTGACGGCTAGATCGAACGAGGTCTTAGCCTGGCACGACGCCACTAGGTCGTTGGCTTTTTCCTGCAGGTACTGGTTTTTCAGATCGATTTTGGTGTCGTTGTAGATGTCGGTAGTCTGGGAGCTGACCAGATATAAAACGGGCGACCCTGCTTTAAAGAGGTCGGAAGGCGTTTTGGCATTCAGGCAGGCATCGTCCTTATCGTCTAAGCTCTTCACGCCGATGATCTGAACCGTTCGGGCGGGGCCCGACGGCACTTTTAAGAGCAACGGATTACTGATGTGATCTTTGGCACTAAAAAGCTCCGACGTCGTGCCTAGTCCCATGCATTGCGGATCCGCGCCATTGAGCTGCTCGGTCGAATAGAGCGGCGTGATGTTCGGTCCGGAGATGTTGGCAAAGAAGCAATCGAAGCCCGTAAGCTCGTCCCCCTCACGCAACTCGATCGCAAGTCTGGTCGTGGACGTTCCGCTAGAGAACGTACAACCACCGAGCACAGATAGCGTTCCGGCCAGCAACGCGGAAAAGAATGAATTTCTCACGGTATGTACACTCCGCCGGATTGTAGTACGGATCCGTTATTCTCTCCGCCGAATACAAAGAGCTCTTCACTAGTAGGAAAGAAGGTGAAGTTGGTGCGCCCCTCGGGAGGGTCGGTAATGTTCATAGTCGTCCACGTGCCGGCGGCTTGCGGCAACGAGTGGTGGAAAGATGGCGTTGCCGCTCGTGGCAGCCTTTACTTTGGCCGCAGACCCGGTGGATGAGGTGACATACAGGGTGCGATACCCGCGCCCC
>JBGSST010000195.1:0-6034 GCA_041736915.1 Bdellovibrionota bacterium
TAGAGCCCACCTCGGCGCTCGCCCACTTCTCACTCGTGGTGGTGAACACGCGCCTGAAGCGAAACTACGAGGCGCAGGGCGAGATCAGAAACGTCCTCTCGCGCCACCCCACGTACATTCCCGCCATTGTCTTGTCTCGCACGTTCTAGTCGTCTATTTTCCCTGGCATGCCGAAAGCTTTGGTAATGGGAAGTGGTGGCCGGGAGCACGCGTTGGCGTGGCGGCTGGCGAAAGACCTGGGAAAAGAAAACGTGTGGCTGCACCCGGGAAATGGGGGAACCGTGTACGCGGGCTTTCCCGCCTTCCCCGCCGCGAAGAGCCCCGCCGAGGTTGTGGCCGCGGCCAAAGCGCTCGGGATCGACCTCATCGTCATCGGCCCCGAGCTTTTGCTGGCGGAAGGGTATTCCGATCACCTGCGTGAGCAAGGGTTCCCCGTCTGTGGGGCCAGCCGGTTCGCCGCGCAGCTAGAGACCAGCAAGGTTTTCGCCAAAGAGTTCATGAGCCGGCACAACGTGCCCACCGCCGCGTTTCGGGTAGCGAAAAGCCCCGAGGAGCTGGCCACCATTCTATCGACGGTAAAGTACCCCACGGTGCTCAAGCTGTCGGGACTTGCCGCCGGTAAAGGGGTGGTGCTGCCCAATACGCGTGAGGAGGCGCTACAGTTTTCCGATCGCGTATGGCAGCAGAATGAGTTCGGTCCCGGCCCCCACGAGATAGTGGTGGAAGACGTTTTGCCCGGCACCGAGATCTCTTGGATCGGACTCTGCTACGGCAAGCAGTTCACGCCGTTGCCGTCGGCCACCGACTACAAACGAGTTTTCGACGGCCATAAAGGGCCCAACACCGGTGGCATGGGGGTGATCTCCCCCTCCCCCTACGAAACGCCGGAGCTGGCGGAAAAGATCCGCACGCAGGTCGTGGCGCGCGTGCTCGAAGGGCTGGTACAGGAGCGAATCGACTACCGCGGGGCCCTCTACATCGGCATCATGATCTCGCCGGGCGGCGATCCGTTCGTGCTCGAGTTCAACACCCGCTTCGGCGATCCCGAAACGCAAGGCACCTTACCGCGCGTACGTGGCAACTTTTACGAGATCCTCCTCGCGGTCGCAAACGGCGCGGCGCCGGAGAAGCTCGACGTCGATCCGCGCACCACAATCTATGTAGTGGCGGCGGCCGAGGGGTATCCGGGAAATTACCGCAAAGGAATGGAGATCACCGATCGGGGCCACGACTCGGCCGATTCGTGGCTCTTTTTCTCGGGCGTTTCTTTTTCCGATAATCGCCTGAAAGCCAATGGGGGACGCGTTCTCGGGTCGTGCGGCATCGCATCAGAAAAAGGGTTGGCACGAGATTTGGCTTACCGTCGGCTTCAAGAGGTGACATTCGAGGGGCGATTCTTTAGAACGGATATCGGAAACCTCTAGGAGAGATCTCAATGTCGCAGTTCCGTCCCTTCGCCGGTACCCATTTCGAACCCAAGAGCCTTTCATTGGCGGACGTCATCACGCCGCCTTACGATGTGATCAGCCCCGAACAGGCGGAGCAGTACCGCAGCCGTAGCCCGTACAACTTCGTTCACGTCGATTTGCCCACGACCGACGACGCCGGCTACCGCCACAGCGATGAGCTTTTGAAGAAGTGGAAGGAAGCGCAAGTCACTTCCAAATCGACTACCGCGAGTTTCTACCTTTACCAGCAGGCTTACCCCTGGGCCGGCACCACGCACCGCCGCAGCACGCTGTTCGGCATGGGAGCGCTCGCCGAGTACGCGGAAAAGGCGATCCTTCCTCACGAAAACACTTTTGGAAAATACAAAGAAGACCGTCTCCGCCTTACGAAAGAGACGCAGTCGAACCTAAGTCCGATCTTCGGCATGGTGCGCGACCCCGAAGGGGTTCTGTCGGCGATGTACGAGAAGATCTCGTTCTCGGCGCCGCTCTTCGAAACCAAAACCGACGACGGCGTTCAGCACGCCATCTGGCAGATCCCGGCGATCTTCAACCACGACATCACGTCGTTCTTCACGACGCGTTCGATTTATCTCGTCGACGGCCATCACCGTTACGAAAGTGCGCTGCAGCTCGCCCGCGAGACCAACTCGCTGGGGCAGCTCGACAAGCCGGAAGCCTGGACGATGTTCGCCGTCGCCAACGCCTCCGATCCGTCGCTGCTCGTCTTGCCGACTCACCGTTTTATTTCCGGACTCAACGTCGAGACCCTCACGTCACAAACGTTGGAGGCGTCGTTCGATCTGCACCGCGTTTCGGTGTTGGAGATGAAGAAGTACCTTTCTAAACCAGTGGTATCGCCCTCTTTTGGATTGTACTTCCTGGGCGATCTCTACGTGGTCGCCCCCAAGCGCGGCCAAGCCGAAGAGGCCGAGTGGGGCCCGTCGCTGAGCGCCGTTTCCATGACGTGGTCGGACCGCAAGCTGATGCCGGTCATCGGTGTTACCGAAGAGAACAAGCGCGAGCTAGTCACCTACGGCAAAGACATCGATCCGCTCTGGGAAAAACGTGCTAGCGCCCAGGCCATCATCTTCCACGCTCCGCCCAAGGTAGAGCACGTCTTGAACGTGGCCGACGAAGGCAAGTGCATGCCGCAAAAGTCCACGTTCTTCTATCCGAAGCTGGCTTCGGGCGTGCTCTGGCGCGAGTTTTGAACGGTATTCCTCGGACGTCCGGTAAGGGTTTGAGTTTAGACTTTAGTGCAGGCGCTTACACGCTCGACAGTTTCAAAACAGACCAAAGGTATACGGCCCCCGCCGGTTCAAAAACCAAAGCTTCCCGAACACGCCGCGTTTTCGGGGATGGCTTTCGGCTATAGCCTCCGCGAGTGTCAACTGACTCGACGGTTGAGCCAGGCTCAAGTTCCGCTAAACGGGTTGGCCCGCTCATTGCAATGGTTAGGCGCGGGGAGCGAAGTGGTCAGGGCGACATTTCGGTACTAAATGGGCCGATCCGTGCGACTAAAGCTCGTAGCGAGCACTTTATTTTGGTTATTCACACTGACCGCTCAGGTCTCGGTACGATCGCACGCCCTACTTTTGGTTTCATGGAGCTCGCTGTGGTCCGCGCTCGCCAGCGGCGATCCGCCACGCTTGGCGCCTGACGCCCAAAAGACCATCTACGAGAATTGCCAGCAAGTGCTCTCCCATCTGGTCGTGCAGCGCCGCACCGATAGCTCGGATTGGTACGGAACAGGCCCCGATGCTCAAGAACTTCGCGGGCTCTTGAAAAACAAAGATCCGGACGAACTGGAGTATACGCTAGGGACTTTCTTCATCAATCAGTGGAACGAGTCCCCTAGCAAACTATATTCGTTGAACGCTCGTAAAGACTTGTACGGTACTCACGACTTCCATTCGATCTATGTGTCACCGCGCAAGGATTACTACGTTTTGCTAACCCAGGATCGAAAGAGCGAAAGACTTAAGCTGGTTTCAGTTGACCTAAATTTGGATCGGCGGTCCGATGTGGACCTCATCCAGGCAAAACACAAAGGCCGAATCGAAAAACTTTTGGGTCGCGACCTCAAGAACGGAACCGTAACCTTAGATGTTGGCGACATGGGAGTTTACGAACTTCCGGCCGGCAAAAACGGACTAACCGACGGCTTGCGAAACAAATTTCACCTGCTCTCCGAAAGTGAAACGAAGGAAGCCGTAAAGGCCGAAAAAGAGGCCCTCCGCGAGGAACTACGCCAAGCCCGAATAGCGCAGGCCGAAAGTGACAAGCGGCGACGCGAGCACGAGAGGGAGCAAGCACGACTGGACAGGGAACGCGCCCGTGAACAGGAGCGACTTTATAGGGAACGCGAAAAACAGCGAGAGATCGCTCAAGCCGAAGAGAACAAGCGCCGCGAAAGAGAACGCGCGCGCGAGCTGGAGCTTCAGAAGCAACGGAAAGAAGAGGAACGCCTTGCCGCCGAAAAGAAACGCTCGCCTTCGCTCTTCGAGCTAAATCAAATGCCCGGCATGGAGAAGATTGCGGCTCAATTAGGCGAGATCGATTCTCACTTACGAACCCAAAAAGAGCGCAAGCAAAACAACTTGAAGGAGGTCACGCCGACTCTCCACGCCCGCTTCGAAGGCAACCCCGGCACGGGTAAGACCACGGTGGCGAGAATCTACGGCCAGATGCTGAAAGAGTTAGGCTTTCTCAAAGGGAGGCCTTCGAAGAATGCGAAGCAAGCCACGAAAGCCCAAAAGGCCGAGAAGCCGGTCACCTTAGCCCCACGCAACGACCCCACTCAGGATTTTGAAACCGTTCGCCAAGAGATGTTGCGGCAGGACGCCACCCATACATCCGACGAACCGGTCATGAAAGAACTGTTCAAGGTTTATACCGGGCTAAAGCGGGACCGCGATGTCCTCATCTCCAATCAGAATGAGCACCTCGCCGTGACGCAGTTTCTGAGAAACCAAGGGTACTCCGCGGACTCCGGTTCGGTGGCCGAAGCGTGCCGGGACATCGATAGGGCGCAGGCCTCTCTTCTGAAAAAAACTAATACCTCGGACCCCACTCGAAACTTCGACACGGTATATGCGCAGCTGATCCGCCAGGGAACCAACTACGTGGGCGACAACGACACGACGCGGGCCATCTTCAGAAGCTTCCTCGCCCTTCAGGATGTGAGAGAGCGGCGCCAAGTGCCCAGCCCGAATGAAAGCTGGAATCTCAGCCTGATGCTGGACCGGCAGGGCTTCGCCTTGAGCGAGATCACCCTTTCGGAAGTCTGCCGGGAGATGGAGCGTGCCCAGGAGTCCATTTTAAACCGGACTCCCCAGAAGACTGACCCCGTACTCACCTCGCAGCCCGAGCCCGAGATCGAGGAGGAACCCGAAAATGACAACGTCGTTCCCGTGATCGAGGTCGCCGGCAGCGATTTCGTGGGGCCCGACGCGGTCGAGAAGATGAAGAAGGCTATCGCCCGGGCCAAGGGCGGCGTTCTCATCGTCGATGAGCTTTACACGATGAACCCCGGCAAAAACTCGTTCGGTCAACAAGCCGCCGATGTGCTGCTCAAAGCCATGGAAGATAAGCGCGGAGAGTTCGTGGTCATCGGCACGGGCTACTCCAAGGAAATGGATAATTTCGTGGCGTCCAACCCCGGCTTCAACCGGCGGTTTCCGCAACGACTGACCTTTGAAGATTACAACGATGAGACACTTACGACCATCCTGCACAAGATGGCGGAAGAGTCCGATTTCAAGGTCGATGACGAGGCCGCCCGCAGCGCTATTCAGTCATTAGCGCGCCAACGCGGTGTCGGCTTCGGCAATGCCGGAGCGGTCCGCAACGAGTTCGAGGCCGCGGTAAAACGGCACGGCGTTCGCTTAGCCAAAGCCGGAAAAAAGGCATCGCCCCAGGAGCTGCAAACCTTAACCCTTGAAGACTTCCAAAAAAACAAAGGCCCCACGGGGGATCCACTCAAGCGTCTCGACTCGATTGTGGGGCTCGACGAGGTGAAACAGGCGCTACGCGAGATCGTGGCCTTACTTACGATGGAACGCGATCGTGAAGCGCACGGGTTGAAAACCATCCGTCCGTTACTCAACGCCACCTTTGAAGGTAACCCAGGAACGGGTAAGACCACCGTGGGAAATCTCTACGGCGCCATCCTGAAAGACTTAGGCTACTTAAGCGACGGCGAGGTCATCTTCATCAAGGCCGGCGACCTCATCGGCAGCGTGATCGGGGAGAGTGAAGCCAAAACCAAGGCCGTTTTGGAGCGCGCGAAGGGTAAAGTCTTGTTCATCGACGAAGCTTACCTACTCTACCGCCCCGAGAACGGCGGGGGCGCAAATCTTTACGGCCGGGCCGCACTCGACACGCTCGTCGCCGCGATAAATCCCGACTCGAATCAGGACATGGTCGTCATTATGGCGGGTTACAACAAAGAGATGGGGGCGATGATGACCGCCAATCCCGGACTCAGCCGCCGCTTCCCCCGCAAGTTCCATTTCGCGGATTATAAAGACGAAGACCTCGCCCAGATCCTAGATCGCAAAGCCAAGGCGCAGGGCTACACC
>JBGSST010000221.1:0-9242 GCA_041736915.1 Bdellovibrionota bacterium
CTTAGCCACAATCGACTGGGGCGAAATGGTGACCGGCCCCTCGTAAGTCTGTGGCCTGGGGCCGCTGGAAATGAAGTGGTCGATCTTCTTTAGTAGCTCGTCAGGATTAAAGGGCTTCACGAGAAAATCACTGGCGCCCAAACGCTTGCAGGTCTCGATCACTTCCGCGCTCGCCATACCGGACATCATCAGAATGGGAATGCGCTTACCCATCGATGTCAGCGTCATCAAGTCCAACGCGTTCAAACCGTCGAGCCGCGGCATACGAAAATCCATAAGGATAGCGTCGGGCTTACGGATGACGCATTGCTTTAGGGCATCGCGCCCGTCGGAGGCGACGATGACTCCGTACCCCGCCGCCTTCAGATAGGTGGCGAGCAGCTCCTGAATGTTGTTGTCGTCGTCGACGATAAGAACGTGTTTCACCGATCCAAGTTTAGCACAGGCGCTGTGTTAGAATTGTATAAGTGAGCAATCAATTCGGATTTCGGGCCATCCTCTTTACCATGGTGGCCACCGGCGTTTTGATTTTGGGTTTCGGCGGGGTGAGCACGCAGGTCGATGTGAAATATGGCTCCTGCGAGTCCCATTTCCGCGAGTACCAGATGAAGCCGTTTTTAGTGTCGCTGGTCTGCCTCACCGGAAAAATTAAGCCGTGCGGCGATTTCGTCGAGCACAAGAATCAGATGCTGCACATCGAGATGCTGGAGTGTCTGTGCCGTGACCCCAGCAACAACGTCAGCAATCTTCGAGAGTACACCTCCCGCTTTCTCCCCCACGACAACTTGGGTACCGAGGCCAGTGCGATCTGCCAGGCTCGTCCGCGGCGCCACTCCCTGTAACCCATTCCAGACGCCGCAGTCCGTTAACGCGCTTGTTAACGCTCGGTTCCATTAACAAACGGATGCAAGTAGTCAAAATCATTTGTTAACGAGGGATTTCCCGTTTCGTGGACGCGAACCGTTTTGAGGAGGATGAAGGATCTTGATCAGGGGGGATTCATTAAGATGAAAATCATTGGACTGTTAGCAATTCTGGTTTCGGCAGCGGCGTTCGGTTACGAGTTCGGATCGAACGTTCCCGATAAAGTGAAAAATGGGGTGATCGCGGACCTGAAGTTCATGAACGATCTTCGTGGCTCCGATACGTCGGCGATCCACAAAGAGATCTTCGGTGAGCTGAACGGCACGAACTACTCCGAGTGGTTTGAAAAACGCGTTACGCACATTGGCCTGCACACCTGCGGTGGCGGCGGCGCGAGCAAGCCGGTGGCTTGCGTGATCCCGTTCATGGGTTCTTCCAAGATCTGGTTGACCAAGTATTACACCGAGATCGATCATCCGCAGATTGCGAAGATGATGGTGGTCTTCCACGAAGCGCGCCACACGGAAGTCGAGAACGGCAACTGGTCTCACGCGCGGTGTCCGACCCCGTTCAAGGACAAAGACGGTAACGATATGAAGAGCATCTGGACCGGCGCCATGTTGGCCGGCGAAGCGGCTTGTGACGTCACTCCGCTCGGATCGTATGGCTCGTCGATGATCCTGGTGAAGAACGTCAATAAATTCTGCTCCAACTGCACCGAGAAGGTAAAGATGGACGCCGGCATTTATGCGGACGATCAGTTCAAGCGCATTATCGACGAAGACGCTATCGCGGCCGTAAAAGCCGATTTGTACAACGATCGCTAATCGGGGTAGGTAGTAAGCGATGTTTGCTCGTCGTTTGTTGTTCGTCGCTGGCTTTATCGTACTTATTCTGGGGCTCCAGGTCTGGCGCGGGAAACCGTCCGACCTGGGGCGTTCCACTTTGACGGGCTCCGGCCCTGAGTCTCACGAGGAGCTGGCGTCGCCGGCCTCGTTACCCTCCCGCTCGGCGGCCAACTTGAAAATTCTTCACGACAACTTGCCGAGTCCGGACAAAAAGAAAATTGCCGTTCTCGAAGAGATTATAGCGTCGAAGAATGACAACGATCCGCGACTCGACTCCGAGTTTCGCGGCCTGAGCCCGGAGATCAAAAGGGCGCTCGAGGGTCGCTACTTCGCTACCGCGAAAGAAAAATTGAACGAACGTGGCACCGTCGTCTTTTTACTCGGCCGGGAAGCGAAAACGCCCGCCGATCTCGCGTTTTTGAAATCGGTCACGAAGGAAAGACCGTGTCTGGGACTTACGGACTGCCGCAAAATTGAAGTGGCGGCGCACGACCACGCGGACGGGCACGAAGAGCACGACGACGGTATCAACGAGCGCACGTTGGTCTATCCGCAGACCGTGGCGCTAAAATCGCTCGAACGTTTCCTGCAATTGCCGGGCGCGGACGCCGCGATGAAGCAAGAGACGGTCAAGTTCCTGCGAGAGATGGCGCATCACGAAGATCGCCGCATCTCGCTCGTGGCCCAAGACATCCTGAAGCGCGCGCCGCAGTGAGTTGACGTATCGCCGTCGGCTGCCGTTCAAAATAGGATGAGGGGTCCAAAGAAACCCTAAACCAATAAACCAGGTATTCCTTGAACCCCTCATCAGGAGGGAGGGGAACGCTTTCATAATGAGAGACGTTGCCCTCGAAAGATCCGTGACGGTCCGGGTTTGGAGATTGGTTACGCGACGCGTTTCATCGGCTGCTGGTACGGCAGGCGAAGCGTGACGTTGGCGGCGGTCATCCCGCCATTAGACAAAAGACGGTAGGCCGAGACCATGACGTGGCAGCCGGCCATCTTGAGGTGGTAGACGTTAGTCTTGTCGCGAACGTCGGCAGGAATTGCCGTGCCGCGCCCTTCGGCAATGGCGATTACGAGCGCCACCTTCATGTGGTGGGGCCGTTCTTTGCGCATCAGCAGATCGCGGCACAGCGATGCCGAGCTAATGGCATCTTCACGCGAGGCGGACCAGCCGCGCAGGCGTTTTAATTCCAGATAGTTCCGGTAAGGGTGCGAATGGTAATCGCCGATAATCTCCAGCTGCGGAAAAAGCGAATCGGCGGCCTCGACCAAGGCATTCAAACTGCGCGCGCTCGGGGTGACGGAGCTCGGCGACGCCTTAGCTCGAATCTGCGGTACGGCTTTCTCCACGTGCACGAAATGGCGCGTGTGGGCGCCTTCGCCACGCTTGCTGCTCTTGGTGGTGGCCGTCATGCCGAGGAGAAGGCCAAAGACCTCGGAGAAGGGCTCCTTTTTGGATTTAGGCACGCGGTAGGTTTCGAACACGCCGAGCAGCATGTCTTCCAAAGCCTGGTTCTGAACCACGACCTCCACGCTTTCGCTCTTGAGCTCTACTTCGGCGAGCCAATCGAAATCAGAGGGCGAGTAGTGACGGCGAAGAAGAAGGTGGTGTTCGTCGTACGGATCGATCTGCGCAGCGCGCACGATGTGGTTTACCAGGGTGATGTCCGTGCGCGATACGTTCCACGATTTCATCACTTGAGTGAGGGACGCGGACTCGGCAATGCGCGCGTAGATTGCCTGCGGCAGTTTCACCTTGGTGCCGAGCGAAAGAAAAAGCGTCTCCAGCGTCTTTTCTTTCCGGAACTTCTTACAGAACAGCCGTAGGTCGGGAAGGATGAAGGGCTCCCCCATCAGGAGGTAGAGCAGTGACTTATAGAGAGAATGCCGTTTGCGCTCGGTAAGGTCGCCGGACGCGAAAGCGCGCTCGATCGCCTTTTGAATCGGTGACACTAAGCGTTGTAGTCGGGTCCGGGGCACGCCCTCTTATCGGCATTTTGCGTGGGTAAGGCGAATCGCAGATGACTCGGCGAGTTGCTTAGGCCGGGTCTTTAGCGCGATCGGTCTTTTTTTCGGCCGTTACCTTCTCGGTAGCGGGCGGCACGGCGGTGGCGTGTGGAGTCGAGATTCCCGAAATGTCTTTCGGCTCTTCGTCCTCGCCGCTCACAGCCTTCTTGAAGTCACGGATGCCTTTACCTAGCCCTTTGGCGAGCTCCGGCAAACGGCGTGGGCCGAAAACCAAAAGAGCTACGGCGCCGATGACCAAAAGTTCAGGAAGGCCTAAGTTCATATAGGTCGGATACCGCGCGCGCCCTATGGCGTCAACCGAACCGCGCTACCGCTTAGCGGAAGAGCGAGATGGTACGAAAGTCTTTCTGGTCGCCCTTGGTCGCGATGATGAACACCGTACAAGGACGCTGCTGCGTGCACTGGCTGAATCCGCCGGCGCCGTTCTGGAACGCCTTGTAAGCGCGCGCCGGGGCGTTGGCCGAAGGGGTCCACGTGAAGTCGGGAACCGCTTCCGTACCGCGAAACTGAATCTGAACGTCCTGATAGTCGCCACCGACCATCGTCACGTCGATCACTTGAGTCTGATCGATGTTGTAGGAGGCTCCATCCGCGGGAGATTCAATAACGGGAACTCCCCGGCCACAACCCATCAACAACGTAATCGCCACTAAACCGCTAAACCATAACCGTTTCATCGGTCCTCCTATTAGACCAATTTAAGAACCAAAAAGTCTCGGACAGCTACTAGAGCAATCGCGGTGCCAACGGACGGAATGCCCTTCTGTGCGGGTGAAGACCGTCAGAAAACATTCTGCGGCACACACGTGTACTGCGCTTAGACAGGTCGTTGAGCGGGCCGCTCGGCCGAGGCTGAAAGTGGGTCCGGATAAATTCCCGCGCACCCCTCGCTGGCACTTGGCTTTGCCGCACTTCAGTCGACCGGGCCGCCATTCCGGCCGTCTTTACCTTTTCCCTTTAGGAGTAGGGGCGGGGAATGTCAGCGGTGGTGAATTGATCGACAGTGGGGTATCAGAAATTTATGCCAGCATTACCGTTGATCATTGGGGTCCTTTGCGCTTTGGCGATTGGGTACCGGTACTACTCGTTGTTTCTCGCGAAGTACGTGGTGGAATTGGATGACTCGCGGGTGACCGCGGCGCACACCCTTAAAGATGGGCACAACTTTCATCCCACGCACGGGGGGGTGTTGTTCGGGCATCACTTTGCCGCGATTTCGGGGGCGGGGCCGTTGATTGGGCCCGTGCTGGCGGCGCAGTTTGGTTATCTGCCCGGCCTTTTGTGGCTGGTGGTCGGCGTGGTGCTCGCGGGGGCGGTGCAGGATTTTATCGTGCTCGTGGCTTCGGTCCGCAAGAATGGGCGATCGCTCGCCGAGATGATCCGCGATGAGATGGGGCCGGCCGCCGGATTTGCCGCGGGGTTGGGGGTGCTTTTCGTTTTGATTATCGCGCTCGCGGGGCTAGGCATCGTCGTGGTGAACGCGCTGTCGGAAAGTGCGTGGGGCACGTTCACGATCGCGATGACGATTCCCATCGCGCTGTTCATGAGCGCGTACATGTACGGTTTTCGTAAGGGCAAAGTGGCCGAGGCGACGTGGATTGGGGCGGGGCTATTGCTGCTCGCCGTTTGGGGTGGCCGCTGGGTCGCCGAGTCGCCTTATGCCTCGTGGTTTTTACTTTCGCGCGGGCAGATAACGCTCGCGATGGCGGTGTACGGCTTTACTGCGTCGGTGCTGCCCGTGTGGGTTTTGCTGTGTCCACGCGACTATCTGTCTTCGTTTTTGAAAATTGGAACCATCGCGTTGCTCGTCATCGGGGTCGTGATCGTAAACCCCGAGTTGAAGATGCCGGCCGTAACGGAGTTCGTGCACGGGGGCGGGCCCATTCTTTCGGGAAAAGTTTTTCCTTACGTGTTCATCACGATTATGTGCGGGGCGGTGTCGGGGTTTCACGCCCTCGTGGCTAGCGGCACGACGCCGAAGATGATCGGCAAAGAATCGCACTGCCGTCCCATTGGTTACGGCGCGATGCTCATCGAAGGTTTGGTCGGCGTAGTCGCCCTGGTCGCGGTGGCCTCGTTGCATCCCGGTGACTACTTCGCCATCAATGTAGCGCCCGCCAAGTTCGAGAACTTGAAGCTGATGGGCTACCACATCGAAGAGCTACCGGTGCTCGAAGCCGAGGTGAAGGAAAACGTCACCGGCCGCACCGGCGGTGCGGTGTCGCTCGCCGTGGGCATGGCCAAGATCTTTTCCAGCCTACCGGGTCTAAAGGGTTGGCTCGCCTACTGGTACCACTTCGCCATCATGTTCGAGGCGCTGTTCATCCTCACCACGATCGACACCGGCACGCGAATAGCCCGGTTCGTGCTGCAAGAATATCTGGGCAAGATCCACGAGCCGTTGGGGCGGCCGCACCACTGGGGTGGCACCATCCTGACTTCGTTTCTCACGGTCGCGGCGTGGGGCTATTTCATCTACACCGGAAGCGTGGCTACGATTTGGCCGATGTTCGGTATAGCGAACCAGCTTTTGGCGGTAATGGCGCTGTGGTTCGGCACCGTGTGGCTAATCAGCGAAGGAAAACGAAAATACGCCTGGGTCACCTTCGTGCCGATGCTCTTCGTGTTCATCACCACGACCAGCGGCGCGTGGTCGCTCGTGGCCGATCAGTTCGTGCCCCTATTGAGTGCCCCGAGCGCCACCGAACGGGTGAGGGGGACCATCGATATCGCCTTAACGGCGCTGATTTTCGGGTGTTTTGCGGTAGTGCTGGCCCAGGGGTTGGCCAGAGTAAAACAATTGCTGAAATTATCGAATTAACGTACAGCGTTAGCTCCGTTCCTAAGTTGGTTTTTGAGGAGTCTAGATGCGCGTTGGGTTGATCGTTGCGTGGTGTGGAGTGCTGTCGGCTTTGGCCGTGGCTAATCCTGAGAAAAATACCTGTCCCGAAGAGCTGGTTCGCGTGGGCGAAAAGCTGCAGCAGCAGCACCTCATCCCCGGAATGGAGCGGCTCGATATCAACATCCCCGGCGCCACTCCGCCGGCAGAGCCGGCTGACAAAGTAGCCGCGGCCAAAGAGGCGGCGCTGTTTTTGATCCACAGTGCGTATCCGTCCGCGCCGGGAGTCGACGAGGCCATCTTGCGTTCCTCTTCACCGGCCATGCTGCTTCACCGCAATCGCCTGCGCATTTTGCTCGGCAGTGAACGCCGCGTGCCCTTATCGTTTTTAACGGATCTCGAGTCCCGCACCCGCCGCACGGACCTCGCCGCCCGCGCGTTGGAAGAGCGCCTTTGGAACTTCGAGCGCGAACGGTTGCAATACGACGCCAAGTTTCAGCCCGAGACCGTGCGCCAGACCGTAACCGTGATCGCCAAGGTGCTCGAACGCAAAGAGGTGAAGCCGCTTTCCGATTTCGTCCTGCAGCACTACGAAGATGCCCTTTCGATCGTGGGGGTTTCGAACGAGGTAGACGAGCTGCGCTGGAAGGTGATCTCGCTGCTCGCCGAAGAAAAGCTGGCCCGTGACGGAAAAAACGTACCGGCTTCGCGCGACTGGTTTTCGCGCGCCTGGGCGTGGGGCCGAAGCCAGTACGACAGCTTCTGGACGACGCCGCAGTGGAAGAAAGTTTCGAAAGATCTGTTGATGGCCTTGGCCGCGAGCGATCACCAGCCGCTCGACAACGAGGTCATAAAAGGGTTGACCGCGTTCAAGGGTTCGATTTCCGATCCTACGCGCCGCCAGCATTACGAAGTTCACCTGGCCGCGCTCATCCAACGCGAGCAAGAGCTCGCGGAATCGCTCGTTAGCTACTTCCGCCACTACCGAGCCGCTTCGCTGCTCAAAAAGATTCTGCACGATCTGGCGTGCTCCGACGGCCAATCGCCGCTCGAGAGCTACAGCCTGGCTCGCCAGGCGATGCAGTGGCATTTGGGCGACCACCCCTACGTTCGCCACGTGGTCGAGTCGGGGCTAGTGGGGGCCAACGAGGTCTACCACCCGTACCTATGCGTGCCGCTCCCGCTCAAGCGCGACGTGGCCAATATCGAAGACCCCGTTCTGGCCGCGCAGGCGCTTACGCCCGACATTCTGACGCTGCTCTATGACGAGTCTCGCCGAGTGGGGCTCGAAGCCCTGGTGCGCGAATATGACGTTCGCGCCGCCGACGAAACGCTGAGCGAGGTGGAAAAAATTCTGAAGGCGTCGCTAGCGTCGGTCGGCACCAAGGTGCTCACCAGTGCGGCGGCCACCGATCCGATTTACGAGCGGCTCATCGGCCCCGCGCTAACGCCCATTCTCGAGCGCCTCAAAGAGAAAGACGAAAAGCCGGTCATCATCGGCTTCGACGGCGGAGAGGAAAACTCGGAAAAGAAGAAGAAGGAAGACGATCCGCTCGATCCTTGGAACGAGGCCGAAGAGGAGCGAACGGGCACCCGTAACCGGGGCGGCCGTAGCGGCGGTACCGGCTCCAATCGCGAACGCGAGCGGGAAAAAGAGAAGGAAAAAGAAAAAGAGAAGGACCGCGACAAAGAGAAAGAGAAAGAAAAAGAGAAGGAAAAGAAGGACAAGGAGGCCGAGAAGAAGGCCAAGGTCGTCGGTGTAGAGCCGCTCTCGATCCTGCTGAAACGCGTTCAAGAGTACTTAGGCCCCGACGCTACCCGCATTCCGTGGGAAGAGGTCATGAAGTCCGCGCGGCCTAAAGCACCCAGCGAAGCCGCGGCCGAAAGCCGCAAATCGCCTGAAGATTTCGCGCTGGCCTACCCGTGGGTGGATCGCGTTTACGATTTCTTGAATCAACGGGCGACCGAGATTCATGATGAAGATTTGACCTTGGAAACCCTCGCCGAAACCGAAAAGGTCAGCGAGAATGGCCAGACCAGCTCCTGGAAAGACGAGCGCGAGGGTTTGCTCAAGAAGCGGCAGGAGCTCATCGTGACGTTCCTGAACGTGCAGCACGCCATCGAGGCTTGCCTCATCGGGCAGGCCGGCACCAGTGGCCGGGGCGCCACCGATGACGAGATTTCGGCCAAGGCACTGCGCGTGGCCGTGTTCTTTCTCAAAAAGCACCGTACGCTCGCCCGGTTTTTGGTGAATCACGCCAATCACGATCCGTCTTTGCGTGAGCTATGGGTGCGAATGTTCGTGCGCATGGCCAGTAACCATCTCGACTTGTCTCCGCATTCGCCGTTTCCTTTGCCGAACGTATCGGAAACGGTGCCGTCGCTTTGGAAGCGGTGGGGCAAGATCGCGGGCTACGGCTGCGCCATTACGGCCCTCACGGTAGGCGGTAGCTACATCATGATGACCAAGGGCTGCACCCCCGACACGGGTGGGAAGCCGGGAAAACCGGCCATCGTCGCCCCCGCGGAGCCCGGCGCGCCGGTGCCCGCGGAAACCAAGAAGAAAGAGCCTGGTCGCCCCGCGCCGCCCGCTGGCGTAGTGGATCCTGCACCGGTGGCTACAGGTACGGGTAATTAAAGAGAAAACGGGCCCCAGG
>JBGSST010000064.1:0-3735 GCA_041736915.1 Bdellovibrionota bacterium
TCGGCGCCCAGATCGTCAATGAACGAGGCTTCCGCCGTCACGGCTTCCGTATCGACACCCAACTGTTCAACGATGATATTCTTAACTTTTTCTTCGACCGACATGCCGCTGCTCCTTTTTGTTCCCTAAGAATTGGCACAAGCTAGCAGTAGGTCTGGTCGCAGGCAAGTGCCTAACTTATCACGGCGATTCACGATTCTCGGGGGCCGCCCCAAAAGGCCCCGGAACTGACGCGCGTTATTTTTTGTTCGCGCTAAAGCCGCTCCGCCCGGAATTGGGATTCAGGCGCGGCGCGTCGATCCGTTATGCCGGAATCACACAATTCATCTGGGCCACTTTCTTAGGGGGGAAGTATGTTGAAGCTTGGTTTGGCTCTCTCATTGGTAGCGTCGGTGGCGTTCTCGAGCCCACTTACCGTTGCCGAAAAAAACTCGGACATCGATCAGCTGGCGTCGCTCATTAAAAGTCAGTATGCGCCGCTGCAGTTGAAGGGAAAGCAGATTGGCCTGCAGCTTCCGCTGCTCGTCGAAGCTTATAAGGATCGCGCGGAAAAACTTTCCAACAAGGATTTCTACTATCTTCTGAATCAGTTCGTAGCGGAGTTCCGCGACGGCCACTTCAAAGCGACGGTGAAGACCGACCACAAGTCCACGCTGGGCTTCGTGTCCGATATCGTCGGCAATGAAGTCGTCATCGAGAATAGCGCCCTGCCCCCGTTTCTGTTTCCGGGTACGCGCGGAGACATCGTGGTGTCGCTCGACGGCGTGCCGGCAATGGAAGCGGTGAAGGATCTGGAAAAGTACATCGGCGTGCCGCACGACAAAACGCGGCGCCGGCTGGCGGCGTTTCAGCTGACCTGGCGTAGCTCTTCGATGGTGCCCCCCGAAAACGGGCAAGTCGAAGGTGGTCATCAAGTCGCGTAAAACGGGAGATGAGGCCGAAGTCGAGCTCGACTGGATTGAGAGCGGAACCCCGCTCGAGGATCTGGAAAAGGAATGGGCCGGAGCGGGTGAGGAACGCAAGCTTCAGGGTATGGAGTACCAGAACCTTTCCGCGGAAGACATCTACAAGGACTATCCGCAGCTCGAAAAAGGGTTCATGTGCAGCACCAAAACGCGCTTCCGCCCGCCCACCGGGGCGAAGCCCTTACTGGTGTCGCCGTTCGTGGCTTACGTTCACGATTCGCCCAAGGGAAAGATTGGTTACCTGCGCGTGCCGCACTTCAACTGGGGTAGCGACGCCGCCACTCGACTCAAGCAGTACGAGTGGGCCATCTCCAAGCTAGAGGCCGAAACGGAAGGGCTCGTCGTGGATGCCACGCATAACTGCGGTGGCTCTTTGTCGACGCTCGAAGAGATGCTGAAGATGTTCGCGGTCAAGCCGTTCAACGGAGTTCAGTTCGAATTTCTCGCCACCCGTTCGGAACTTTTGACGGTGAAGGGCTGGCTCGATGGCGAAGCGACGACGACCACGCTGCAAGGCGAAGGGCTCATCGGTATCGTCGACGCCATCAAGACGGCGTACGGCAAAGGCGACAGGCTGACGGACAAGACCACCTGGAACGGCAAGCGTGAGCTGCTACCGGCGTCGATTCGTTACACGAAGCCGATGGTAGTGCTGACCGACGAAGTGTCGGCTTCGGGCGGCGACGCCTTCCCCGCGATGTTGCAGGGAATGGGGCGCGCCACCGTAATCGGCTCGGCCTCGATGGGGGCCGGCGGACACGTCGTGGCCGCTCCGTCGTTGCAGTACTCAGGGAACGAACTGCGCATCACCAAGTCGCTGTTCTACCACCCGAACGGTAAGCCCATTGAAGGCTTGGGCGTTACGCCGGACATCACGTACGAGCCGACCATCGAAGACTACCTGTCGGGCTACGTCCCTTATCAGCTCAAGGTCTTCGAAACTCTGTTCTTGAAGATCGATGAGGCCAAGGGTGTGAAGCCGGCCACGGGCATGATGGCCTGGCTAGCTAGCTGGTTCTAAACGTGCGGCGGGCAATGGGGTGGGATGCGCTCGATAAAATGATCGTGTCCTGCACCCGTTGCCCGCGTCTTCGGACCTGGTGCCGTACCGTCGCGATGGAAAAAAAGCGCGAGTTTCGTAACCAGACGTATTGGGGACTTCCGGTTCCCGGCTTTGGCGATAAGAATGCGCGAGTTTGGCTGTTTGGCTTAGCCCCCGCGGCCCACGGGGCCAACCGTACGGGCCGTATGTTCACTGGCGACTCCAGCGGGAACTGGCTCTACAAGGCGCTGTTTGAAACGGGCTTCGCCAACCAGCCGACTTCGGAGCACGTAGAGGATGGCTTGGCGCTCACCGACGTTTTCATTTCCGCCAGCGCCCGCTGCGCCCCTCCCGGCAACAAGCCGACTAAAGAAGAGATCGCCCACTGCGCGGAATATCTCGACGTGGAGTGGGAGTTGCTCACGAAGAAAAAGATCTTCGTCGCCTTGGGCGCCATCGGATTCGATTCGCTATGGGGGCTACTCAAGAATAAAGGGGTCGTGCTACCGAAGGTGAAGCCCAAATTTCGGCACGGCCTAATCGTCGATTTGGGCGAGTACGCTATTCATGCCAGCTACCACCCCAGCCGGCAGAACACGAACACGGGCAAGCACACCTGGCCCATGTGGGTCGGGATCTTTGCTGTCATCCGGGACGCTTTGAAGTGAAAGCGCTAACCCGAGCGAACTAGAATATCATCCCGCGCGTGAAGGCTATCTGATCGCTGCCGACGAGGCGAATCGAGTCGATGAACCAGGCGCCATTGGCGGAGATGAGCTCCACCTCGCGCTCATTCACCTCGTTGGTCGCGTCCGACCCTTGCGTGTTCTTCAGCTGCACGCGGTAGTGCACCTTCGCCACACCGTCTTTGGCATCACTCGTGACGATCTTGAACTCGTCTACCGTCACCGAGTTGGAGAGGTACGCCACGCGGAACGCTTCGTCGGTCATGCGCTCGAAAGCGCGTCGCAGCTCGCCGGAGCAGAGCTGGGCCAGGCGCTCTTTTTCGGTGGGCTCTTTCGCCTTCGCCGACCAGTCGACGAAACGGCGAACGGCCTCTTCCGGCGTTCGCGGCGAATCTATTCCCGCATTACGCGAACACGATCGCGCGCACGACGTGAGAAGGAAAAGACAGACCAAAGCGAAAAAGGTGAAGCGCTTGGAAATTTTCCATTTCATGCCGTAAATTTTATCCCAAATTTCGTTAACGCATCGCGACTTTCTTCTAACTAAGTCTTCGCGCGTTTCCTGCCGATAAAAGGGGTGAGTTGAAACCCCTTGGAGGATGCATGGCAGCTAAGCCTGAGACGAAACCCAAAGCGGAAAAAGCCGCGGCGGAAACGAAAGACAAAGCCCCGAAAAAGGCCACTAAAGCGGCCGCGTCGGCCGATATGGCCGATGGCAAAGTGGAAGCCACTCGCCACGAGGCAAAAGAAGAAAAGAAGCACCACCACAAGCACGTGGAGCGTAAAGACCGCCACTGCGAAGTGGGCAGCTGCAAGCGCGAATACCGCGCCAAGGGCTACTGCGGGATGCACTACAAGAAATGGCGCCAGGGCGAGTACGGTCACCGCCGTTACACCTCCTGCTCCGCTTCGGCGTGCACCAAGCCCCAGAACACGAATCGCCATGGTTACTGCGAAGAGCACTACCAGAGCTATTACGTGAAGGGCATGACCGTGGCGAAGGAAGCCCCGGCGGCGGCTCCCGAGAAGAAGGAAGAAAAAA
>JBGSST010000256.1:0-5550 GCA_041736915.1 Bdellovibrionota bacterium
GAGGCGCAGGTGAAGGTGAACAACGCGGAGATTAAAGCCAGCGTGGCCGCCCGTTCCGACCAGCAGACGCTCAAGGAAAAGGTACAAGGCGAGATCGCTAACACGAAACAGAAGATTGCGCAGATCGATGAGCAGATTAACGCCTTGCAGGCGGAGATCGCCGGCATTCAGCAGAAGATTGACGCCGCCAAAGCGCAGCTGGCCACGGCCAACCAAAAACTGCAGCAGACCGACGCGCAGATCGCTCAAGCCACGCAGCGCTTGCAGCAGGTGAATGCGGCCATCGCGAACGTGGAGCCGCAGAAAAAGCAGCTCGCCGATGGCATTCAAAAAGCGCAGACCGAGCTAGCCGCCATCCCGGAGAAGATACAAACGCTTGAAGGCCAGATAGCCCAGTCGACGAAGGCGGTGGCCCAGGCCGAGACCAGAAAAGGTCAGCTCACGACGCAGCTTCAGGCGGTGACCGCGAAGGTGGCCGACGTGCAAGCCAAGATTGCTGCCCTGGCCGCTGAGATTCAGCAGGCTACGCAGCGCCAAGCGGAGCTAGCCGGCAAGGTGAAAGAGTTGCAAACGGACGTGGCCGATTCCGAGACCAAGAAAACTCAGCTCGCGGCGCAGATTCAGAAGCTCAACCAGACTCTGTCGAGCGCTCGCACGGAGCTTGCCGCCCTTCCGGCCAAGATTCAGCAAGCCGTGGCCCTGATCGCTCAGAAGACTAGCGAACGCGACCAGCTGGCCAACCAGCTCAATGCTCTCGAGAAAAGCATTGCCGCCCTTCAGCCGCAGCTGGCCAAAGCCAACGAGCAGAAGACGGTCGTGAGCGGAGCACTCGCCACCACCACGCAGAACCTGACGGAAGCTCAAGGTAAGCTGGCGGAGGTCGACACCCGTTTGGCCAACATTCGCAAGAACATCGCGGAGAGCACGCAGAAGTTGCAGGTCGCCACGCAACAACTTCAGGCCCTACGCGATCAAAAGGCAGCACTCCCGGCGAAGATTGCCGAAGTGGAAGCCCGCCTGAACGAATCGATTCAGGAGAAGGCCCAGCTCGAGCAAGCCAGGCAGAAGAACGACAAGCAGCTGGCCAACTTGGCTAAAGAACGCGAAGGCATGGCCGAGAAGCGTGCCGAGATCGCGGCGAGGAAAGCCGACATCGACCAGAAGCTGGTCGAGCGTCAGCTGGCCTTGAAGGAAACGAACCAGCAGATCAATCAGCTCGAAAAACGGATCGAGCGCAAGGGTATCGAGGTTGCCGAGAACACGCAGAACCTTCAGGAGCGCCGCCGTACGCTGCGCTTGATGGAGCAGACGCAGAATAAGATCGAAGCCGAAACGTTACCCGAAAAGCTCAAGCACCATGCCGACGACGTGGCCTTGCTCGCCAAGACGGATGAGCGCATTGCCCGTCTATCCGAGCGCAAGCTCAATGTGGAAGAGCGAATTCGCGTCACCTCGCAAGAGCTAAACAACGCCAGCCAGGCGCTGATTGCCGCTCAACAGCGGGTGGACTTCGCGTACAGCGAACGCGCGTCGCTCGCGCAGGCGAAAGACCAGGATGATCGTCAGATCACCAAGCTGTTCGACGACAACCGGTACAACGCTGCCCAGATCACGGGTCACCAGAACACGATCGCTTCGCACCAGACGAGCATTGGTCTGTTCGAGAACATGATTCGTGACGCCCAGGTGGCGATAGCCCAGATGGAACCCCAGATCGATAACGCCAAGACCATCGAAGAGCTGGCCTACGGCGTGTTCCGCACGGCCGACGAGAAAGCGGTTGGCGAAGAACGCACCACGCTGGTGGCGTACCAGAAGTACCGCTCAGTTCTCGCTCAGTACGAGAAAGAGAAAGCCGTTGCGGTGGCGGAAGGACGTACGGATGGTCAGGCTCCGGGCTCGAAAGAGGCCGATGAGCGTGCAACCGCCGACGGCAGCGCCAATGGTGCCGCCGAGGGAGACAAGCAAGGGCTCGCCAAGGGTGAGTCCGATGGCCGGCAACGCGATTACCAGGCTTCTTACGCACTAGGGCGCCAGCGTGGTGTTCAGCAGGGCGACGCGGCCGGTATCGCCGATGGGCAGCAGGCGGGTCTCGCCGACGGTAAGGCCAAGGGTTATCAGTCCGGTCTCGACAAAGGTTTCCAGAAAGGAATCTCCGAGGGCAAGACGGCTGGTTACGAAAAAGGCTACGCCGAGGGCAAGAACCAAGAGACTTACGACAAAGGTTTTGCCGACGGTGACGCCGCCGGTATCGCCCGCGCCCGTAAAGTGGCTTTGGCCGAAGACCTACCGCGCGGACGCGCGGATGCCGAGAAAGCAATCCTGACGTCCAAGGCCAAGCAGACTATCGAGATCGATAACGCTGCCGCTGAAGAAGGTCCGGGTAATGCGAACGGCAACGTTCAGAAACTCGGTTCTCTCCGAAGCCTCGGTGGATTGGGTTCTCTGCTGGCTAGCCGCACGTTAGCCATGTCGATGATTGGCGTAATGAACGCGAACTTCGACAATGACGTGCCCTTCGTCGACTTCCGGTACCGCCAGTACCTGAAGAATTACGAGCACCCGGACTTCGATACCGCTTACCGTTCGGCTTACGACGACACGTATGAGTCGAAGTACAACACGGACTATCCGCAGGTTTATTCAGTGAAGTACCAGGCCGCTTTCGACACGAGCTACAAGGCTTCGTACGCGAAGGCCAACGGGGTGACCTACGAAGACGAGCAGAAGCGTGGCGATGCCGACGGCTACCGCAACGGCTACGACAACGCCTTCGCGGCGGCCCGTCCGAAAGCCTACGCTAAAGCTTATGCGGATGCGTTCGCGGCCGCCGAAACGGAAGGCTTCCCGGTCAAGTACAACGCTGGTTACGATGCGGGCTTCAAAGAAGGTTCGGAAGCCGGCAAAGTGGCGGGCTCCAAGGCCGCTTACCAGGAAGGGTACACCGCGGGTGAGACCAAGGGCTTCGACGGCAGCATCGCCGAGGCGCGCAAAGTGGCCTACCAAGAAGGCTACGATGCGATGGTGGCTCAGTACTCGGTCGCTTCCTCGGTGAAGGCTCTCTCCGCCAGTCTGATTCGCGCCAAGGGTGGCGAACAGTTCCAGCTAGGCGACCAGGTCGAGCTGCAGGTGGTACTGCGCAACTTCGGTGGCAAGGCTAGCGAAGAAGGCCGTTACACGGTGAAGATTGAAGACGTCGCCAAGTCGATCAAGTTCGACAAGCAGGCGCTCGTGCTCAAGTCTCTACCGGGTGACACGGAAGCCAAGTACCTGAAGATCGGCCTAGGCGCTCTTACGAGTGCCGGTGGCATCGACCTAAAAGTTACCGTGCTGGATAACGCCACGGTCATCGGTACGTTCCCGATCAAGAAAGAGCTCTCGCAGTTCTATCAGGTGACGGGCTTGCCGAATCCGGTGAACGCTTCCCTGAATGGCTGGTTCTCGAACAAGATCACCATCACGAATATCTCGGGCCGTCAGCTCCCGGCTGGTTACCAGCTGAAGTTGAAGATGACCGATGCTCGTTTGAAGATCTACCAGCAGGTCATCCCGATGCCGGCATCGAACGCCAAACAGCAGTTCGCGTTGGACTTCTGGGTGAGCGCGAACCAGCACGGCGACTACTCGAAGAACGGTATCGAGGTCGTCGTGGAAGCCGCGGGCGGGGTAAAGCTGATGAGCACCACGTACCAGGCACCGGTTAAGGTTAACTAAGACCAGCCGCGTAAGTAGTGAATCCTTTTAATTAAGGGCCCGGACTCCGGGCCCTTTTTTTATTGCCGGGAAGGTGAGGCTCGGTGATTTTCGTTACGTGCACATCCCTTTCGAAAATACCGAGGTGGCCTTTCGGGCCCGCGACGACTTCAGCCTGAAGCGGTCGCAGTGGTTGTTCCGCTTGATCCAAGCCCCCTGGCTGGTCAACGTCGGCACGATGCTGGGCCGTGCGGCCTTGTGGCTGCGCCTGCCCGTAACGCCGTTGCTCAAGGCCACCTTCTTCCGCCAGTTCGTGGGCGGCGAAACCATCGAAGAGTGCCGCCAAACTATTCGGGAGCTAGGCAAGTTTCGCGTCGGTTCCATCCTCGACTACTCGGTGGAGGCGGCGGAAAACGAGCCCACCTTCGATAAAACGACCGACGAAATTTTAAAGACCATCGGTCTGGCTACCGTCGAAGCGCACATTCCTTTTTGTGTTTTTAAGGTGACCGGGGTGGCGCGCCTTGGCCTACTCGAAAAAATTCAGGCCAACGAAGTTCTCACCTTTGCCGAAATGGGCGAATGGCAAAGAGCGCGGGAGCGAATTTTTCGCATCTGCAATCGCGCCCACGAGAATAACGTCAGTCTTTTTATCGACGCGGAAGAGACCTGGATTCAGGACCCGATCGATCGCGTTGCCGAAGAGATGATGGCGCTGTTCAACAAGCGACGGGCCCTCATCTTTACGACGGTGCAGATGTACCGCACCGATCGGCGCGCTTATTTGGAGAAAGCGATCCAAAAGGCAAAAATCGCCAAGCACTTCTTCGGCATCAAGCTCGTGCGCGGAGCTTACATGGAAAAGGAAAGGGCCCGGGCGGCGCGCCTGAACTACCCCTCGCCCATTCACGCGACCAAAGCCGACACCGATCGGGCGTTCGACGCCAGTTTGCTCTACTTGATGTACGAGCTCGACACCGTGGCCCTCTGCTTGGGCACTCACAATCTTAAGTCGACGCAGCTGCTGACGGAGCAGATCGAGGAACGGCGCCTAGCGCCCACGGATCCTCGACTTTTCTTTGCCCAGCTTTACGGCATGGGGGACCACCTGAGCTTTCCGCTCGCGGAGGGCGGTTTCAACGTGGCGAAGTACATCCCCTACGGCCCCGTACGCGATGTCTTTCCTTACTTGGTGCGACGGGCCCAGGAAAACACCTCCATCGCCGGGCAGTCCTCGCGGGAGCTACAGCTCATCACGGCCGAGATAAACAGACGTAGCGCGTCAAAGCTCGTTTCTCCGGTGCGAACGTGAAGGAAAGTTCGGCCGGGTTTCTGCCGATAAGGTTGTAATGTCCGGTATGCCGCAAATGGAAAAGCGCGTGAAGAACCCGCTGCAGAAAGTGAACTGGCGGCGCGTTCGAAGGGATTTGCTAAGCAAGTCGGTTCGCATTCCCGCGCCCGTTTTCTTTCTGATCTTTTTTGCCATCAGCTGGGCGTGCTTCACCCTCTATTTCAAGAGCGAGCGCCAGGCCCGCAACATCGAGCTGCTTCAGCAGCGTGCCAACGTAATCGAACAGCACCTGAATGAATTCAGCGAACCCTCCCCGGCCATGCCCGAGGAGGAAGAAGAGCTGGAAGTCCCGCCCCAAATACTCGAGATGTAATCAGACCAAAATTCCCAGCTCGCGCAGGACTTGGCTCAGTTTGATGAGCCCCAGCCCCTCGATACTCGTGGGATCGGTGCCGTGCACTTCACGCAGAAGCGAAATCCCTAATCCTTCGATCTTATAGCTACCCACGCAGTCCGATGCGTCTTCTAGCCGCACGTAGCCTTCGATCTCGTGCGACGTCAGCCCA
>JBGSST010000270.1:0-3839 GCA_041736915.1 Bdellovibrionota bacterium
TGGAAGCCGCGATGGCCGAAGCGAATATTGCTTTGTCGGTACAGGGCCGCATGCTGGCCGGAATTTCGGCGAGCCCCACCGCAAGCACGCTGACCAACATGGGTGTTTTGTACAGTACGAACGTCACCGGCCACCTCGGTATCGATTACATCTCCGCCGAGATGCACGGGCGCCCGTTCAACTTGGCCCAGAGCGCGCAAAGCCACGCCACCGCCGAGCTTTCGACGGCGTTGTTCGCCGGCGGGTTTGATCGGCGGCTTGCCGATCTCGTGAAGCCGTTCGTCGTCAAGGTCGGTAGCAAAACCGTTATGACCGAGGCGGGTAAAAAGATTGTTCCCCGTCTGCTCGAGCTATCGAAGATTGGCGGGCGCACGATTCCTATCCCCTCGAAGCTCGCCAAGATTGGGCTCGCCGGTTCCGCCAACGTGGGCATCAGCGTATTCGGTGCGCATAACGCCGAAGTCATGCAAGAGGTGGCGGCCGATGAGCAGATTGAAAAGCTGCTGAGACTCGCCTCCCAAAGCCCCGACGACGCCACCCGGGCGTACGAGGACGTACTACAGACGATCAAAGGTCAGGAAGACGCCAAGAAGCAGCTTCACGAATCCGAAGCTCGTGAATGGCTGCATCGGGCCCTGGTCGACGTGGGCCTGTTCGCCGGTAAGGCATCGGCCGCGAGTTACAAGGCTCAGGCCGGAATGCGCGCCTACCAACGAATCAAACTCGGTGGCGATCCTAAGCTAGCCTACGAGAGAATGCTTCGTGAAGTGAAGCCGACGATTGCCGAGCGGCTGACTAGCCCCGTAGCCACGCTGTTTCCGGCTGCCCGGCACGGCCACAAGCCGGCCGAGTATGCGTTCGAAGCGGAGAATGGCGTCGAGGTCCTGCGGGCGTTGAAAGATCTTAAGCACGTCGACCCTCGAGCCAAAGAGGTCTTGGACAAGGAACTCGGCGAACTCCTAGCCCGTCTCAACGGTCAGGGCGTCGACATCACCCGCAAGGACATGGAAAATTTCCTAGACGTCTTTGCGGAAGACAAGGACTTGAAACGGCAACCGATGCTCATCCTCACCGATAAGGAGTTCAAGGGGCCCGATGGCCGCATCGAAAAACGTAAAGTTTACTCCGGCCTCGTCACCAACTTCGAACAGTGGGCTCGTCGCGAGGTATTTCGTCAGCAGGCGGAAGTGGCGCAGAGATCCCGTGAGAATGGCGATCAACTGAAGAACACGGCAGCACTAGCCGCCGAGCGCAACGCGTGGACAGGCCTCCTGGCCCAGGACGCCAACTCGGTCGTGCTCATGCCTACGGTGCTACTCACGGCTCCGGGCCGGCAGGACGTTCGCGACGCCGCCGTAAAGGCCATGGTCGCCACTCGCCGATCCGATCCGGAAGAGGCGGCGGTGATGGAGATGAAACTCAGCAAATTCTTAGACGTCGTGCTGCCCAAGTCCAACGTGGCTCCCCCGGTGGGAGAAAAGGTCGGTTACCTCATGCTCGAGTTCATGGCGGCGGGTCCGTCGGATACGGTCGGCCCGTTGCGCTTCATGAAGGCCCGCAAAGTGAATCTGGCGACTTACCAGAAAATTTTTGGCTCAACTCCCGAGGTGCGCGAAGTAGCCATTGCTCGCACCTTCGAATGGGTGGCCGAAAATACCGGGCAAAAGGGTAACGGCAACAAAGACATCAAGATTGAAAACCCGGAAGCGTTCGAGGCCTTCATGCGCAAGAAGTGGGGCGAGTCGGGACCGACGCAGGTGCTGACGGAAAAAGAGTGGTACGAGCGCTATACCTCGTCCATCCGTCCTCCGAAGTAAGCCTATAGGTCCGGCTTGTGGACCATCAGGTAAAAGATAATCAACAGCGGCACGAGCGTGAAGGCGTTCAACGCCATGCGTCCCCAAAGCAACCGGGATAGCTTGGCCGGGAGAACGGTCGCCCCGCTTTCCATGGCGGCGAAGAGCTTCTTTGCTTGGTACTGCGACGGAATATCGAGCAGTAGCCAAATCGCGCCGGAAAAAAGGAACAGCGAAAAAGCCACCGCGAGCCACTTCATCGACCACACGCCGCCCAAGATAGTGCCCAGCATGATGCCCGAGGTGACGGCGATGATGATGAGCGGCGCGGTAAAGACGGCGTCGAGCCAAACGACGTGCTCGTACGTGTAGCGCACGATCTCGGGCCGGCCGTTCAAAAGCGCCCGAAGTTCCCACAGGCTTCCGATTACCGCATTGGAAAAGACCAGCGTGACGGTGAGAATGTGGATGAACTTCGCGTGCCGGTAAAAGTCCGGCTGCGCGAACAGGGTTTCGACGGCCCGGGGAAAGGCCAGCGAAAGCCCAATCATGGCAAACATGGTTCCGAGGTAAAAGACGAGTAGCGGCTTGGTAGTCCGCGAGCTGGTCACGCGTGGGCCCCCGCCAGGTTGAGCGAGGTGACCGTGTAGGCAATCTCTCCCCGGTGGAAATAGATGGCATCGGGCCGGCGGTTCTTTAGGTACGGCGAACGAAACTCGAAGTTAGCGGCGCGCGCGGGATCCGCACTTTCGAAGCGGGCCGCGAAGAAGCTGTTGCCTACGTTCACGACGTCGTAAGTCTTTCCGCCGTTGAAAAACGAGATGTCGTTGAAGCGCCAGTAGTCCGTCGAAAGACGGGCCTCCGCGTCGGCTCGTTCGAGCGGTTGCTCGAGCCGGAATACGTTGCCGCCTTCGGCAAAATTGACGATGAGGCGATCGGGCGCCAGGCGGTAGGTCAGCGGAATCAATCCTCCGCAGCCGTAGATAAAGGTGACCATGCGCTCGGCCAGATCGCAGATGACGCCCCAAACGTGCAATCGCGGCTCACGCGAGACGTAGGGGGAGCCGCTGAAAACGAGGATGCCGGGACGGCCCGTGGCGTCTTCAACGAACGTGTTGATCTCGCAACGTCCCTTCTTGATGTGGCTCATCTCTTTCCTGGGGTATTTCAGCTCGTAGAGGTTGTAGCTGATCCAGTAACTGGGCGTTTCGTCACTTTCCACGAACCGCACGGCACGCAGGGTAAAGCCCGGGGGCAAATCGCGGCGTACCCGCTCGGCCTCTTCATCGGTGAGGCGAAAATTCAAAAAGATGGGGTCCTTCGTTTCGAGCGAAAAGCAGGTGCGTAGCCCCAACCCCAGCTCCATGAACTTGAAGATAATCTTCTTGAGCCAAAACATCGCGCCTACCCGAGCCTCAAGATTAGCTTGTAGAGAAAGCCCATGCCGGGGATCACGCCGATGGACTCCATCGGATCGTAGTACTCGCGCTGGTACGTGATCTTCCCGTTCTCGTGCTCGGCGTGAACCAGCCCGTGAATGATGAACTCGAACGGCGTGAACCGGATCTTGATGGCGATCGTCCAGCGCCAGATCGTGTTCTTTTCGCCGTCGTGCACGAGTTCGAACGCAAACTTATCGTTGGCCGCGCGCGGAACGTACTTGGCCAGCATCTTCAGCGCCTCGTCCCGGCGGGTGTACTCGTGCACGGGGTCGATGTAGCGGACCCGCTCATGCAGGAGATCCCGCATGCCGGCGACGTACTCCGGAAAGCGTTTCGCCGGTAATAGGGTCAGCGAGACGTACTCGATTCGTTGCCCCACCGTCACGCAGCCCGCGGGCCACGCGAAAGATCCTTCACTAACTTGCATTTCTTTTTGTCTTTCCACTTGAGGCCGGATTATAGCGAGGAATGGCGATTACACCACTGATCTTGGGAAAAGGACGAGCTGGCCTAGCCGTGGCGCGGGCGCTGGAGGCGCTGGCGTTGCAGGAGCCGGAGCTGGGGCTCGAACGGGCCGCGTGGCTGGAGCGGGGCGCTTCAC
>JBGSST010000271.1:0-2757 GCA_041736915.1 Bdellovibrionota bacterium
TGTCCCACCCCTTTTTGCCAAGGAGCTCCCGGAACTCGCCGAGCTTGCGGTTCAACGCGTAGACGTCGCCCGCGGCGTCGGGCGCACGAAAGGGATCCTCACGCATGGCGGTGAGCGTTTCGGGGGTGAGACTTCCGCCGAGCTTTTCGAGCAACTGGGCGTACGTCGTCGACACGAGTTCCCGCTCCGCTGCCCCGTCGGGCAGGCTCGCAAAATGGGCAAGGCAGTCAGGAGGGGCGGCTGACGTGCTTCGGTAAAAAACGAGCGCGAACGATACCAGGATGAGCGCCAGGCGAAGCATCTCACCATTATACCCTCGTCCCTTCCAACGCCTCCGCTTCGGTACACGCAAATTAATCGCACCCAAAAAAGAAAAAGGCCCGCCAACGGACGTGCCGTCGCGGGCCATAGTCAAAAGGTAGAGACCGAGTCCGCCTTCAGAGAAAGCGGGGCCCCTACAAGCACCAACGGCTTATTTCGGCGCTACGAAGGACTGGTTCTTCGTGTACGTCGAGCGGTCGTTGTAGAAACGGCTGCCGAGGATCTGCGCGCTGAACTGTACGTTGTACTTCGCGCCGCTGTTCGGCGAAATGTCCGTCACGATTTCGCCCTTGGGGCCCGTGAGGTCGACCGAGTGCGTGCCTTGGGTCTTCTTGAACCAGCCGCTCTTGCCGATGGTCGCGACCGTCACTACTACTTTGCCGCCGACTTCTGTGTCGAACGCGGTGTTGGTGACTTCGTAAGCGATCTTGCCGCCGACGAATTTGGTCTGCACGTGAATTGGGTTGATGCTCGGCGTGACCTGCTGGCGATTGCCGCGGGCGGTGAAGACGATGCTACTGGTCGTTTCACGCTGGCTCAGTTGGTACGTGTTGTAGCTGGAGTTGGCGCGGAGGTTCGCTTCGCGGCCGTCCCACGTGAGAACGAAAGACTCTTCTTCGCCGGTAAGCAGCTCACCACCGCGGAACTCGAGCTCCACCTGCTGGGCGCTCTCGCGGATTACCTTTTCCGACGTCTTATAATCGATGATGCGATCTTCGACGTGCTCGGTGCGGCAGTCGACGGTAACGTAGCCGAGGTTACGGGCGTTCTCGTCGCCGTTATCCACGAGAACCGTGCGCGCAATGGGCAGGAACTCACGGCGCTGGATCTTCAGGATCTCGGCCTTGAAGTCGTCCCACGAGCGCGGCTTGCTACGGAAGTACAGGGGAAGGTTGCGCTCGTCGCGGGCGCTGACGATGGTTTGCGCCTGGTTAAGCGTGATGCCACGAATCGCTTGCGACAGCACCACGGCTTTGCCTTCCGAACGCGTTTGCCAGTAGTCGTACCACTGACCCAAACCTTCGCCCGGAATTTCCTTACAAATGACTTTCGGTACCAGCACCGTGGCGAGGTACGGCTTCTTCGTGATCTCGAATTTTTTCGCGACGACCGACGCCGTGATCGTGCGGCCTTCGAGGTCCTTACCCTTGCGAACCAGCGTATTGCTGCCGACGCGCCACTCGGAGGTGACGATCGGATCGAGGGACTCCTCGGCGATGATGATGTGGCGGTCTTGCGCAGAGGCCGACAGGGCTACCAGCGCGGAAAAGAGAAATACTACGTGCTTCATTCAATTAGCTCCTTCAAATCTGTTGCGGGGCTTATAATTGATTTTGACACGCCGAAGCAAGTACTTAGTTTAATTGATGAAGAATGGCACTGCGCTTGCTCCCAAAGGGGGGCACGGCCGGGGCTTTCCCTGCCGGAAAGAAAGCCCAAGTGTTGGATAAGAGCCACAGAAAATACTCATTCGCCCTGGCCGCGAGGACCCTCGTATTCCTCCTGGCTTCGGCTGTTCTGTGTACAGAAGCCGGTGCCCAAGAGCGCACGATCTGCGACTCTATTTTCCGTGAGCTGGGTACGGCTTACGCGCTGGGGCGCGGGGCGGTCGTGGAAGGAATTCCCTTCACGGTGAAGTCTACCGCCTATCCCCTGTGGCTAGTCTACAAGGGCGCCCAGCTCGCGGCCCGTCCGCTGACCGTCCTGGCGAAATCGCGGGTGGGGGAACCCGTGGCCAGGTTCACCCATTTCGTTGGGGGTTACCTCCCCAAGTTCCCCGCGCTGCCGCCCGGGTGGAAGGCGGAATTCATTGCCGGACGCGACCGTTTCACCGGTCCGGGTTGGCGCGTGCCGGGCATGGTGGTGAGGGAAGGCTTACCAATCGCGATCTTCGCTTCGCTGTTCACCATCGTGCGGGGAACGGTGCTGACGACTTATGAAATGGACAACGCCGTGGCCGCCGACGGCGACGAAGAGGGCGAAGAAGATCTCGTAGTTTTTTACAACGCATTCAGCGAAGAGGACGACCCCGAGTTTCACGCGTCGGTCGAGTGGTACCTCGCGCACAAGTACGGCGAAAAAAAGAACCGCATCAAAATCGACGCGAAGAATATCGAAGAGCTGCGCAACGAGCTCGCGGCGGTGGCAAAGCGTATGGGACGGCCTATCAAGAAGTTCGAGTTCTACGGGCACGGTCTGCCGAGTGCTATCAAGGTGCGGGATCAACCGGTGGGCGAGTGGGAGCTCAAGCAGAATCAGGACAAGCTGAAGTCAGCGGACGTTTTCGCGCCGAACAGCAAGACGGTTTTCTACACGTGCTGGACGGGACGCGATCAGCGCGGCACCGACTTCATGAAGATGTGGGGCGAGACGTTCCACGACAAAGGCGGAAAGGTGTACGCCAACGAGGCGACGATGGCAGGAAGTCCGTACCTA
>JBGSST010000307.1:0-9741 GCA_041736915.1 Bdellovibrionota bacterium
CACCGTGATCTGCGCCGTGCTGTATCTGCCTTGGATTTTTTTGAACTACACTCCCGAGCAGGGTTTTCACTTTGGATCGAACCCGCACCTTCGCCAGTTCCTAGAGGTAGGCTCCGGTTTTTCGAAGTATTCGGTTCACCGGTGGAATCAGGAGATGAGCTGGGCCAAAGTGTTTGAGGAGTTCTTCGATCGGACTACCAGTCTTTACATCCGCCAAGCAATGGGCGCGATTCCTCTGCTGCTGGCCGGCGTGCTAGCGTGGCGCAAAAAACTACCCGAAGCGCTGTGCCTGATTCCGCTCATCTATCTCACCAGCTACGCGCGCGGACACGAGTACCACCTTACGTTGTACACGCCGATCTTGGCCTACCTCTATACACGTCCCGACGGGGCTTACCGCAAGCCGTGGATGGCCGCGATCATTCTATACGCCGCCACGCCGACTATCTTTCCGATGTTTCGCATTCTGCTGGGGGTGAAGGACCTGCTCCCTAGCTCAGAAAAAATACTGGCTTACAGCCCCACCCTGTACTTCCTCTTCAATCTGCAGAAACCGATTCTTTCGCTCCTGCTTACCGGCGTGATCGCTTGGCAAGAGCTAAGGGGCGCGCCGCGGAAACCCGTGCCGGTTTCTCCTCCACCGGCAGGTTGAGCGTATCCGAGATGATGTACATCGGCCGCTCCTTGATCTCTTCGTAGATGCGCCCGATGTACTCACCGATAATTCCCAGTACGATCAAAATCGAGCCGCCCACTAAGCACTGCAGGATGATGAGCGACGTCCAACCTCGAACCAGGTCGGCATTCAGAAAGATTTTCCGCACGGCCTGAACTATGGCGTAGCCCATCCCTACGACGAAGAGTCCGGTGCCGAAGAAGATTCCCAAGCGCAGGGGCAAGGTAGAAAAAGAAAGGATGCCGTCCATCGCGAAACGGAACATGCGACGGAACGGATACTTGGTCGTGCCCGCCTCCCGCGCTTGTCGCTCGAACAGAACCGAGGTTTGGGCAAAGCCCATCCAGCTGATCATTCCGCGCAAGAAACGGTGCCCTTCGCGCATTTGCCGCAGGGCCATGACCACCTTGCGCGACATGAGACGAAAATCTCCGGTGTTCACGGGCATGCGCTTGTTCACAAAGCGAGCCATGATCCACGAGAAGGCCCACGAGGTAAAACGTTTGAAGACCGTTTCGCCGTTACGTTTCGAACGTTGGGCATACACCACGTCGTAGCCTTGCCGATAGCGCTCGAGCATTTCGTGAATCAGCTCCGGAGGATCCTGCAGGTCACCGTCGATGATCACCGTGGCGTCGGCGTCCGCGAAATCCAGCCCGGCGGTGCTCGCCATCTGCTGACCAAAGTTGCGCGACAGCCGAATCACATTCGCCCGTTCGTCTTCTTCCGCCCAATCCATCAAGAACCGGTAGGTGCCATCCGAGCTGCCGTCATCGACGAGAATCCAGGTGGTGGCGAGCTTCATGGCGGCGGCGAGCTGCTCCAGCCGAGGGCGTAGTATCGGCAGGATCTCTTCCTCGTTGTACAAAGGAATGATTATGCACAACGACGACGCGGCATTCCGGGGGATTACGGTCGAGTCGAATTTCTGGGGGTGTAAGGTCACGGGGAGTGAGGGTTTCCCCAATTATAGCATCGGACCAGTTACGACTCGCTGAAGCAAAGCGGATCGCCACGCCGGCGTAGCGTAACGAACGACGACTCCAGGGCGGCAATACCGGCCGCAATTACGAATAGTCCAAGACTAAACAAGGTCAGGAGCGACGCCAGCGCTAACCTTCCCTCGAGGGCCCCCCGAACTCCTTCGACCAAGGCCGTAAAGGGAGACAGGCGGCGACTCACTTCGGCCAGCCGTTCCGGCACGGCGGTGAGCGGAAAGTAGACCCCCGCTAGCACCGACAGCAGGGTGCCCGCGTGGGCCAACGCCGACGAGCCTCGTTGAAAAGTCACGAGCACGGCGGCGCCGAGCACACCGAGACCGAGAAAGAAAGGAACGGCCGCAAGTTGCCATAAGGCGAAACCGGCAAGTCCCACCGGCGTGACCCGTAGCCCGAAGATTCCCGCCGCGAGCGCCAGCGTAACGGCGATACGTAGCAGCTCGCGCGGCAATAGGGCCACGGTTTGTGCGGACAGTAGCAGCGAGATCGGCGACGGCAGAGTCAAAAAAACCTCGAGCGTACCGTCGTGCGTCGCTGACTTTACCTGCAGCGCGGCCCCATTCCACAATGTCAGCGGAATCATCAACGCCAGCTCGCCCCACACCACGTAGGAGAAAAAATCCCCGCCGAAGGACAATGCCGGACCGATGGCGCGCGACGTGAACCAGTAAACCGCCAGCCCCGTCGCCGACGCCAGCATCTCCGCGCACAGCACCCAGAATGGATTCTTTCCCAAGTCGCGGAAATTTTTCTTGAGCAGAAAACCCCACGCGAGAATCATGCGGCCCTTTCCGCGAAGGCCCGCGTGTCGACGATCCGCGCGTCCAGGGCCCGGCACTCTTCCTCGGAGTGGCTCGCCAGGACGACCGCGCCGTCGTGCGCAAGCCGCTTAACCAACGTCCACACCGCGGGAGCCGTCGCGGCGTCGAGACTGCGCGTGGGCTCGTCCAGCAGATAGAGGCCCGGTCGCGCCTGGGCTACTCGCGCGAGATGTAAGAGCTGCCGCATGCCCGAAGAGGCGAGGAAAAACGGGGTTCGTAAGGCCTCGTCGAGCGCGCCAATCTCCCGTAGCTCGTCGAGTCGCGCGGAGATCGTGCTTCGGCTCTGGCCCCGCAGGTAGCCGTGCAGGTACAGGTTCTCTTGCCCCGTAAGCCGCGGAAAAAATCCGCGTTCCGTCGCGGGAAGGTAACCCAAGTGACGGCGCGCCCGGCGGGGTGCATGCGTGAGCGACGCTCCGCAGACCGTGCCCTCCCCTTCATGGGGAGTGAGCAGAGTAGCCAGCACGCGAAGCAAGGTGGTTTTTCCGGAGCCGTTGGGGCCCACGAGCGCGGCGCACTCGCCTTTCTTCACTTCAAAAGTGATGTGGCGAAAGACCCAGCGATTGCCGAAACGGCGGCCCACGTTCTTCAACGAAAGGGCCGTTTCGAAATGGTGGGGCATGAAGAGCATTGTAGCCTAGTCCTCCGGGCGCCATTGCCGCGGGGCGGAGTTTCAAGTTAGGATTTCCGTTCGTGCGCTCAATCACCAAAACTATTTCTGGCTGGGGTCTATATCCGCAAGAGAGCTGCCACCTCTTTCGCCCCGAGCGCGAACGTGAGCTGAAAGAGATCGTGGCGCAGGAGCCGAAGTTTCTGGTTCCCCGCGGGCTAGGCCGGGCGTACGCCGACGCCGCCCTCAATGCCGATCAAGGCGTGGTGCTACAAGATCGCTTCTCGCACTTTCTGGCTTTCGATCCCAAAACGGGAATCCTCGAGTGCGAAGGCGGTGTTTCGTTCGAGGACATTCTCGAAACCTTCGTGCCTCGCGGATTTTTTCTCGGAGTTAGCCCGGGCACCAAGTTCGTGACGGTGGGCGGGGCCATCGCCGCCGATATTCACGGCAAGAATCACGACCGTGACGGCAGCATGGGCAACTTCGTAGAGCACTTTCATTTAATGACCGCCGATGGTGGCCAGACCAAATGCTCGCGCACCGAAAACGCCGATCTCTTCTGGGCGACCATCGGGGGCATGGGGCTGACCGGCATCATTACTCGCGCCGCAATCCGGCTGAAACCCATTCCATCGAGCCGGCTGAACGTGTACTTCGAGAAAACCAAAGGCCTCGACGAGACGCTAGAGCGATTTACCGCGATGGAAGGCCGCTATCCTTTCACCGTGTGCTGGATGGATATGCTCGCCACCGGCAGCCGCCTGGGCCGTTCGGTGCTCATGCAGGGTGACTTTGCCGCCGTCAGCGATCTTCACGGTGACCCGGCGCCACTCGCTCTGCGCCTGCCGAAGAAGATCAATTTACCCTTCACGCTGCCCGAGGCCACGTTGAACGCCTTGTCGGTAAAGCTCTTCAACACTTTCATCTACACCAAGTATCCGCACCAGAAGACGAAGCTGCTCACGATCGATCAGTACTTTTATCCACTCGACGTGATGAACCACTGGAACCGCGGCTACGGAAAACGTGGCTTCATCCAGTACCAAGCGGTGTGGCCCTTCGCTTCGTCCAAAGAGGCGTTGAAGAAGACGGTGCAGGAGATTCAAAAGGCCGGCGCGAACGCGTGCCTCAACGTGCTCAAGCCAATGGGACCGCAGGGTGAAGGCTGGCTTTCTTTTCCGCTAGCGGGGCACACGCTGGCGATCGATATCCCCTTCCGCGGCGACAAGACCACGCGGCTGGTGAAACGGCTAAACGATCTCGCGCTCGACTACGGCGGCCGCGTTTACCTTGCGAAGGATGCCTTTCTCTCTCCCGAAGGTTTCCGGCGCATGTACCCCAACTGGGAAAAATTTCTGAAGCTCAAAGCGAAGATCGATCCCAAGGGCAAGTTCTCTTCGTCACTCTCCCGGCGAATCAACCTGGAGAATAGATAACGTGGCCGGCAAGATTGTCATCGTGGGCGCGACCTCGGGAATCGGCCAGGCGATCGCCCACCAGTACGGCGAAGCCAAACGTTCGCTGTGGCTGCTGGGCCGCGATCGCGATGCGCTCGATCGGCTCGCCGCCGATTGCCGCATCCGCTACGGCGTGGAGGCCGCCGTCTCGCTTTACGACGCTGAGGATATGGCCGCCCCCGAATCGCTCTTCACCGATGCTTCACTCGACGGCGTAGATGGCGCGATCCTTTGTCAGGGGTACTTGGGCGACAATGCACAATCGCGCCGCGACCTAACCGAGTGGAAGCGAACTCTCGAAGTAAACTTCCTCTCCGTGGTGGCGTGCCTGACCCCGCTGGCGAACGTACTGGAAAAACGGCAGAACGGATTTTTGTGCGTGGTCAGCTCGGTGGCCGGCGTGCGCGGCCGGCAGAGCAACTACGTTTACGGTTCGGCCAAGGGGGCCGTGTCGGTTTTTCTCGAAGGGTTACGCCACCGCCTCTTCAAGGCCAAGGTCAGCGTCACCGAAGTACGCCCCGGTTTCGTCGACACCGCGATGACGTTCGGCCTGCCCGGACTTTTTCTGGTCGCGTCGACCGAAAAAGTCGCTGGGGACATTGCGCACGCGATCGCCAAACGCAAAGCCGTGACTTACACGCCGCGCTTCTGGTGGGCGATCCTCACCATCATCAAGTGCCTGCCGCGGTTCGTGTTCCACCGCTCCAAGCTCTGACGCTTACTTGGTGCCGAAGCCCCAGCTAAGCGGCGTGATGCAGTAGCAGGCGAAACGTTCCCGCCAGTCACTGCGATCGCACTTTGTGGCATCGATCTGCCAGAACGCCCGCCGGGTCGGACAGGAGTTCACGCATTCAGCGGCATGCGATCGGCAGCCGATGAATTTTTTTTCGATATTCTCCCCACCGTGCGACTCGTGAGCCACCGATGCGGTCAATGAATTTCCCAGCGCCAGATTGGTAACGAACAAGAAAGCGATAATTAACTTCATGCGTTAGGCGTAAGAGAAACACCGATTGTAGGCAATCCAAAAAATGAAAAGACAACCCTTAAGCGCCCATTATTCGGCGCAACCAGGGCAGCTTTCCGGCGTAGGGATGGTAGCGCAGCTTCAGGTCGAACCACGTTGCCCGGTCGAGCACACTCTTACGGTGCGAAAAGGCTTCGAACGAATACCAGCCGTGATACCCGCCCATGCCACTGCCCCCGACCCCGCCAAACGGCAGCCCCGGGTTGGACAGGTGCACGAGCGTATCGTTCACGCAGCCGCCCCCGAACGAAAGGCTGCCGAGCACCCGGTCACGGTGGGCCGGATCGTTGCCGAAGTAATAAAGCGCTAGCGGCTTTTCCCGATCCTGAATGAACTGCACCGCCTCGTCGAACGACGAGTACTCCACGATGGGTAACAGGGGCCCGAAGATCTCTTCCTTCATCAAAGGAGAGTCGAGCTTGGGCTCCGTCAAAATCGTGGGGGCCAGATACCGGTCGGCCTTATTGCCTTTGCCACCTACCATAACGTTACCGTGGCCCAGCATTCCGTGCAGCCGATCGTAGTGGCGATCGGAGATGATGCGGGAGTACTCGGGGCTCGTCTCCGGAGTCCGGCTAAAAAAGGTTTCGAGGTTACCGGCTAGCGCTTCGACGACCAGTTTCTGGGTTCCCTTAGGCACCAGGAGGTAGTCGGGGGCCACGCAGGTTTGGCCCGCATTCAAATATTTGCCCCAGGCGATGCGCTTCATCGCCACGTCGAAGTCTACCGACTCGTCGACGAGGCACGGGCTTTTCCCCCCAAGCTCCAAGGTGACCGGCGTGAGGTGCTCGGCCGCGGCCTTCATCACGATCTTGCCCACGTTGGTGCTGCCGGTGAAAAAGATGTGGTCCCAGCGCTCTTTCAAAAGGGCGGTCGACACCGCGGCGTCCCCTTCGATGCACCACACGTACTCGGGTTCGAAGGTCTCGCCGATGATTTTGGTGATGAGCTTAGCCGTGGCCGGCGCCAGCTCCGATGGCTTTACCGCCGCCGCACACCCCGCGGAAATCGCCGCGACGAGTGGGGTGAGGCAAAGCTGGTAGGGGTAATTCCACGGCGCGATGATGAGGCTCACCCCCAACGGCTCGTAGTAAATCCGGCTCTTGCCCACCGCGAGCGTTGACGGAGTAGAGACGCTTTTGGGCTTCATCCAGCCCTTCAAATGCTTTTTGGTGTGCTTAAGCTCTTCGTAGAGAAAACCGATTTCGCCGAGGAAGCTTTCGGCCTCCGACTTGCCGAGGTCGCACTTTAGGGCGGCAAAGGCTTCGGCCTCGTATTTTTTTACGGTGGCCTCCAGCTTTTCGAGCTGGTGGTAACGAAACTGGTACGGTTTCGTTTTCTGGGAGTTGAAAAAGGCCCGTTGGGCGGACAACCGTTGCGGAATCTCGTTGATCGTAACCATGAACGAAATCGTACGCGATTTGGGCCCCTCCGTCTAAGGACGAGCAATGATTACCAGGCCTTGTTTAACTTAGGCATTTGGGCTAAAACGCCCGCACTATGGCAGACAAACCGATTACGAAGTTCATCGAAAACAACTACCGTCATTTCAACGCCGCGGCGTTGGTGGATGCGGCCAAGGGCTACCATGCCCACCTGAATAAGGGCGGCCAGATGTTCATCACTCTGGCGGGCGCCATGAGCACCGCCGAGATCGGCGTCTCGTTGGCCGAGATGATTCGTAAGGGTAAAATCCACGCGATTAGCTGCACAGGCGCGAACCTGGAAGAAGACGTCTTCAACCTCGTCGCCCACAACTCTTACAAGCGCGTTCCGAACTACCGCGAGCTGACTCCGGCCCAAGAGATGGAGCTGCTTGCCCAACACATGAACCGCGTGACCGACACGTGCATTCCCGAAGAGGAAGCGATCCGTAAGATCGAGCACGTGATCATCAACGAATGGGAAAAGGCTTCCAAGTCCGGCGAGCGTTACTTCCCGCACGAATTTTTCTACAAGATCCTGCTCTCGGGAGCTTTGAAGAACGAGTACGAGATTCCGGCCGAGCATTCGTGGCTACTGGCCGCGGCCGAGCGCAACCTGCCGATGGTGGTTCCGGGCTGGGAAGACTCCACGCTGGGCAACATCTTTGCGGCGCGCTGCATGGAAGACAAAATCAAGCCTTCCGTCATGAAGTCGGGCATCGAGTACATGATGGAATTTGCGAAGTGGTACGAGCCGAATTCGCGCAAGGCGAACGGCATCGGCTTCTTCCAGATCGGCGGCGGTATCGCCGGCGACTTCCCGATCTGCGTGGTGCCCATGCTGAATCAGGATTTACTGAAGGACGTTCCGGTATGGAGCTACTTCTGCCAGATCAGCGACTCGACCACGAGCTACGGCTCGTACTCGGGCGCGGTGCCCAACGAAAAGATCACCTGGGGCAAGCTGCTCGCGGATACGCCGAAGTTCATCGTGGAGTCGGATGCTTCAATCGTCGCTCCGCTGATCTTCGCGCACGTCTTGGGATGGTAGTTTTAATCGGAGAATCCTCCGATTAGACTCTTCCGATGGGTGACACTCAGCCGGCGCTCGTCGTCGACAATCTCGTAAAGCACTACAAAGGGAAGAAGAAGACCGTCGAGGCGGTCAACGGAATCTCTTTCAAGGTGCATCCGGGCGAGTGCTTTGGTTTGCTGGGGCCCAATGGGGCGGGCAAGTCGACGACCATCAACTGCATCATCGGCTTTTTCCCTACCACCTCTGGCTCGGCCAAGGTGCTGGGGTACGACGTGCACCACGAGCCCAAGAAAGCCCGTCAGCTACTTGGCACCTGTCCGCAGGAGGACACGCTCGACACGGACTTTACCGTCATCGACCAGCTGGTTCGCCACGCCACGTTTTTCCGCATCGGTAAAAAAGAGGCCACCGCCCGGGCCAAGGACCTGCTAGAGCGGTTCGCCCTCACCTCAAAATCCAACGAGCTGGTGGAAAGCCTGTCGGGCGGCATGCGACGTCGGCTTCAAGTAGCCCGCGCGCTCATCAGTAATCCCAAAGTTCTGGTTCTCGACGAACCGACCACGGGTCTCGACCCGGATGCCCGCCGCAGCTTGTGGGACGTTCTGGAGCACCACCGTGCCAAAGGCTTGGCGGTGCTTTTGACGACGCATTACATGGAAGAGGCGGAACGCCTGTGTGACCGGATCTCGCTCCTCCACAACGGCACGGTGCTCGACGAGGACACCCCACGAAATCTGATTAAAAAGCACGTCCCTTACGAATGGATGGAAGAGGAGGTCCGCCCCGGCGTGAAGTGGAAGCGGCCTTCTAATCTCGAAGACGTTTACCTAAAGGTCACGGGCAGCAAGCTGGGCGCCAATGCGGAGGGGGGCAACGATGAGCGGTAAGAACGGCGAATCGGCTTTTCTCGAATCCTGCTGGGCCATCCGTTGCGTGTGGCTGCGGTACTTCGACGTGTTTCGCAAGAACCTGCTCTACGGTTTAATGACGACGCTGCTCGAGCCGTTGCTGTACTTGCTGTCGTTCGGCTTTGGCCTAGCCACGATGATTGGCGCCATCACCGTAATGGACAAACCGGTTAGCTACCGCGCTTTCGTACTCTCCGGCATGGTGGCGCAAACGGTTTTGTTCCAGGGATTTTTCGAGGCCGCTTACGGCGGCTTCATCCGCATGTACTACCAGCGGATCTTCAAGGCGATGGCCACCACTCCGGTCACGCTGAGCGAAGTGCTATGGGGGGAATTAATCTGGGACGCCTCCAAGGCCACGTTGTCGGCCGGCATGGTACTGGCTATCGGGACCGTCATTGGCGACTTCTCCCCCGCCGGCGCGCTCATGGTGCTGCCACTTTGCTTCTTCTTTGCCCTCATCTTCGCGGGGCTCGGGCTTTGGGTGTCGTCGCTGTCGCGTACCATCGAGCAGCTGGCCTATCCGCAATACCTTTTGGTGTTCCCCATGTTTCTCTTCTGTGGGGTCTATTTCCCGCTGGATAAGCTGCCGGGCTTTGCCACTTACATCGCATGGTGCCTGCCGCTGACCCCGGTGCTGGCCATCGTGCGCGGCTTCGTCTTCCAGGTAGCGATCCCCTGGTACGCCCCGGTATTGACCCTGTTTTGGGTACTGCTATTGCCCCTAACCTCCCGCGGCGCCATGAAGCGCCGCCTAGTCAAATAGCCCCGCTAGGCAGGCCCG